>NZ_LBKA01000025.1:0-8569 GCF_028128955.1 Bradyrhizobium sp. CCBAU 11386
CGTAGCCTTCCGCAGGAAGCTCCTCTGGCCAGCTGCCAGCTTTCTGCGACGCACTGTGCTGCGCAGCGGCGTCGCCGACCCGCGTCGATTCCCTCAGGGCCGCGTCTTCGGGATCAATATGGCGCTCGAGCTCCATCGCCTCAGCGCCGGCCGACGATTTTCGGAGACGAGCCAGTGCGGCACCGATCCGCCGGTTACCCCCGGCGTCCTTCTTATAGCACTTGACATCTCCATCCAGCGCCTTGCCTGAAAGCCGACCAGCAATGCCCGGCTTGTTGTTTTCACGCAGGTAGTGACTGAAACTGCGAAGAGCAGTTGCATCCTTCCTGATTTCAACCTTCTTGCCGGTTTCTGTCGTTTCTTCGTCTTTGTACTCTTCGATGAGAGCCGCATCCTGATGATAAGGATTCAGCTCGGCGCGGCCTGCGATCGGCTTGACTCCGCCCGTCGACTGCGAGGTCCTGAGATGATCTATTACCGTAAGAACAGCCCTGGGATGCCCCTCTTCGATGAACTGGCGCGCATCAGCGATCAGCGACTCGTCATTATGCCGAACAGCAATGGCCTGTTTGTTATTTGCGAAGAGCCAGCGGCCAAAGCTGCGAAGAGTACGTACATAGTCCTTGGCGGTGCTTTCGGCGCCCCCGCCCTTGATGAGGGCCTTCTCAAGCCCTGAAAAAAGGGCAGCATCCTCGGAATAAAAATGCAGCTCGCTCTGGTCTCTAGGTTGTCGGAGATGAGCTAGCGCGGCTCGGATCTTCCGATTATAACCGGGGTGCGATTTATAGGCGTCGACATCTCCATCCAACGACGTGCCGGAAAGCCGGGCAGCAATGCCCTCCTTATTGTTTTTACGCAGGTAATCACTGAAACTTCTAAGAGCAACTGCGTTGCTTCTGGCGGTAGCTGTCGCTGCTTCGTTTTTATACTTATTGATGAGAGCCACGTCCTCGGAGTGTGGATTTAGCTCAGCGAAGCCTGCGATCGGCACGACTCCGCCCGTCGACTGCGAGGTCCGTAGATGATCTATTGCCGTAAGGATAGCCCTGGGATGCCCCTCTTCGATGAACTGGCGCGCGTCAGCGATCAGCGACTTGTCGTTCAGCCGGGCAACAATAGCCGGTTTGTTATTTGCCAAGAGCCAGCGGCCAAAGCCGAGAAGAGAATATGCATTGTTCTGGGCGGTGTGTGGGGCGGCCCCGCCCTTGATGAGTGCCTCCTCAAGCCCCCAAATAGCCGAAGCATCCCCGGAATAAAGAGGCGGTGGAGTTGACCGAGCCGGCTGCGGCGCCGGGGCGGCCGGCATTGCTCCACCGCCTCCATCTGAATTGGCGATCTCGTTCAGTTGCCGCTCAAAGGTCGCTCCATCTGCGGACTGAACCGCGGGTGAGCTTGCTTGCGGGTCCGTGCTGTCCGATTGTTCCCGCATCCAGTTGGTCGAGGGGAGATCCATCCGTTCTCACTTTCAAAAATATAGGCCGTTTGAAGCTGGGCCTGGATCTGACGCGCCGGGGGATGCGAACGAAGATCGAGGGCGATTAGGCTAAGAGTCCACTTCTCGACGTCGGCCCCCGCAACAAACCACCCAGCCCCCGACGGGCTACCTACGCAGCGTGAGCATCGTGCGAATCGATGTTCGTCCATTGGGATCAGCTCCACATATTTTGCTACGGAGCTGTCGAGAACCTGACGACGACAATGTGTCTCGCGAAGACAGCACGGTGCACGTCTTGCGCCCTCTGCGACCAAGCGGAAACGCTCGTACCTCCGCCCGGGAATTTGACAGGATGGTTCTGGCGGTCAGATTAGCTTCGGCAGGTGTTTCTGATCGATGAGGGCCTCGATACCGAAGGCGGGTTGCCCCAAAGCATTTGTGCATGTCGGTTTCGGCCGGTGGTCTGCGATGCAGCCACGTATAGAGGTGGATGAAGGGTAGCCCTGTTGGTTTTTGCCAAAGAACTCACACCGGCCATCCGATTAGTTGTTCGTGGTGCCTCGAACGAGAACGTGTGAAACAATTGTGCGCTACCGCGATGAACGGCCGGTCGGGGAAGGGCCGGCCCATGTCCGAAAGGCCACCGAGGCCGTCGAAACCCACACGAGTACCCGGAATCAGAGCTGAGTATACGGCGGCGTTTGAAACGGCGTTGACGGACCTTTTCTTGGTCCAGACGAAGAGCTCGGCCTTGTCATTGTACGCGTTGACGTAGGCATCGATGTGTTCCTGAAGCTGTTTGAGGCTCGTAAAGGAAGTGCCGCTAAGCGACTGCACCTGCAAGATCGAAAAACATACCTCGACCCGGTTGAGCCAGGACGCACTTGTCGGCGTGAATAGTTGCACGTTGGGGTAGGCCTTGAGCCAATGTTCGTTTTTCTTGTGGGCGTTGAGTAGTCGAGGATGACGTGAAGCGTTCGGCCCGGAAAGGCCGCGGTGACGCTGTTCAGGAAGCCGAGAAACTCGCCCGGCGACGCCGTTTTGAATGCGCCGCGATGATCTTTCCGCGTTCCAGCCGATCGTGATCACCAATTCCTGCCGATCATGATCGCTGTTTCCCGCGATCGCGGTCGGGGGCAATCAGGAGGCGCGCACCGCTGACAGTCTGCAACCCGGGTAGCTTGGTCTTTTGCCTAACCGTAGAGGATCTAGATGCCACAGAGAGACTGTCCAAGCGCCACATTCGCGAAGTTCTACGCCTGCACTAAAGCGTCGGCATATCGCAACGCGCCGTTGCCCGCAGCCTGAGCTTGGCCCAAAGCACGGTCAGCAAGTACCTGAACCGAACCCGCCGTGCCGGCTTGACCTGGCCGTTGCCGCCGGAGCAGCTCGAGAACCGCCTGTATCCGCAACCATCGGATCGGCTCAGCGACGATTCCACAGCCCGAATGGGCGCTCATGCATCGCGAGCTGCGGCGCCCGCACGTTACGCTGATGCTGTTGTGGAAGGAGTATTGCGACGCAAGCTCCGACAGCTTCAGGCTATTCATGGTTCTGCGAACGCTAAGGAATGGGCCGGCCGCCTCAAGCTGACTCTGCGCCAGATCCATGTCGCCGGCGAGAAGCTGTTCGTCGACTATTCCGGCCGCACGATGGAGGTGGTTGACGGGCTCAGCGGCGAGGTGCGCAGCATGCAGATCTTCGTCGTTGTGCTCGGCGCCTCGAACTACACCTACGCCGAAGCCAGCGTCAGCCAAGCCTGCCGGACTGGCTTGCCTCGCACGTTCGGGCATTCTCTTATTTCGGTGGCGTGGCCCGGCAGACGGTGAGCGACAATCTGAAGGCCGGCATCACCCGGGCTTGCTTGACATTGAACCTTGCCCACATGATTCCGCTTTCGGCGGTCTGGGCCGGGCCAGGCCGTGATGAGCATTTCCGCAGTTCCCCGCTCTTCTTTGGCAGACCGAAGGCTCGACGCCGTTCCGCTTCTCGCTCCATGTCGGCGACGTCGGCCACACCCTGATCGTCGGCCCGACCGGCGCCGGCAAGTCCGTGCTGCTGGCGCTGATGGCGATCCAGTTCCGCCGCTACCGCAAAAGCCAGATCTTTGCCTTCGATTTTGGCGGTTCGATCCGCACGGCCGCGCTTGCCATGGGCGGCGACTGGCACGACCTCGGCGGAGGTCTGTCGAACAGCGCGGAAGACTCCGTGTCTCTTCAACAGCTGGCCTCGTATCGGCGATGCGGCGGAGCGCGCCTGGGCGGCCGAATGGGTGACCGCGATCCTCGCCAAGGAAGGCGTCACCATCGATCCAACCGCGAAGGAGCATGTCTGGTCGGCGTTGACCTCGCTGGCGTCCTCGCCGGTCGAGGAGCGCACGATCACCGGCCTGACGGTTCTATTGCAATCGGCCGCGCTCAAGCAGGCGCTGCAACCTTATTGCGTCGGCGGCGCCTCCGGCCGTCTGCTCGACGCGGAGGCCGAGCACCTCGGATTTGCGTCGGTGCAGGCTTTCGAGACCGAGGGCTTGATTGGCGCTGGTGCTGCGCCTGCCGTCCTCACCTATCTCTTCCATCGCATCGAGGGACGGCTCGATGGGCGGCCGACCCTCCTCATCATCGACGAGGGTTGGCTCGTCCTCGACGATCCCGCCTTCGCGCAACAGCTCAGGGAATAGTTGAAGACGCTGCGGAAGAAGAACGCCTCCGTCGTCTTCGCCACCCAATCGCTCTCCGACATCGACGGCAGCAACATCGCACCCGCAATCGTCGAGAGCTGCCCGACGCGGATCTTCCTGCCCAATGAGCGCGCGATCGAACCGCAGATCACCGCCATCTACCAGCGGTTTGGGTTGAACGACCGCCAGATCGAGATCATCGCGCGGGCGACGCCGAAGCGGGACTACTACTGCCAGTCTCGCCGCGGCAATCGGCTCTTCGAGCTCGGCCTCGGGCCGGTCGCGCTCGCCTTCTGCGCCGCGTCTTCCAAGGCCGATCATGCCGCAATCGAACGGCTGCTCGCCGAGCACGGCCGCGACGACTTCACGGCCGCCTGGCTTGCGGATCACGAGCTGCTCTGGGCCGCCTATCTCATCCCTGACCTGACAAACCTAGAGGTGCAATCATGACGACTCTTGATGTGCGGCGCGCTGGCTTAGCCGCTGCGACCGCACTCTCGCTCGCTCTATCGACCTCATCGCTTCTGTCGGCGCCAGCCTCCGCGCAGTGGATCGTCTATGACCCCACCAACTTTAGCCAGAACGTGCTGACCGCGGCGCGCGAGTTGCAGCAGATCAACAATCAGATCCATGCTGACCAATCAGGCCCAGAGCCTGGTGAATCAAGGCAAAAACCTCGCGAACCTGCCGTTGTCGACGCTGACCCAGCTTCCTGCAGGCGGCTCAGGCCGGCAATCAGCTGCTGGCCCTACATTCCCAGCAGCTATCCGATCTCGTCGCAGTGCTCGCCGCAAAGGGACGAGCGGACGCGCTGGAGCAGGCGCGCGTGACCGCGACCGAATCGCAGGGCCAGCAGCACTACAGGATCTTCTCGACACGCAGCGGCTATCAGCCGGGCAACGTCACCATGTTCAGCGGCAACTGAGGCTTGGGTCATGGAGCGCTCGGATCTCCTTCGCGCTGGCACGATGATTATCGTGTTTGTGATGTTCCTCGCCGCGCTGCACGTCATTCATCGGCGTCCGGCGGAGGGGCCCGTGTCCGATGCCCCCTCTGTCTCCGCTCCCGATGATCTCTCGGCCGAGCTGCGCCGCTGCGACGCGCTTGGCCCCCAGGATGCCGAAGATCCGCACTGCCAGGCGGTTTGGAAGGAGAACCGCGCGCGCCTCTTCGGCGGGCCGGCGCGGCCACTTTCGCCGCAGGCCGCGCCGGCCACTCCGCCGACGATGAACGCCACGCAGGGAGACAAGCGGCCATGAACAACGTCGGCGTCATCGATACTCCTCAATACTTTCACGACTCACATCGATTCAGGTTTCGGCCTCATCAAAGGCGAGGTCACCTATCTGTCGTCGACGTTGATTGTTATCGACATCACCTTGGCCGGCCTGTTCTGGGCCTGGGGCGCAGACGAAGACATTCTCCAGCGGCTGGTGAAGAAGACCCTCTATATCGGTTTCTTTGCCTTCATCATCACCAACTTCACCAAGCTCTCGGGCATCATCTTCAATAGCTTCGCTAGTCTCGGCCTAAAGGCCGGCGGCTCTTCGATTTCGACCGCGGATTTCCTGCAGCCCGGCAGGCTTGCGCAAGTCGGTCTCGAAGCCGGGCAGCCGCTGCTCGACGCGGCAAGCCAGATGATGGGCTTCACCAGCTTCTTTGCGAATTTTGTCCAGATTGCCGTGCTGATGGTGTCCTGGCTGCTGGTGCTGATCGCCTTCTTCATTCTGGCGGTGCAGCTGTTCGTCACGCTGCTCGAGTTCAAGCTGACGACGCTCGCCGGTTTCATCCTGATTCCGTTCGCGCTGTTCAACAAGACAGCCTTCCTCGCGGAGAAGGTGCTGGGCAACGTCGTCGCCTCCGGCGTGAAGGTCATGGTGCTCGCCGTGATCGTCGGAATTGGCACTGGGCTCTTCTCCCAGTTTACCACTGCCTATGTCGGGGGCCAGCCGACGATCGAGCAGGCGCTCGCTGTCGTGCTGGCGGCACTCGCCATGCTGGGCCTCGGCATCTTCGGGCCCGGCATCGCGACCGGGCTTGTTTCCGGCGCGCCGCAGCTTGGCGCCGGCGCTGCAGTCGGCACGGGTCTGGCTGTTGCCGGTACAGCGATGGTCGGCGGCGCGGCGCTCGGTTTGGCCGGAAGGGGAGCGATGGCAGCTAGCTCCGGTGCTGCGGCCGCCGCGCGTGGTGGTGCTGCGATGGCGGGCGGTGTGTCCTCCACCTACAGCCTCGCATCGGCCGGTCGGTCCGGCGCTGGTGGCGTCGCGTCCGGTCTCGGCGGCGTGGGCCGTGCGACACCAAGTCACGCGGCAGCTCCCGCAAGACGCGCCGCGTCGCAAGCAGCGGGGGCAATGAAGGAGAGCTTTACCTCCGGTGCCCGTGCCGGCGTCGCCAACACGGGCGGCTCCTCGACGATGGGGACCATCGGGAGTGGCGAGGCCACCAACGATGGAGCCGCATCTCAAGCAGCGAGCGAAAGCGGTCGGCCTGCCTGGGCCCATCGCGTCAAGCGCAATCAGACCGTCATTCACGGCGCTCAGACAGCCGCGCAAGCCCTCAAATCCGGCGACAGCCATGGCGGCGGCCACTCCGTCGACCTCTCGGGAGGAGAATAACGAATGTCAGTCTTCCGGCGATCGTCGGTCCGCTACGGCCGCGCACCCGAACCCGAAACCCCCTACCAGCGCGCGGCGCAAGTTTGGGACGAACGCATCGGCTCCGCCCGCGTGCAGGCCAAGAATTGGCGGCTGATGGCCTTCGGTTCGCTGATCCTCTCTTGCGGCCTCGCCGGCGGGCTCGTCTGGCAATCCACGCACGGCACCGTCGTTCCCTGGGTGGTGCAGGTCGACAAGCTCGGCGAGGCGCAAGCCGTCGCGCCCGCCACCGCCGACTACAGGCCGAACGATCCGCAGATTGCCTGGTATCTCGCTCACTTTATCCAGATCGTCCGCTCGCTTCCGGCCGATCCGATCATCGTGCGGCACAACTGGCTGCAGGCTTATGATTTCACGACAACGGCGGGCGCGGCGGCGCTGAACGACTACGCCCGCGCCAATGACCCCTTCGCCAATCTCGGCAAGCAGCAGGTCGCGATCGACGTCTCCAGCGTCATTCGTGCCTCGCCCGACAGTTTTCGCGTGGCCTGGGTCGAGCACCGCTATCAGGACGGGGCGCTCGCCGGAACCACACGTTGGACCGCAATCCTCACCATCGCAATTCAGCCGCCAACCGATGCCGATCGGCTGCTCAAGAATCCACTCGGCATGTACGTCAACGCCATCAACTGGTCGAAGGAGCTGGGACAATGACCCCGCCGAATTTCTCGAGAGCCGGTGGTCCGGCTTCGCTTTTCTTCATCATTTACGAACGCCGGAAAGACAGAGATACATGCTTCCGTAGATCCGCCTTTGCGGCTTTGCTGATTTCCGTCTCGACACTCGGCGGCTGTGCGCACAATTTCATCCCGCCCGACATCAACTACGATACTGCAGAGTCGGCGACGCTCACCACTGATCCGCCGCCGCCCGTCAAAATCGTGGAATTGCCAAAACCCCTGCCGCTGCCCGGGCAGTTGAAACCGCAGCCGCCGGCAAACGCGTCCCGGAAGCCGCTGATCCGAAGGTTCGCGTCAAACAGGCCAACGCTGCGGCACGGGTGCAGCCGGTCCGCAACGGATTCATCAACGCGGTACAGATCTATCCGTTCTCCGGCGGAGCTCTCTATCAGGTCTATACGGCGCCCGGTCAGATCACCGCCCAGGTGACCGAGGCAGTATATGACAGCCCGTCCGGCAAATATCTTCTGGTTCCCCAGGGGGCCAAGCTGATTGGTCAATACGACAGCTCTGTCGCGTTCGGTCAGTCCCGCATCCTCTTGGTCTGGACTCGCATTATCATGCCGGACGGCAACTCGATCGTGCTGGAGCGCCAGCCTGGTGCCGATACAGGTGGTTATGCCGGACTCGAGGATGAGGTCGACAACCACTGGGGCATGCTGTTCAAGGCCGCCGTCCTCTCGACCCTGCTTAGCGTCGGACCGGAGGCGGTGCACGAGCCAGAATGAGAACAACCTGGTTCAGGCGATTCGCAGCGGCGCGTCCAACAGCATCAGCCAGACCGGACAGCAAATCGTGCAACGTCAGGTCAACATCCAGCCGACGCTGACCATCCGGCCGGGTTTCCCGGTCCGGGTCATCGTTACGCGGGATTTGGTATTGGCTCCGTACGGAAAGGGAGGAACGCCATGACGAAGCTCAAGCTTGGGCCGCTTGAAGACGACAAGCCGGTCAAGCTCACGATCGAGTTGCCGGCTGCGGTCTATAGGGATCTCAAAGCTTACGCTGAAATACTGATGCGTAGCGGAGGTGCGACGACGCCGACTGAGCCTGCCAAATTAGTAGCGCCGATGATCGAGCGTTTCATGGCAACCGACCGCGCCTTTGCCAAGGCACGACGAAA
>NZ_LBKA01000026.1:0-10357 GCF_028128955.1 Bradyrhizobium sp. CCBAU 11386
CGAAGAGGGGCTGCATATGAGCGAGTGGCTGAAAGCGCCCGGCGTCGAATTGCGGAGGTGATGCCATGCTCCAAGCCCCAGCCTCCATCACGATGAGACGCAGCCGCAGGAACGATCAAGCGGCGAATGAATCTCCATAGCAGTTCTCGTCAATCTGGGAACTGCGATGCGATATGTTGCGTACGCGGTCGATGCAGGAGGCGTTGTCTGTGCAGTTTATGAAATCGACTGCCCAACGAACAAAGACGCCCAAGCTCGATCCAAGAATTTCTTAGAAGCCACGCTACTGTTGAGGTGTGGGACGGCCCTCGCCGAATTGCTCGCCTGGTGCGTGAGAGCGGAGTAGGACAACAAAAGTGAAGGGCTCTGCATATGTCGCGCGGCCCCAGCTTCGGCCCCAACGTTGCCTATCTTGGACTCTGGTCAGTGGAGTTTTGCGTATGGCCTCGCCGTCCATCATTCCGAACGATCGCCTCGACAAGGACTTTTCTCGTCCTTGAGGACTTCCGAGACGGTGCGGCCTTCCGCGAGACCGACGAAGGCATCGACCATTCCACGGTGATCGGCAATCTTCTCGCCGGGCAATATGACCGGGTGCTCCGCGTGGTCGCGTTCAATCCGGTCGAGGGCTGGTCGCGCGAGGCGTCCGAGGACATCGCGCGCGAGCTCGAGCGCAGAATCGCCGCCGAGGATCACGTGATCTCGGACGGCTTGAAGGATTTCATCGAGAGCCAGCTTGGCCGCTCGATCGGCGTGCAGCTGGCGCTTCCACCCCGGTCCCAAAGCATCAAGCTCACCAACCAGACCGTGAGCGAGCAGCAGACCGCAATTCCAAGGTATGGCAATGCAATTGTCATCGGTCCCTCACTGACGAAATCCCGACGCTCAAATCGAGCGCAAGATTCGCATATTCGCGGGCGCGCGACTATCTCGTTCTCATGCCAAGCACATTCGAGTTCTACCTGCCCAGCTCCGGCCCCGATTAGTTCCACGAGATCAGGTATGACGGCTATCGCCTGCGCGTCGAGCGCAACGGCCGCACCGGGCGCCTGATCACCAGAACGGGCGCAACTGGACCGACCGTTTGGCGGCGCAGCGCAACCGCGAGCAGCAATTCGACATCGACGGCGAGGCCGTCGTGCTCGGCGTCGACGGTGTCTCCGACTTCAACGCGCTGCACTCGCGCCGGCACGACGAATAGGTGCAGCTCTATGCGTTTGTCTGCTCGCGCTCGGCGGCGAGGATCTGCGCCAGCTCCCGCTTCGAGATGCGCAAGACCTAGCCCGGCTGGTCGGCGGCCGGCCCGAAGGCATGTTCATCGCCCCATTCGAGAGCGGCGCGATCGGGCCCGACCTGTTTCGTGCAATGCAGGACGAGGACGCCTCCCGACCCCACCTGCCCAGACCCGGCCGCCGCCTTTGCGGCCGTGCCCTGCCGATTCAATAGCCGGAGACATCTGCCAGCAGTTGCCGACAATCCGCGCCCGCGGTTCGATTTTCGCTGTGCCCCCACCTGCTCTCGCCTGTGGCAATGGCAGACACCAGCGAGGCTAAAGCTTACGGTAAGTAACGTGCGCCGTCGCAAACGGGATACCAGCACGCCCAGCACGGCCGCGGACTATGCAAGCTCGTTCATCGATTCCATAAAACCAATTGTCGAAATTCAGCTTGAACGACCTACCGCCCCCTTGCGGCGTATCGCGCGTGTATTTCCAGTGGAATGCGCAACCGGCTTGCTCCCCAATGGCCTCACCCTCCAGTCTGTTTTCCAAGCCGGTGTACTTGCCTTCCTCACCCTTTCGGATCGTCCAATGCAGAGTATCGCTATGGCCATCGTCAAATGTATACGCCTCGGTGAACAGCACTGTATCAGTGTCGGCCTCTAGTTCGCCGTGACCAGCAATTGTTGCGCGCTTCAGTAGTCCGCCAACCAGACTTTCCAGCACTGCCCAACCTTCTAGCCGCCCTACGAAAAAACGTTCAGGAAGAAACAGCGGCGTTGTTCCTCTAAAAGCATCAATCGCCATTGGTAAACCCTTCGAAATGCGTCTAACGCATAAATCTCCTGGCTCGGGCTGGTTCCTAGCTGGCGGGAACATGCTCGGCTCGGAGCGCTCAAGCATCCGCCGCACGCCCTGTGCTTTTACGCGATGGGAATTTAGTACCGCTCAGCCGGTTCATTGTTTCAGATGCGTTTGGGGCTTATCGTAGGGGCGTATACAGCGCGCGACTTCAAAATATTGATTGCGGCTTCGCAGACCGCGGCCACGAAAGGGAGACGGCCGCCCTCAATATACTGGACGGCCACCAAAGGCTAAGTCGAGCGGCTGATCTCGGCCTTGGCGCTAGCATCGTAACTCGTAAGCGGCCGCTAAAGGCGCGACGAGCTAGCCGACTCAGAAGCTCTTTGAGGCCCGACGTTCGGTGTGGCCGCGCCGGCATCCTTGCCCAGCCGCGCCAAGAGAAGGTCTGGGCCGGTCGGCAATCTCTTGTCTTGAAACTCCGCGACTTCGGCGAGATACTTGGATCAAGTCTTGCCCATCATCATTCCGAGGAAGACGATCATGGCGATCCAGATCGTGATGGACAGTACCGGCGATAGCCGTCACTTTTTCGATCCAGACGACGCGCGAGAGCTCGCTAAGGCCGAACGGCGGTTCCACAAATTGACCGACGCCGGCTTCACCGCGGCAGTCCGGACGGGTCCGGGTCAAGTATCGCAAATGCGATCGTTCGACCCGAACGCGGAAGAAACCGTGTTCTTCCCCAGGCTGGTCGGTGGGTGATCGGCCCGCGCTATGTTGGGCTTCAGATCATCTCGCCCGCGTGAAGGCCGGCGCGCGAGAGCCATTCGGGCTCTCTTCATCAGACACGGCGCCGAACGAACTCCGGAGGGCCGCTCACTGCAGCTCTTGCGGGCGTGGCTATCGCCGCCCCAGCGTGCACCGTTCACGGAAAAGGGTTACTTCGAGGTCACCGGCGGCGATACTGGCAGGAAGTATAGGATCTACGCGGGCGCGTCGACGAACGTCTGCGAGGTCGACGAAAAGGGGCGCCCGATGCGCGGCCTGTGTTTCATGCCGCGTGGCAATCTGCCGGTCGGAGATGTTATGCTTTCCCAAAAGATCGCGCTGGAATGCAGCGAGAACCACGCGCTCGAGGTGGCCAGAAGGTTCGCACCGACTGGTTTCATGTTCAGGCGAAGTCGGCCCCTTGGTTGAGCCGCAACGGTCCTCGCTTGGACATCGGCGAAAAATTGACATAGCGGAGATCCAAGACGAGCTGACGTCGATGGGGACACCTTGCAAGGCCCGCATGACGACAGAAACCGGCGCCACTAAGCTCGCACAGGATCTCGTCCGACTGCCAAAGTTACCAACCGCGCGAGACAGGAGATGCTGCCCGGATGCGTTTTCGGCTGAGTGTAGACCGGCGGCCCTTGCCCCGTTCGCTCGACCAAGTATCAGTCTCTCCCATTGGCGAAGCCAAACCAGGCTAAAGGGAGCGCGATGACGCAGAGCGCCGCCATGGGAAAGAACGCCGCCCCCGGCATAGGAAGCATACAGTGCGCCGGACAATAAGGTCAGCACTGCCGTTAGCAATCCTGAGCCAAACGCATAGAGAGCTTGCGCAGTTGCGGCGACGCTTGCTGCGACCAGCGTTCCCATCATCCGCATGCAAGCGAGATGAAGGAGAGCGAACGTTAATCCATGCAACGGCTGTATCAGCGAGAGCAGCAACACGGAGGTGGTCACGCCCGCTACGGACCAGCGGACGATTCCAGCCGCAGCTGCCAAGATAGCCGCGCCACGCACGCCAAACCTATCCAGGAGTGTTGGACCGACCAGCATGAACACCAACACTTCAGCGACCACCGCTTCCGACCACAAAAAGCTAATCGCCGAAGTGCTGATGTCCGCATCGCTCCACCTAATCACTGCAAATGCATCGTGCACTGCATGACTGCCATAGATCAAAGCCGATGCGATAATCATGATGCGAAACTGCGACACGCTGATCAGAGCTTCAGCCCTGACACAGCGAAGGACGGCGACCTCTGCGATCGCGCTTGCCCAGGTAGCAATGCAGTGGCGCCAGTGGCGGCTATCAGGAAGACAGCGTTCATCCAGATAACCGGCGTGAGATCGGCTGGGCTGACGAGTTGTCCGGAGACCAGTGTTCCCAGGACGAAAGCCGCGGAGGCAGCCCCCCGTATCCACCCGTACTCGAATGGCCTTCCCGCGAAGCGAGGCCTCGCTGTATTGACCGATAACGCATCGGCGATCGGGGTGGTGGGGGCGAGAGCGGCAGCCTGAACCAACGCGACAAGGAGCAACCACCAGAATCTATCGGCCCAGAGCATTGCGACGGCTGCTGAGGCCGCCACGGCAGCACAGCCTGCGAGCACGAGGCGCAATGACCCGGGCTGATCCGCCAGCCTTGCAACCATCGGTCCGGAAACGAGCCGCGTCAGCATTGCGGCAGCGAGGATGAGACCGATCTGCTGAGACGCCAGAGCTCTCGTTTCGAAAAATTTTGGCCAGAACGGAGATGCGGCGCCGAACGCCGCGTAGAGGGCGACGTAGAGCACTATATAGGCGATGGGTGCGGGAATGCGCACAGGAGCCTTATCAGTTGCTTTACACGACGACTTGCGGAAACTCCCTCCGAATGAGCCGAATTTCGCCAGATTACCTACTGCTCGGTTCCAGCTTTGAGGCATCTGTCACTGTTGCTGGCGCCAGCAGAGCACCGTTGCGCCCTCGCATCGGCGGCGCTGCCATAGTGCTGTTGCTGCTGCTGGTCGTGGGCTAGCCAACTTTCATTCCGGGCAGCTGCAAGGAGTGCAACGCGAGCAGATCTTCGAGCGAGTCAACGCGCCAGACATCCTAAAGCATGACCGTCAGCGCATCATCATCCGCATAACGGAGATCGTTTCGCCGAAATTGTCCGGCGGTCCAGTGAACTGGTCCCGGTTGTCTGAACAAAACTTCCGCGTCGATAAGTGGAGCGTCTGCCGGGGTTAGGCCGCCGCGCGGAGCGGAGGAAGATCGAAGTAGGCTTGATCCGGGGTGCGGTCGTCAAGGCTCGAATGTGGGCGACGGCGATTGTAGAAGTCGAGATACCGGCCGATCGAGTTACGGGCCTCGCTGACGTTTTCATAGGCTCGCAGATAGACCTCCTCGTATTTGACGCTGCGCCACAGCCGTTCGACGAACACGTTGTCCCGCCATGCCCACTTGCCATCCATGCTGATGGCGATGCCGTAGCTGGCAAGCAGACTGGTGAACGCCGCGCCCGTGAACTGCGAACCCTGGTCGGTGTTGAAGATTTCCGGCCTGCCATGACGAGCGAGAGCATCCTCCAACGTCCCGACGCAGAAGGCCGCCTCCATCGTGATCGACAGCCGCCACGACAGAACACGGCGTGTCGCCCAGTCCAGCACCACGGCGAGATAAACGAAGCCGTGCGCCATTGGAATGTAGGTGATGTCCATGGCCCAGACCTGGTTCGGCCGCGTGATCTCGATGCCGCGCAGCAGATACGGATAGATCTTGTGACTGGGCTCGGGCTTGGTGGTGCGCGGGCGGCGATAGAGCGCCTCTATCCCCATCCGCCGCATGAGCGTCTTCACATGCCGGCGGCCGATCTTGCACCCCTGCAAAGCCAGCAGGCCTCGCAACATACGCGAACCGGCGAAGGGATACTCCAGATGCAGCCGATCGAGACGCTGCATGATCTCGAGGTCGGCTGAAGAGACTGGACGGGGCAGATAGTACACGCTGCTGCGGCTGACCTTCAAAATCTCTGCTTGCTTGGTGATCGGTAGATCGTGTTCACAATCGATCATCGCTTTGCGCTCAGCCATCCCGCCTTGGTGAGCGCGCCTCCTAAAAAACTATGCGCGACGCTGCGCGCCCCCTGTGGGATAGAAACGGGCAACCGCTAGACTGCGGCCGGAAGGGAGCGGCCGATACGATTTTGGTGGCACGTGACCCCGTCAAAAAACCTGGTCCATGGGCTGTTGCGCACTTGAGAGTGGTGACGCCATCTCGGCGATCCCGTTTAGGAATTTGAATGAATTGCGCAGCCCAGCCCTTCCGCCGGAGTCAGGAGGAACTACAGATGAATCCCAAAAGATCGAAGTCGAAGGACGGCGGTAAGATGCCGATGGTGCACCCGAACGCGGCTGCCATCGACGTTGGCGCCACCATGCATATGGCGGCCGTTAGGGCAGATCGCGCACCGGAGCCAGTCCACAGTTTCGGTACCTTCACGGCCGATCTGCATCGGCTGGTCGACTGGTTTACGGAATGCGGCGTCGAGACCGTCGTCATGGAATCGACCAGCGTCTACTGGATTCCAATTTTCGAGCTTCTCGATGCCCGGGGATTTACGGTGTTTCTTGTCAACGCGCGGGATGCCAAGCACGTGCCGGGGCGTAAGACCGATGTCAGCGATGCGCAATGGCTGCAGCGGCTCCATTCATTCGGGTTGCTGCGGGCCAGCTTTCAGCCCAAAGGGCAGATTGCCGAGCTGCGAGCCTACGTGCGTCAGCGCGAGCGTCTGCTGGAGTACGCGGCCTCACACATCCAGCATATGCAGAAGGCCTTGACGGAGATGAATCTTCAGCTCCACCACGTCGTCGCCGACATCACCGGCGCGACCGGCCTGCGTATCATACGCGCGATCCTTGCCGGCGAGCGCGATCCCGAGGCGCTGGCGTGCTTGCGCCATTACAGTTGCCACTCCAGTGCCGAGACGATTGCGAAGGCGCTCACCGGGAGCTACCGCGCCGAGCATCTGTTTGCGCTCGAGCAGGCACTTGCGCTTTACGACACCTACCACGAGAAGGCATCTGCCTGCGACGCCCGGATCGAAGCCGTGTTGAAGGAACTGAGCAACCATCGCGGTCGTGGTCATGGACCAGCACCGCCGGCCTCGCTGCGTCGGAATCGAACCGATCAGGCGAACGCTCTAGCTTTCGACGTCCGCGAGGCGCTATTCGCGTTGCTGGGAAAAGACATCACCACGATCGACGGCCTCGGTCCTTACCTCTCGCTGAAGCTGATCGCTGAATGCGGTGACGACCTCTCCTCGTGGCCAAGTGCAAAGCATTTTACCTCCTGGCTAGGACTGGCGCCGAGCAACAAGGTCTCCGGCGGCAAAAGGCTCTCGTCCCGAACGCGCCGATCCGGCGGCCGGGCGGCGGCACTTCTGCGCCTTGCTGCCGTCACCGTCGGGCGCACCAATACTGCGCTCGGCGCCTTTTACAGGCGACTTTCATCGCGCATCGGTAAGGCCAAGGCAGTGACCGCCACGGCCCGCAAGATCGCAGTTCTGTTCTACAATGCTGTGCGATACGGAATGGACTATGTCGATCCCGGGGCCTCGTCCTACGAGACGCGCTACCGGACGCGAGTGGTCAACAATTTGCATCGGCGTGCCAAGGCATTCGGCTTCGTTCTCCAGCCCTTGGAGCCGAACGTCGGCGAGGCTGTTTCTTAGGAATCGTTCTCCAGCGTCAGCTCTCCGATCTTGGCGTGCAGCGACTTCACATCGACCGCGGGCGTGGCCGGTGTCCCGCCTCCCGGTCCGAAAATATCGGAGGCGCCGCCCTCAAGCTGGGATTTCCAGGCCGTAATCTGATTGGGATGAACGTCGAAATGCTCCGCCAACTGGGCTATCGTGCGATCGCCCTTGACGGCGGCCAGCGCCACCTTCGCCTTGAAGGCCGGTGAGTGGTTCCGGCGCGGTCGTCTGCTCATGGTTTCTCCTGTTCACGGCGATTATCGCCGCTGTCAGGCAGAAATTCCACTTATCGTCCTGTCCAAATTTGTGGAGCCGGCTCTCAGCCTCTATGGGCAACGTGCGAGCTTAACTCGCGAGCCGATTCGTCGCAATCCAACACGTCGCCAACCAAGCTACGCATCACATCCGCAGCTTAGATCTGAAGTTGGACGCGGCATTCCTGGCTGGCATCAATGCGTCGAGGCGAGGCCCAATTGCGCATACATGTGCATGCCGCTGGCGAAAAGCTCGTCGAAAGGATTGTCGAGCTCAATCTGCTCCCGCCCTCGTACTGGGGCGGCGTTAACGCAACGCCTGAGCTACTGGCGGCCTTCGTCAGGCCGACCGATCCCAGCGTCGACGTTATCCTGCGGGAAGCCTCGGGTAAGCTCGCCGCGGCCGGCCGAGACGACGCGATGGACGGCTATCGCAAGAAGACCAAGACCAGGGCCTGGGAAATCGCCGATGCTGTATGGGCCGCTCTAGTTTCACACTCGATCGCCTACGTCCTTCCTCCGAAGAGTTTCGAGCGTTCGGGCCAACAGATTCGGGGACCGAGCGAAATCCTGTCTCGCAAGGTCGGCACCTGTCTGGACCTCACTCTCCTCTACGCGTCCTGTCTCGAGCAGGCAGGTCTGAACCCGGTGCTTATCCTAACCGAAGGCCACGCCTTCGTTGGCGTGTGGCTTGTGGATGAAGACTTTTCGAGGCTTGTGACCGACGATCCGCAGATGCTGCGCAAACGCGTGCAGCTCGAGGAGATGGTCCTGGTAGAGACAACGATACTCACCGGGTCAAACCCAGGGCGGTTCAAACAAGCCGTCGATGCGGGAGCAAAGCTGATCGATGAGGACGCGACCTCCCCGTTCGAGCTCGCTATTGACGTCAAGCGCGCGCGAAGCGCCAAGATCCGGCCACTTGATCTATCGGGGTCCGGCGGGCCGACAATAACTCCTTCTGGCGCACCGTCCGTCTCGCATGAAGTCGGCGAGATACCACAATTTGAAGAGGATCTCGACAAGCCCCGTGAACCCGTTTTCGAACAGAATCTAGATCGGCTTGAGGTTTGGAAGCGTAACCTCTTGGATCTCACGCTGAGAAACCGCCTACTGAACTTCAAGGATGCGAAATCCACCATCGCGATCGAATGCCCTGATGCGGCGATTCTTGAAGACAAGCTCTCCGGGGGAAATCGCTTTAAACTGCTCGGACGGGCCAACGTACTCAACGGAAGTGATGGACGGGATACTGCGCTGCTCGCACACCGCCTCCAGGACGACGCTCGGAAGGATTTCATTAGTGATGCGCTGGTCCGCGGCGAGCTCCACACCGCCGTTTCAGAGACCGAGCTTGAAGGTCGGCTAACGGACCTTTACAGGGCCACTCGGCTCGCTTTTGAAGAAGGCGGCGCCAACATTCTGTACCTCTGTCTTGGCTTTCTAAAGTGGACGCCCCAGGATGCTCGAAGAAACACGCCGTCGTTTTCAGGAGGAGTTGGCCAGCAAGGATACGGAGGTCGCCCGCAAGGTCGAAGCCTTGCGCGAGGAGCGTGAACAGCTCGCAAGGGCACGCGAGCAGATCGAAGACCAGGTAGCCAAACGACTTTCTGCCGAACGAACTGCGATCGTGGCAGCAGAAGCAAAGAAAGCTCGCGAGGCAGCCGCTGCGGAATTGCAAGCCAAGGAGACGGAAGCGAGCGAACTTCGCCAAAGCCTTGCGGCAAACAATGCCAAGCTCGCCGAGGCACAGCAGGCTCAGGCCGAGTTGATGCGCAAGCAACGGGCACTTGATGAAGAGAAGCGTGAACTCAATCTCACGATTGAAAAGCGCGTTCAGGCCTCGATCGCTGAGATTCAAGCCAAGGCTCGCCTGGAAGCTGACGAAGCGGCTAGATTGCGCGTCTTGGAGAAAGATCAAACCATCGAATCCATGACACGGACCATCGAGGAGCTGAAATGTAAGGCCGAGCAAGGTTCTCAGCAATCCCAAGGTGAGGCGCTTGAGCTCGAACTTGAGGTACTGTTACGCGGACGTTTCCCCACCGATCTGCTCGAACCTGTTGGAAAGGGCGAGCTCGGAGGCGATGTCGTCCAACAGGTCAACGGCTCGATCGGCCAATCCGCCGGCATTATTCTCTGGGAGTCTAAACGCACGAAAGCATGGAGCGATGGGTGGCTCGCGAAGCTGCGCGACGACCAGCGGCGTTGTGGCGCCGACGTTGCCCTCATTATCTCGCAGGCTCTTCCGAAGCACATCGAGCACTTCGACTTGATGGACGGGGTGTGGGTTGCGCACCCGCGCTACGCATTACCTGTTGCTGTCGCACTCCGCCAGACTCTCATCGAAGTCAGCGGATCGCGAATGGCGCAGCAGGGACAGCAAACCAAAATGGAGCAGGTCTATCAGTATCTGACTGGAATCAAATTTCGGCAGCGGATGGAAGCTGTTTTCGAGAAGTTCAATGACATGCGAGAGGACTTGGACTTCAAACCGAGTGAGGTCGCTCACCCAGGACGGCCGCAGGCTCCGTCGTTATACTCGGCGTTGGCTGGTCGAACGCTTCTTCG
>NZ_LBKA01000027.1:0-123710 GCF_028128955.1 Bradyrhizobium sp. CCBAU 11386
GTAGGAGCCCGGTGCCTTAATTGGGCTCGCCGGGATCTGCGCGGGGGGCGCCCAGTGATGGGTGTCCCTACCGCGAACAGATTGTTGATTTTGCCGCGTTTTATAGGATTCCCGAATCAATTTTTCAATGATTCATGGGTGGTCGGCTCTTGGAGGGCTGACCATGCCGGGATGGGAAGACGAACTCGAACGCTGGCTGATGCCGTTCTTGGACCGGCTGGGTCATAAGACCCGGCAGCGGATGTGTCCTCTGTATGTTGCGGGATTGATCGGTCCTGGCGATCGCAAGAGCGTTCAGCCGATGGCGGAACGCCTTGCCACGAGCAACTACGACCAGTTGCACCATTTCATTGCGGACGGTGTCTGGAACGCGACGCCGCTGGAGACAGAGCTGCTCAACCAGGCGGACCGACTTGTTGGCGGCAGGGATGCGGTGCTGGTTATTGATGACACCTCACTGCCGAAGAAGGGTGAGCGATCGGTCGGTGTTGCGGCTCAATACGCGTCGGCTCTCGGTAAAACTGCAAATTGCCAAACGCTGGTGTCTTTAACGCTTGCGCGCGGCGAAGTGCCAGTGATGGTCGCGTTACGTCTCTTTCTGCCTGACAGCTGGACAAGCGACATGCCTCGTTTGAAGCGCGCTCGCGTGCCAGTCGAACACCGAACGCCACGGTCCAAGCCGGAGATCGCTTTGGCCGAGATTGACCGCGCGATGGCAGCCAACATGCGCTTTGGATGTGTGCTGGCGGATGCGGGATACGGCCTCAGCGCGCCGTTTCGACAAGGGCTAACAGAGCGCGGGCTGGCCTGGGCTGTCGGTATCCCTCGGCACCAGAAAGTGTATCCGGTCGATGTGAAGCTCATTTGGCCGATCACCAAAGTCCGTGGCAAACCACGAAAGCACCACGTGCCCGATGTCTTATCGATTGCGGCAGAACAAATGTTGGCTAGCGCCAAATGGAAAACCGTGAGTTGGCGTAGCGGGACGAAAGGTCGGCTCAAAGCCCGATTTGCTGCTCTCCGCATCCGCACCGCCGACGGCCCTCCGCAGCGGATATGGGATAAAGGTCAGCAGCATCTCCCAGGCGACGAAGCCTGGCTCATTGGCGAGCAACGTGCCTCCGGGGAGAAGAAATACTATCTCGCCAATCTTCCGGCGACGACGGATCTGCGCACGCTGGCCGCAACCATCAAGGCACGGTGGATTTGTGAGCAGGCGCATCAACAGTTGAAGGAGGAGCTTGGACTTGATCACTTCGAAGGGCGATCATGGCAAGGTCTTCATCGCCACGCCCTTATGACAATGATTGCCTACGCCTTCCTGCAACATCGTCGCCTCGCGTACGCGGGGCGGAAAAAAAAGAATCAACGGGCCTCCGCCTCAACCAACCATGCCCGCCGTACGCCACGCCATCGTCGATCTCATCCTTCGGCCGCCGCCTCAGCAATGCCCATATTGCCGAAAGCAAATCCTTGAAAAACAGCGGCCAAAACACATTCTGCCAAAGTAGTGTTAGGGCGCGGACTCATTAGCGCGTAGCCAAATTCGGATTGATGCGAGCTTGATGAACGCCAGATAGTTGACCGCGAGTTTGTCGTAGCGTGTCGCGACACGCCGACAATGCTTGATCTTGTTGAAAACCGTTCGATCAAGTTCCGCGCGCGGTACAGATACGGGCTGAAGCAGATGGGGTCTTTGCGATTGCGCTTCGGCGGGATATTGGCCCAGGCGCCTTGTTGGCGGGCAAGTTCCCTGATCCAGTTCGCGTCGTATCCGCGATCCGCGAGCAACATTGTTTGTGGGAGCAATGCGCGGAGGAGAACCGAGCACAGCCGATTGTCGTGCGCCTCACCTGGTGTGAGGGCGAGATGAACCGGCAGGCCATTGGTGTCCACCACAGCGTGAATCTTGCTTGTCAGCCCTCCTCGCGAACGACCTATATCCTGGTGGCCATTGTTCGCGATGCAGGCTCCGTGCTGGTGTACACGCACGACGGAGGTATCGATCATCTGCACCGCCGCGTCGTGACCGGCGGCCAGCGCATCCATGATCCGGTCCCAGACGCCCGCCCGCCGCCAACGAACGAAGCGATTGTAGCAGGTTGTGCGGGGACCGTAGGTCTCCGGCAGATCGCGAAGGAGCGCCTCGCGCACCCGTTGATGAGCCAATGAAGTCCGCGTCTGGGGGTACAAAGCGAACTTAGATCGACACAACTCGGAGGTGCTCGTTGCCACTGTCCAACCCAATCTTGCATTTGCGGTTCCAATCAATCGAGAGAAGGTCTACTGTTCTTTAAAACGCCTTGAGGCCAAGGGAGGGACTGATCATGATCCGTCTATTCCGCGCTGCGGCGTCTGCGTTCGCCGTCCCCGAGGCGATGTTGGTCAGTGTTTTTGCCGTGGCTCTGCTTGCCTCAGGAGCCGCCGCCCAAAATGCAACCACCGACATTGGCACGCTTAACAAGCAATCAGCCGAGAAGGTGTTTCCTTCCAAGCCGCTGTACTCGCCATACGCAGGGCGCAATTTCCCAACGCGCCCGTTGTTTGGCGACACTCACCTGCATACCGCTGCATCGTTTGACGCGGGCGCCTTCGGCGCGCGACTTGGGCCTCGCGATGCCCTTCGTTTCGCGCGTGGCGAGGAGGTAATGGCGTCGAGCGGACAGCCGGCCAAGCTGTCTCGGCCTCTGGATTTCCTTGTTGTAACGGACCACTCGGACAACATGGGCTTCTTTCCCGACCTTTTTGCCGGCAAGCCGGAGCTGTTGGCCGACTCCACGGGCAAGAAGTGGTACGATCAAATTAAGTCCGGGAAGGGAGCGGAAGCGGCGATCGAAATTATCACGGCATTTTCGGATGGGACTTTCCCCAAGGACCTCATATACGCTCCAGACACGCGATCTTACAAGGCAGCCTGGCAGGACAACATCGCGGCGGCGGAGCAATACAACGAGCCGCGCCGCTTCACCGCGTTTATCGGTTACGAGTGGACCTCGAACACTGGCGGAAACAATCTGCACCGCAACGTCATCTTCCGCGACAACGGCGACAGGGCGAGCCAGATCGTACCGTTTACGACAATGGCGCCGCTCGGCAGCGATAATCCGCGTGAGCTGTGGAAATGGATGGCTACCTACGAGCAGAAGACCGGCGGCAGCGTGCTGGCGATCGCGCACAATGGCAATCTCAGCAACGGCCGGATGTTTCCCATCATTGAATCGTTCACAGGCAGGCCGGTAGACAAGGAGTACGTGGAGCAGCGCGCGAAGTGGGAACGACTCGTCGAGGCTACCCAGACCAAAGGCGATGGGGAAACGCATCCTTTGCTTTCGCCGAACGACGAGTTTGCCAACTTCGAGCGTTGGGACTTTGGCAATCTCGATGGAAGCGTCAAGAAGACCAATGACATGCTGGAATTTGAGTATGCCCGGTCGGCGTTGAAGAATGGACTTAAACTGGAAAAGCAGCTCGGCACGAACCCGTACAAGTTCGGCATGGTGGGGAGCTCTGACGCTCACACAGGTCTATCTGCGATGGAGGAGGATAACTTCTTCGGCAAGACCACTCCCCAGGAACCCAGCCCGGAGCGGATGACCGCCACCTTCATCGACAATGCCAAGACCGGCGTGAAAGTCATGGACTGGCAAGTCAGCTCGTCGGGCTACGCCGCCGTCTGGGCAACCGAGAACACGCGCGAAGCCCTCTGGGATGCCATGCAGCGCAAGGAAACCTATGCCACCACTGGCCCGCGCATGGTGGTGCGGTTCTTCGGCGGCTGGAACTTCGACCAAGCTGATGCCCAGACCCGCAGCCCCGCCATGGTTGGTTACACCAAGGGTGTGCCGATGGGCGGCAACCTGAGCCGGGCGCCGGCGGGCAAGGCCCCGACCTTCCTGGTTGCCGCGTTGCGGGACCCCATCGGCGCCAATCTTGACCGGATACAGATCGTGAAGGGTTGGCTGGACGCCAAGGGTGATACTCAAGAGCGGGTCTATGACGTGGTCTGGGGTGGCGACCGCAAGCCAGGTCCGGACGGCAAGCTGCCGCCGGTAGGCAACACCGTGGACGTCCAAAACGCGATCTGGACGAACACCATTGGCGCGCCTGAACTCATCAGCGTGTGGACCGACCCGAACTTCGATGCGAGCCAGCCCGCGTTCTACTACGCCCGTGTTCTGGAGATTCCGACGCCGCGTTGGACCGCATACGATGCCAAGCGCTATGGCACGAAACCGTTGCCGGGCACACCGATGATCATTACCGAGCGCGCTTACACATCGCCGATCTGGTACACGCCGGGCACCTAGGGCTGCGTAGCTTGCTCCTGAAACCGCTTTTAAGAGAACCGTTGGTTCACTTTTTGCTGCTGGGCACTGTGCTATTCGCTGCCCATGGGGCCCTGGGCAAACGTGCCACCGCCGAGCCTGGAAAAATTGTCGTTTCTCAACTTCGGATCGACCATCTCACGCAGGGCTTCGCCCGAACGTGGCTACGCGTGCCGACCGCCGAGGAACTCGAAGGACTGATCCGCGACTACATTCGGGAGGAAGTATATTATCGCGAGGCGATGGCGATGGGGCTGGATCGCGATGACACCATCATCCGGCGACGGCTTAAGCAAAAGCTGGAATTTCTATCTGAGAACATAACCGACCTCTCCCCGCCGACGGATGAGGAGTTGCGTGCCTTTTTGCAGAGCCATCAAGATCAATTTCGCTCCGAGCGACGCTTCACCTTTCACCAAGTCTACCTGAGTCCAGAACGCCACCGCGATGGTCTCGCAGGCGATGCGGCAGAGTTGCTTCGGCAGTTAAAGCGCTCGGGCAACAGCTCCGACACCTCGTCGCCAGGCGATCCGTCCCTGCTGGAACATCAATTTGCCAACGTCGAAGCCACCGAAGTGGCGAAACAATTCGGTGAGAAATTCGCGAGTGCACTAAGCGACCTGCCTCTCCGAGAGTGGCAAGGGCCAGTCGAATCCAGCTACGGCATACATCTGGTATTCGTTGACGAACGAACAGAACGCCGAAGCCCCGCGTTGGAAGAGGTGCGCGACGCGGTGCGTCGTGAGTTGCTAAATGTGCGACGGTTAGAATCAAACAAGAAGTTCTACGATGGTTTGCGCAAGCGATACACCATCAGCATCGAGCCAGCACCGGCAACCACCAGCGATGCGAAAATGTCGGTGGCGAAGTGAGGACAAGGCTTCTGATTTTTATGTGGCTCGTCGCGTTTGGGCACAACGCATTCGCCCACGAAGTTCGCCCTGCATACCTCGAAATTCGCCAGACCGGTCCTGAATTTTATGATGTGTTATGGAAGGTGCCCGCGCTCGGCGAGGACGCGCGGCTCGCAATCTACATCGCGTTGCCGGAAGGCACGCACGACGTGGCGGCGCCTCGTTCCACGTTCAACGGCGGAGCTTTATTTGAACGCCGCTCGATTCGGCGGGACGGCGGGCTCAATGGACATTCCATTGCAATCGAGGGACTGTCGGCAACGGCCACAGACGTGCTGGTGCGGATCGAGAGCTTGGATGGGGCTACGCAAACCGAACGGCTTTCGCCGACGAAGGCATCGTTCGTCGTTCAAGCTGCGCCAAGCAGATGGGAGGTCGCCGCCACATATCTGCGCCTTGGAATCGAGCATATCCTGCTCGGATACGATCATCTTTTGTTCGTGCTGGCTTTGGTGATTTTGGTTCGGACGTGGCGGCGGGTTGCCCTTACCGTGACGGCCTTCATCGTTGCGCACAGCATCACCCTCGCAGCAGCGACGCTCGGCTTCGTCAACGTGCCAGGCCCGCCGGTGGAGGCTGCCATCGCGCTCAGCATCGTGCTGGTCGCCGTCGAGATTGTTAATGCACGGCGAGGAATACCCTCGCTTACCGCGCGTTGGCCATGGCTCGTTGCCTTTTGCTTTGGTCTCCTGCACGGACTCGGTTTTGCCGGCGCGTTGGCTGAAGTGGGATTGCCTCATCACGCCATTCCCGTCGCGCTCCTCTTCTTCAATCTTGGAGTAGAAATAGGGCAATTGTCCTTCGTGGCTGCGGTCTTAACTTTAGCCTGGATGCTAAAGGCAGCGGCGTCGCTTCGCTACAAACCCGATGTGGTCCAGCGATCAATCAACCGGTTCGACGTGACCGCGGCCTACGCGATCGGCTCAGTAGCGGCCTATTGGCTGATCGGACGAGCCGCCAGCCTGTTCGCATGAAGACCGCCACGGCTCTTCGAGGGAAATGCGCACCAAAGCAGACGTCCGCCAGCGCCCATGGATTTATGAGTTAACGCCTAGTCCGCCTGCAGGCCTTGTAATCGGCGGTTTCGTCGCCATTTCGAGCTGACACCCAGCGAAAAGGCATTTCGATGAAGTTCCGTGTCGGATTCGAAATGCTCTACGATTTCCCGCAACCGACCCCGATGATCATGGTGCTGGGCACGCATTTCACGCGTGCCTCCGATGTCATCGTGCCGGACTTCCTGACCACCGCGCCCGCGGTCGAGATCACACCCTATCGGGACATGTTCGGCAATTGGTGCAGCCGCATGGTCGCGCCGGCCGGCCGCATGCGCCTTGCCGCCGATGGCGTGGTTCGCGACAGTGGCCTGCCGGACCCGGTGGTTACGTCGGCGATTCAGCACAGGATCGAAGAGCTGCCTTCCGATACGCTGGTTTACCTGCTCGGCAGCCGCTACTGCGAGACCGACCGGCTTTCGGAGATCGCCTGGAAGCTGTTCGAGAAGACGCCTCCGGGATGGGCGCGGGTGCAGGCGATCTGCGATTTCGTTCACGGCCACATCGCTTTCGGCTACGAGCATGCGCGTGCCACCAAGACGGCGTGGGAGGCATACCAGGAAGGCAAGGGCGTCTGCCGCGACTATGCCCACCTCGCCATTGCGTTCTGCCGCTGCATGAACATTCCCGCACGGTATTGCACCGGCTATCTGAGCGACGTCGGCACGCCGCAGCCTTGGGCGGTGGGCGATTTCGCCGGCTGGTTCGAGGCCTTCATCGGCGGACGCTGGCACACCTTCGATCCGCGCAACAACGTGCCGCGGCAGGGTCGCATCCTGATCGCTCAGGGGCGCGATGCCTGCGACGTTCCGATCACGCAGACCTTCGGCCCGAACGAGCTGGTCAGCTTCAAGGTCTGGACCGACGAGATCGCATGATGGCCGGTCATCCTCCGCTCAGCAGCGACGAACTCGACTCCTTGCGCAAGGTCGGCGTAGCCGGGCGCCAGGGCGAGATCCCTCAATTGCACTGGGAGCGTCTCGTGCATCTGGGCTACGCGATCCGGCGTCTCGGCGAGCTCGAACTCACCGCCGCCGGCACGCGGCGCCTGGCAGCGGGACAATAAAGGCCGCCGGCTACTCCATTGGGCGGCGAGCTCGGCTCACGCAGCCGGTGCTGGCACCAATCCGTAGCGCAGCATGGTCTCTTTCATCTTCGCGGGATCGGGTGGCGCGCCGGCCGACAGGAGCGCCGCCATCTCGGTGAAATATTGCGGTCCCAGCACCCCGGGGCTCAGGATGCACAGGCATGCTGCCGGTTCCGTCGAACGGTTGGTAAAGCCGTGCACGATGCCGCGCTTGATGAAGACGGATTGTCCGGGCCCGAGATCGATCTGCTGGCCGTCGATCGTCCAGGTCGACACGCCGGACAGCCCGTAGATCGTTTCGTCCCAGCGGTCGTGATAGTGCGGGATCGGCATCCGCGCATTCGGCTGCAGCGTCATTTCGAAGATGTCTACGCTGCCGCCGGTGTCATCCTTGCTGTGCAGGAAGCGGAGCTGAAGCGCGCCGAAACTGATGTTGTCGGACATGGCTTGGTCATCCCGTGAGAGGCTGCATCGAGGTCGCGGCGCTCGCCCAAATCGAAACGAAAGCTGCCGCGGTCCCTCATACACCATCAGCCTGCGTGCGACCGGCCAATTTGTCGCACAGGACCGTTGCAGGCCGACTTGCCGGTTGCGCAAGCGGCAGAACATTCGGGCAGGCTCAAACGGCTCCGGGGATCGACGCCTCTGAATAGCTCGCTGGCGTTGATCTTAAGTTGGCGCATGCAATGGCAACAACTTCAAAGACGCAAAATGCCGCCTGCGCGACTGCGTCGCATCCATTGAATTATTTCAAATTGAGAGTCCGAAAGCGAACCGAAGCGTCGGCTGTCGTCGGCCATAGTTGGCTCCGGCAGGGGGCGAGAGCGGAATATCCGCAGCAGCATCCCACCATCGTGAACGTAGGGGCAGTGGCGTCCCGGTGCAGCACGCATCTGGACGCGTCGGGGAGTCTTCAATCCATTATCTAGTTTCGCTTGAAAGGATGAAAGCCCGTGAGTGATGCCGATATGAAAGCCGAGACGAATGCCGCGCCGCTGAATGGGACGGCGAATGGAAATGCAAAGCTCAAGTTCGACATGCCGTTTTTCAACATCCAGGCGATCTTCGGCGATCTCGCCGCGCCGGCCGCGACAAGGGCCAAGGCAAATTTCGAGCAGATGAAGGTGACTTCCGAGGAGGTCACCGCGGCTCTCTGCGACGCCTGTGCGACCAATGCCCGGCGTTCCGCCGAGTACGGCACCAAGCTCATCGAAATATCCAACGCCAATACCAGCTCCGCGCTGGAATTCTTCTCCCAGCTTGCGGATACGAGGTCGTTTGCGGACCTCGTGAACCTCTCCACCGCCCACGGTCGCAAGACCTTTGAAGCGGCCTCCGCGCAGAATCGGGAGCTTTGGGATCTGGCCCAGAAGGTCGCGACCGAGACGGCCGAGCCGATCAAGAACAGCTTCAACCGGGTTCTGCATAGGGCTGCTTGAATCGAAGCTACCGGCTGGATCGGCTGGACGAGCGTCTTCGCGAGAAGAGACGCCGTCCAGCCGATGGCGGCCAGCCTCGCCGTGAGGTGATGCCAAGCTGGAGGGAAATCAGGATGGGTATGGTGATGATCAAGTGCCCGGAAACGGGGAGCGCTATTCCGACGGGGATCGAGATGGATGGCGACAGGTTTCGCTGCAGTGCGGTCTTTTTTTCGCGCACCTATTGCCGGATATGCGCGGCGACGCACGAGTGGTTCGCCAGGGAGGCCTGGGTCTACGAGTCGGCCTTGGCGAACGGGAAGTCCGGGGGCGGGCAGCCATTCCGCGCCGGCGCGGCGTGAAGGAGCCTTGACGCATCCTGCGACACGATCCGATCGATCCTGCGGCTCATCACCTTGTAGCACTCGCAAGCGACGGCCTCGAGCCGTTGCCTGTCGATTTCGAGCTGGCCGCGCCGATTGGATTTGATGGCCCTTGATGCTCGGAGTGCGCTCACGACGTGCGTGACCGTGGTGCGCCGGACGCCGAGCAATTCCGACAGCGTCTCCTGGGTCAGGGGCAGGATGTCACCGCCGTCCGTCCGGTCGTGGATGTGAAGCAGCCAGCGGGCGAGGCGCGCTTCGACCGAGTGCAGCGCGTTGCAGGCCGCGACGTGCAGGAATTGCGTCATCATCGCCCTGGTCACAATCTGAACCGAGTTTGCGATGGCGGGACTGCGTTCGAGCGTCGCTTGAAATCGCGCCGGTGAGATCTGCAGTGCGGTCCCGGCCACGCGGACAACCGCCGTCAGGGGAGATCGGACGGGGCCGAGCGCCGTCATGAGTCCGACGGCGCCGTCGTTGCCGATCACAGCGGTTGCGGCCGTCTGTCCGTTCGGCAACTCCAAGATGAGGGCGATCGCGCCGCTGCAGGGGAAGTAAAGGTGTTCGATCCGGTCGCCCGATCGAACGAGGACTGCGTCGTGCAGGAGCGGTACTTTTCGTAAATGCGGTGCAAGCAAAGCGAAGTCGGCCGGCGGTAACGCAGCTAACAGGCGATTACCAACTCTTCTCGCGCGCTCCATCACGGGAGTAGCCCCTCGACGGAGGCTCGGCGGCGAGCAAACGCATCGTCACCGACCGAGCCGCGTTGCCGCGCCGACGCTTGTCACGGCAAGTGGACAAACGCACTTCAACAGGCAAGGTTCCAATGATGGATCGGACGCCCGCGCGCCGACGCGGTCTGACTTCCATCCGACGCGCGCGAGGAAGTCCGGGGCGGCCGTTTGCAAGAACTGCGCGCCCGACACGAGGGTTGCTCCTACCGCAACCCCTCATACACCATCAGCCCGCGGGCGATCTGCAATTTGCGGATCGCACGCGGCAGCAGCTTCTCCGGCTGGTGCAGATAGCGCCAGGAGGTGAGGGTGAATGGGCCAAGCGCGCCGCATTCGTCGTCGAACGGCGCCAGCACGCCGGTGACGCTGACAGGCGTGTGCGGCCGGGCGTTGAAGGGCAGCAGCAACAGCTCCAGATGCGCCTTGCTGCCGTCCTCGCGCGCGGCGGTGACGCCGGCGATCGCACCCAGCGTCTCGTCGGCGACGACAGTTGTGATCTCCCCGATCTCGCTGCGGCTCGCCTCGGTGAACAGCGCCGCAAAGCTCTGGTCCTTGAGGTCGAGCCCGGCAAGCGCGCAGACACGGGTGCCGGCGACGCGGAACGGAAAGCCGAGGTTCTGTTCGCAGGACAGCACGAAGATGTCGCCGAGCAGGCCGCGGACGGCGGCCGGGTCGATGTCGGCCCGGTCGGGGGCCCGCGCAGTGCCGCGCTTCTTGTCCCAATATGCGAAGAACGAGCGGCTCGACGGATGTTTCATGACTGAACGCTTACCCCGGGGCGCAACCTCGTGGGACAAACCTGTCCCGCTTCAGTGCACCCGCGATCCCTTTGTTGTTGTGCAGGAGGGGATTTGCAGCGTCCATGCCGCGAGGGCGTTTTCGCCGCTCCGGGCGGTGTCTTTGCGTCGTTAACGTTAAATTAACTATGCGCTTTGCGTGTCCCGCAGCGCTGCTATGGTGACCGCGGTCGCAAGCCTCGCCGCTTTTCTCCAGGTTCTCGGCGGGGCCTGTACACAGGCGTCAAACAGTTTGGTCACGGGCCGCGGGGAGGGGTGGGGATACACCTTATTCCTCTGGCAACCGGAAGGCCGACACGGACAGGCAGGGCTTTCCCAGGGCCCTGCCTTTTCCTTTTCTCAGGCACACTCGCTCGCGCCCCGGACGCAGCGCAGCGCCTTGGCGATGCGCTGCTGAGCCGGACCCAGCGCCTCGCTCGGTTCAGGGCGAGCCCCCTCATCCACGATTTCCTTTTGTGCACTTGCGCAAGGCCGGCAAAGGCGACTATCTCCAAGCGTATCGCTCCGATCGCGCCTGAAAGCGAGCTGCCTTGGATTCCCCGCAAGATTCTCCGCCGCACGATCCTCAGCCGGACGTGCCGGCCGTCGTCGAGGCGGCTCCGCGCGAGCCGATCCTGACGCTGCCGTTTGCGTTGACCGCCTATATCGTCCTGCTGGCGCTGATCCATCTGCGGGTGCTGCTGCCGCCGGAACTGGAGAACTGGACCATCGACGTCTTCGGCTTCATCCCGAAGCGCTACGATTCCTCGTTGCTCAATCTGCAGATCCCGGGCGGCGCCGGCGCCAAGGTCTGGAGCTTCGTCACCTATTCGCTGCTGCACGCCAATCTGACCCATCTCGGCTTCAACGTGCTGTGGCTGCTGCCGTTCGGCAGCGCGCTGGCGCGGCGTTTTGGCACGATCAGGTTCTTCCTCTTTCTCGCGGTGACGGCGGCGGCCGGCGCGCTCGCCCATCTCGTCACCCATGAGCATGCGGTGGCGCCGATGATCGGCGCTTCGGCCTCGGTGTCGGGCGCGATGGCGGCGGCGATCCGCTTTGCCTTCGTCCGCGGCAGCTTCCTGTCGTTCAGCCGTTCGGACGCCGATACCGCCGCCAAGGTTCCGGCCCTGCCGCTGTCGCGCGCGCTGCGCGACGGGCGGGTGGTCGGCTTCCTCGCGGTGTGGTTCGGCGTCAACATCATCTTCGGCGTCGGTGCGATCGGCATCGATGCCGAAACCACGAGCGTCGCCTGGCAGGCGCATATCGGCGGCTTCTTCGCCGGCCTGTTGCTGTTCGCGCTGTTCGATCCGGTGCCGCGCGTGCGAAACGATGCTGCGGATGCGTCATCACGGGACGTTTCAGACCGAATTTGAAGCGGCGCTTGCGGCGCGGCCAGAATTCATCCATCATTCGCGCGAAGAATGTTCCGAAGCGACAAGCCGCTAGCGGCGATGCTTCGCAACGCGCCTGAAGCGTGAAACCGGCGCCTAAACTGTTAGTTGAAGACTCGAAGAACAAGTCCGGACTGCCGAAAGGCGGACGGCTCCTATTCAGGGAGGCGACAATGACGGTACGTTCCATTCTCAATACCAAGGGCCACCAGATCATGAGCGTCGAGCCCGACGCCAAGCTGGCTGCCGCGATAAAACTGCTCGGCGAGAAGAAGATCGGCGCGGTGCTGGTGATGGACCAGAGCCGGCTGGAAGGCATCCTGTCCGAGCGCGACATCGTGCGCGTGATCGGCGAGCGCGGCGCCGGCGCGCTGGACGAGCCGGTCTCCCAGGTCATGACCCGCAAGGTCGTCACCTGCAAGGAGACCGATACGGTCGCCGAGCTCATGGAGACGATGACGACGGGCAAGTTCCGCCATCTGCCTGTGATCGAGAACGGCAAGGTGGTCGGCCTGATCTCGATCGGCGACATCGTCAAGCGCCGCGTCCAGGAATACGAGTCCGAGCAGGAAGCCCTGCGCGACTACATCAAGACGGCCTGACCGGCGTCACTCGCTGGCTTTGGGCGCCGCGCCCTCGGGCGGCGGCGCCAGCGCGTGGATCGCCTCCTGGATCGAGTCCAGCGCACGCTCGGCGGCGCGGGTGCCCAATGCGATGAGGTCGTCGGTGCGGTGGAAGTCGAACCAGCCGAACTGGCCGACCCGCGGCGTGATCAGCAGGTCCGGAGGATCGCCGGCAAGGCGGGCGCGGGTGATGCGGTCCTGCATGATGTTGAAGGCATCGACCATCACCGAGGAGAGGCCGGGCCGGTCCCCGCCGCCGAAGAACTCGCGCTTCACCGTCTTCTCAGGCGAGAAGAATCTCGGGAAGCGCCGTTTTGACGTCGTCTCTCCGGCCGCAGGGGCGACCGGCTCAGGCGCCGCGCCGTGCGAATAGACCGTCGTCGAATAGGTGAAGATGTCGCTGGAAAGATTTGCCGCGATGACGATTTCAGCGCCGAGCGCCCGCGCTGCCGAGACCGGCACCGGATTCACCAGCGCGCCGTCGACCAGCCAGCGATCGCCGACCAGCACGGGAGAGAAGATGCCGGGCAGGGCGTAGGAGGCGCGCATCGCGTTGACCACGCGGCCGCGTGTCAGCCAGATTTCGTGGCCGGTGCGGACCTCGGTCGCGACCGCGGCGAACTTGATCGGAAGGTCCTCGATCAAGGTCTGGCCGCACGCTGCCTCGAGCCGGGTCGCCAGCTTCTCGCCGCCGATCAGACCGGAGCCGTTGAGGCGGATGTCGAGATAACCAAGGATATTGCGCATGCCTTGCAGGCCGCGGCCCCACTCCTCCAGCGTATCGAGCTTGCCGGACGCGTAGAGGCCGCCGACCACGGCGCCAATCGAGGTGCCGACCACGACATCGGGCACGATACCGTTGGCGAGCAGGGTCCTGATGATGCCGATATGGGCGAAGCCGCGCGCTGCGCCGCCGCCAAGGGCAAGGCCAATGACCGGCCGGCGGATGCTGCCGAGGCCGATCTTCTCGCTGTTCGAGCCATTCGCGCCGCGGCCCTTCAATCTGTCCAGCACCAAAACTCTCCTACGCGTGGCCAGCCGCACCACCAGACTAGGCATAGCACCTGCTGCGCGCCAGAACCGGGGCGAAGCATGGTTTATGCCGCTTTGGAAAGGGCGCTGGGCAGGAATATGGCGATGAGCGGTTGCCTCCTGTCTAATCACGCAGGCGTCAACCGGGTTCCATCAAGCTGGCGGGGCCGTATTTCCTGGGGTATCAGAGGCTTGAATTTGCCGCGTTTTCGGTGAAAAGCAGGTGGTATGACTCTCGGGGGTGACGGCATCATCGGATGGCGGCGCAGCGTATCGCTGCTGCCGGCACTGATCCTTGCCGTGTGCCTTTTTGCCCTGGGTCAGGGTGTTGCCCAGGCGCAGCTTTTCTCCGATCGCCCGCCGCCGGTGCCCCCCGCATCGGTGCCCGACCCCGGCGGCGCCGTCAGCCTGGCGCCACCCTCCGGGCCGGGGGCGGCTCCCCCCAGCCTGCCGCCGACCCTGACGCAGCCGCTGTCCCCCAGCATGCCGCCGCCCGCGGTCACGACCGTGCCGCCGGCCGCGCCGCTCAATGCGGCGGTGCCGGGACAGGGTGTGCTGTCGCTCACCGCGAAATACGGCAAGGACTCGGCCCCGATCACCAGCGGCCTGGTCTGGCGTGTCTTCGCCGACCGTCCCGACGAGAACGGCACGTTCAAGCTGATCCGGGAGGACCGCAACGCCACGCCCAACGTCGTGCTGCCGCCCGGCAATTACGTCGTGCACGTCGCCTTCGGGCTCGTCAGCGCGGTGCGCACCGTCAGCCTGAAGGCCGAGACCGACCGCGAATCCTTCGTGCTGCCGGCGGGCGGCCTGCGCATCGAGGGCCGCGTCGGCACCAGCCGCATTCCGCTGAACCAGATTTCGTTCGCGATCTACAAGGGCAGCCAGTTCGAGTCCGGCGAGCGCGCCTCGCTGGTGCCGAACGTCGCGGCCGGCGACGTCGTGCTGCTGCCGGAGGGCACCTACTACATCATCTCCAACTATGGCGATGCCAACTCGGTGGTGCGCTCGGACATCCGCGTCCAGGCCGGCAAGCTCACCGACGTCACCATCACCCATCGCGCCGCGGTCATCACGCTCAAGCTCGTCAGCGACAGGGGCGGCGAGGCGCTCGCCAACACCGCCTGGTCGGTGCTGACCCCCGGCGGCGACGTCATCAAGGAGTCGATCGGCGCCTTCCCGCGCGTCGTGCTTTCCGAAGGCGAATACCGCGCCATCGCCAAGAACGAGGGCAAGGTCTACGAACGCGGCTTCAACGTCGTCAACGGCGTTGACGGCGAAGTGGAAGTCGTCGCGCGCTAGCTAATTTCTCCGCGATCCCAACTCTCACCGAATTCGCTAAAGCTTCCGCATCGTCATGGCCGGGCTTGTCCCGGCCATCCACGCCTGGCCACACGGCACGAAGGACGTGGATGCCCGGGACAAGCCCGGGCATGACGAGCTTGTGGGGCCGCGCGACTACGCGCCAACATTCACTTCCGATACCTCAGCGCCTCCACCAGCACGGCAAACGCCGGGGTCGGCTGCCGCCGGCTCGGGTAATAGAGGTGATAGCCCGCGAACGGCGCGCACCAGTCGGCGAGCACGCGGACCAGTTGCCCGTCGGCGATCTCCCGCTTCACCAGATTGTCCGGGATATAGGCAAGGCCAAGCCCCGCCAGCACGGCATTCATCCTGAGCAGGCCGGTGTTGAACACGAGCTGGCCGTCGACCCGCACCTTCATGGCGCGGCCGCGCTTCTCGAACTCCCAGGCATAGAGTCCGCCATAGGTCGGCAGGCGGAGGTTGATGCAATTGTGCTCAGTGAGATCCTGCGGCCGCTTCGGCTTGCCATGGGCGGCGAAATAGGCAGGGGAGCCCACGACTGCCATGCGCATCTCCGGCCCGATCCGCACCGCGATCATGTCCTTGGCGACCTGCTCGCCGAGCCGGACGCCGGCATCGTAGCGCTCGGCGACGATGTCGGTGAGGCCGTAGTCGACGACGAGCTCGACCTTGATATCAGGATAGCGCGGCAGCAGCTTGGCGAGCGCCGGCCACAGGATGGTCTGCGCCGCATGTTCGCCGGTGGTGATGCGGACGGTGCCGGCCGGCGTCTCGCGCAGCGCGGTCAGCGCCGACAGCTCCGCGTCGATCTCCGCAAAGCGCGGCCCGATATTGCGCAGCAGGCGCTCGCCGGCTTCCGTCGATGCGACGCTGCGGGTGGTGCGGGTGAGTAGTCGCAGGCCGAGTCGCTCCTCCAGCGCGCGCACGGTGTGGCTGAGTGCGGATTGCGACACGCCGAGCTGGGCGGCCGCGCGGGTGAAGCTGCGCTCGCGGGCGACCGCGAGGAAGGCGAGGAGGTCGTTGACGTTGCTGCGCGCCATTCATGAACCTGCATCATGAGTACATGCCGGTTTTATCACCTAATCGCAGGCTCGCGCGCGACCTAAATTCGCAGCCGAACGTGCTTTCAAGGAGAACTGCGATGCAGATGCGCAAACTGGGCAAGAGTGGTCTGGAAGTCTCGGCGCTTGGCCTCGGCTGCATGGGACTGAGCTATGGCTACGGTCCGGCGACGGAGACCTCGCAGGCGATCACGCTGATCAGGACCGCCTTCGCGCGCGGCGTGACCTTCTTCGACACCGCCGAGGCCTACGGCCCCTTCGTCAATGAGGAGCTTCTGGGCGAAGCGCTGGCGCCATTCCGCGACAAGGTCGTGATCGCCACCAAGTTCGGCTTCAAGGGCGGCAAGGTCGAAGACGGGCTCGACAGCCGGCCCGCCAACGTCAAGGCGGTGGCGGAGGCCGCCTTGAAGCGGCTGAAGACCGACCGCATCGACCTGTTCTATCAGCACCGCGTCGATCCCGACGTGCCGGTCGAGGACACCGCGGGCGCGGTAAAGGACCTGATCCGCGACGGCAAGGTCCTGCATTTCGGTCTGTCGGAGGCGGGCGCGCAGACCATCCGCCGCGCCCATGCGGTGCAGCCCGTGACCGCATTGCAAAGCGAATATTCGCTGTGGTGGCGCGAGCCGGAGCAGGAAATCCTGCCGACGCTGGAAGAGCTCGGCATCGGCTTCGTTCCCTTCAGCCCGCTCGGCAAAGGCTTCCTGACCGGTGCGATCACCGAAAGCACGACGTTTGACAAGAGCGACTTCCGCAACATCGTACCGCGCTTCTCATCCAGCGCACGAAAATCGAACCAGACCCTGGTCGATCTGCTCGGCGAGATCGCAGCAGTGAAGAAAGTGACGCCGGCGCAGATCGCGCTGGCCTGGTTGCTGGCGCAGAAGCCGTGGATCGTGCCGATCCCCGGCACCACCAAGCTGCACCGGCTCGAGGAGAATGTCGGAGCGGCCGCGGTGACGCTGTCGGAGGCGGATCTCGCTGCCATTGCGGCAGTGCTGGCCAAGGTCGCGGTGCAGGGCGATCGCTATCCTGCGCATCTCCAGGCGCGAGTCGGCCGCTGACATCTCGCATCAACGCCCGGTGAGTGTTCGCTTACCGGGCGTTCTCGTCCTGCGTTCGGATTTGAATACCTCTGTCAGCGCTATCAAGCGCCCGCAGAACACCGAAAACATCGGCTTATTCCACAGGCGTCGCGACTTCGTCACAGCCGGTGCAAGATACGTGTTTCCGACAATCAATTTTATTCTCTTTCCATCCCGCTGCGTTATATGTCGGGCATCCGTCTAACGGGGGAGGCCGGAGCAGGCGTGTGCGCTTGCGAGACCGGCAGGAGCAGGGGACCAAGCCCGTCGGCATGTTCGAAGTGATCCTCACCAGGCGTAAGCGGTTTGGCTGGCGATGGCAGGTGTGCGACCAGTCCGGCAAGATATTTGCCGACGGGTTCGAGCGCACCCGGCCGTCCGCCAAGTATCATGGCGAGCGCGCATTGTTCTTCCTGTTGTCGCAGGCCTACCTGCGCAACCGCTCGGCGGCGTCCAGCGAGGACTAGCGGGGCGCCCGCGCGTGCACAGCTTCGTAGCCCGGGTGAGCGAAGCGATACCCGGGATCACTCGTGCCGCGGTCCCGGATGTCGCTTCGCTCATCCGGGCTACAAGATATCGCGTTGCCCGACGGGCAAGACACGCAAGATGCCGGTCAACGCACACCGTCGAAAATATTCCACTTTACCGAAATTCGGAATTGACGGATAGTGCGCGCACTCCGGCCCAAGGAAGAGGGGCGTATCGCGATCGTCACGAACGCAAGCCGGGCGGCGGTGGACGTGGGTCACATCGGCGCGAAAGGCATCGCAGGGCGGGCAACCGTGAGCGAAAGCATCGCGCGCACGACCGGTGTGATCGGCGTACGGCGAAATCGTGTCGTCCTGGCGCCCGGGGTCTGTGCGCCAAGTCTTGCGGTGATGGGTGTGGTCCGACCGGACCGTGCGCATCAGCCATCCGCACGGCGACGGGGGCAATAGTGCATCGCTCCCCGGGGAGAGCACGACATAAGCCGTTCCAACCATCCGCGCAGGGAAGGCCGGGATGCTCCGGTTGCCCTGTTTCCCCGCTGTGCATCGTAGCGCAATCCGCGTCTCGCATGGCGGTCAATGGGAGCCAACCGGCTCCCGGCCTTCCCTGCGCCCTCTTTCATGAAGAGGGTGAGGCGACGAAGCAAAGCTCGGGCAGAAGAAGCCGCGAGGATGCGAGGGTGTGTCTGCGATGAGAATGCGAGTTGAAAGAGCGTCGCTGTCACCCCGTCATTGCGAGCGCAGCGAAGCAATCCAGAGTCTTTCCGCGTCGGCAGTCTGGATTGCTTCGCTGCGCTCGCAATGACGATGTTGATGCAGTTTGCGCCAAATATCTCCCCTTCGCCGGGACGCCGAGAGTAGGCAACGGCGCGATGGCTTCGCACAGCCCGCAAAACAAAACCGTCACAGTCTCTAACACGCACTAACCAACGCCTGACTTAAAACTGTCATAATCGGCGAATGGACCCTGCCCCCGCGCGCTCTTTACACGCCATTAAGTGCACCTGCATTGGATGCCCCTGGGAAAGTGCGTTGGGGACTGCGATGAGTGCCGCGAAGAAGATGCCGGGAAAACCGGCCGCCGAAATGTTTGACGACATCCCGGTGCTTCAGCGCAAATGGCGCGCCGCGTTGAAGCCGGGCGAGCGGCTGCCGCGCTACGAGGACGTGATGCTCGGCAGCCTCGGCCGGCTCGCCGACCATATCGCGCTGCTCAAGAACGACGGTGCGCTCGAACTGTCGCGCAGCGGGCGCTACGTGCAGAAATGGCTCGGCGAGGAGCGCTGGGACATCCCCGTCTCCGAGCTCTCGCCCGATTGCGCCACGGCGCTGTCGGAAGCGGCGGCGAGCGCGCTTGCCAACGGACGGCCGCACCAGGCGAGCGCGCATTGCGTGCGCGACGGCATGGTCAGGACCTACGATGTGCTGGCGCTGCCGACCGCCTCGCGCTGGGGCGCGACGCTGGTCGGCGCCTATGTCAACGAGCGCGGCGCGCAATACAATCTGCTGGATGCGATTTTCGCCTCGACCGACGACGCGGTGATCTCGCTGGCGACGCTGCGCGATGCCGGCGGCAAGCCGTTCGATCTCCAGATCGTGCATCACAACCAGAGTGCCGCCACGCTGCTGAAGGTCGCAAGTGCCGGCCTGCTGTGGCGCCGGATCGGCGAGGGCAACACGCTGCTGGCTACACCCGACATCATGGAATTCCTGCTCAAGGCCGTCTGCGGCGGCCGCGGCGAACAGCGCGAGATCGAGCACGATGGCCGGCATCTCCGGCTCAGCGCCACCGCGTTCGCCGACGTGCTCTCGCTGACAATCTCCGACGTCACCGCGTTGAAACGGCGCGACGCCTCGTTCCGCCTGCTGTTCGACAACAACCCGATGCCGATGTGGGTGTTCGACGCCGAGACCAAGCAGTTCCTCGGCGTCAACGATGCCGCGGTCCAGCATTACGGCTACAGCCGCGCCGTCTTCCTGCGCATGAAGCTGCACGAGATCTGGCCGGAGGACGAGTGGGACAGCCACGACGAAGCGCTCGATCGCGTCGGCGACACCTATCACTCCTCGCGCAACTGGCGGCACCTGCGTGCCGACGGCAGCGAGATCGAGGTGCTCACCTTCGGCCGCCGCGTCACCTTCGACGACCGCGACGGCTATCTGGTCGCGGTGGTCGACATCACCGAACGGCGCAAGGCCGAGGCGCGCATCGCCCACATGGCGCACCATGACGGGCTCACCGACCTGCCGAACCGCGAATATTTCCAGGAGCGCCTGAAGCAGGCGCTCGACCAGGCCGGCGGAAAGCGGGTCGGCGTGCTCTACATCGATCTCGACCTGTTCAAGAACATCAACGATTCCTTCGGGCATCCGGCGGGCGACCGCCTGTTGAAGGAGGTCGCCGAACGCCTGACCACCGCGGTCCGCGGCGCCAATCTCGCGGCCCGGCTCGGCGGCGACGAGTTCGCCGTGATCCTGGCGGCCGACGTCTCGCCGAACGAGGTCAGCGCCTGCGCGACCCTGCTGATCGACATGCTGAAGGCGCCCTACGAGATCGACGGCCAGGAGATGGTGATCGGCGCCAGCATCGGCATCGCGTTGTCGCCCGGCGACGGCGTGACGTCGGAGGAGTTGATGCGCAACGCCGACATGGCCCTGTACCGCGCCAAATCCGACGGCGGCGGCGTGCACCATTTCTTCGAGCGCGAGATGGATCTCCAGGCGCAGAAGCGCCGCGACATGGAGCTCGATCTGCGCCGCGCCTTTGCCAATGGCGAGTTCGAGCTGCACTATCAGCCGCTGGTGTCGATCGCCTCCGATCGCATCTCCGGCTTCGAGTCGCTGCTGCGCTGGCGTCATCCCGACAAGGGCATGATCTCGCCGGCGGAGTTCATTCCGGTCGCCGAGGACATCGGCCTGATCACCCAGCTCGGCGAATGGGTGCTGCGCGAGGCTTGTGCCGAGGCGGTGAAATGGCCCGTCGACGTCAAGGTCGCGGTCAATCTGTCGCCGGCGCAATTCCGCAGCCGCAACCTGGTCCAGGTCGTGATCTCGGCGCTGGCCCAGTCCGGCCTGTCGCCGAAGCGGCTCGAACTGGAGATCACCGAGTCGATCTTCCTGGCCGAGACCGATGCCAATCTCGCGATCCTGCATCAGCTGCGCGAGCTCGGCGTCGGCATCTCCATGGACGATTTCGGCACCGGCTATTCCAGCCTCAGCTATCTCCGCAGCTTTCCCTTCGACAAGATCAAGATCGACCGCTCCTTCGTCAAGGACCTGGCGCAGCGGCCCGATTGCGTCGCGATCGTGCGCGCGATCTCCGGCCTCGGCCGCAGCCTCAACATCACCACGACCGCGGAAGGCGTCGAGACCGAGGACCAGCTCGACTGGCTCCGCGCCGAGGGCTGCAACGAGGTGCAGGGCTTTCTGTTCAGCGCGGCGCGGCCCGCCGCCGAGATCGCAAAGCTGCTGGCCGATTTCGGCCAGCGCGCCTCACGGGCGGCGTAGCTCAGGCGGAAAGGTGTCGTAGACCAGTTCCCTGAAGGCAGGCGTGATGCGGCTGCGCTCGTTCTGGGTCTGCTGCATCATCAGGTAGACCAGGTCGAGCTTGGGATCGACGCCGAAATAGGTGCCGCTGCCACTGTCCCATTTCAACTCGCCGATCGAGCCCGGCGGCGGCGGCTTCGCATTGCCGGGATCGGTACGCACCGCAAGGCCGTAGCCATAGCCGAAGCCGTCGCCCGGGAAATAGAAATAATCGCGACCGACGCCCGAGCCGGGCCCGATGTGATCGGTCGTCATGGCCTTGAACGCGGCGGGGCTGAGGTAACGCTTGCCCTCGAACTCGCCGCCGTTGAGCAGCATCTGCGAGAAGCGCTGATAGTCGGTGATGGTCGAGAGCAGGCCGCCGCCGCCGGACTGCCATTCTGGATGATCCAGGCGGTCGCGCTCGGCGGCGAGCAGGATGAAATCGTTCGGCAGCGGCCGCGCCATCCGCGCGAGCTCGTCCTCCGTCGCCAGTGTGAATTTGGTGCTGCTCATGCCGAGCGGGTCGAGGATGCGCTGCTTCAGGAAGTCGTACAGGGTCTGGCCCGAGATGATCTCGATGATGGCGCCGAGCACGTCGGTGGAATGGCCGTAGCGCCACAGTGTTCCCGGCTGCCGCGCCAGCGGCAGCTTCGCGATCCGGTCGGCAAATTCCCTGTTGTTGAACTGGCCTTCGAAGATGTTGGCGGCCTTGTAGGCCTGCTCGACCCATTTGCCGCCGATATAATCGTAGCTGATGCCCGAGGTGTGCCGCAGCAGATCCTCGATGTTGACAGGGCGGACCGGCGGCACGAGGTCGAGCTCCAGCTTGCCGTCCGGCTTGGTGATCTCGAGGCCCACCTTGGTGTCGGCAAAGAGCGGGATGTATTTCGACACGGGGTCGGCGAGCGCAAGCTTGCCCTCGTCGATCAGCATCATCGCGCCAAGGCACGTGATCGGCTTGGTCATCGAGTGGATGGCGAAGATCGTGTCCGGCGTCATGGCGAGGCTGGTCCGGACATCGCGCACGCCGAACGTCTTGAGGTAGACCGGCTTGCCGCGCTGCTGGACCAGGATGACGGCGCCCGGCAACCGGCCGCTTCCCACCTCGTTGTCAAAATACGCCGTGATGCGGTCGAGTCCGTCCGCCGACGGGGCGGGGATGTCGGCGGCGCGGCCCCGCGCCATGGTGCCGGCGAGCAGCGAGGCCCCGACCAGAAATTCGCGACGCTTCATCCGGGCTTCCTCCCTGGCCGGGAACAAAGCCGCAAGACGTCGAAGGCGTCAACAAGACATCGATTAAAAACGCGTCACGATTTCCGAAAGGAACGGTCGCGGACGGTCCTCGCTCGGCTTGGTCGGCTTGCCGATATGGATGAAGCCGGCGAGCTTTTCGTCCGGCTTGAGGCCGAGGCCGTCGAGCACGTCGCGGTCGAAGGCGAACCAGCCGGTCAGCCAGCAGGCGCCGTAGCCGAGTGCGGTCGCGGCCGTGAGGATGTTCATGGCGCTGGCGCCCGCCGACAGTTCCTGCTCGAAGGCCGGCACCTTCGGATGCGGCCTGGTGAAGCTGACGATGCCGATCACGAGCGGGGCATCAGTGAGCCGCTTCCGCTCGATCTCGACATCGGCGGCCGGTGCACCGGGATTCTTCCGCGCAAAGACCTTTGCGATCACCTCGCCGGCGCGCTGGCGCGCATCGCCTTCGAAAATGATGAAGCGCCAGGGGGCGAGCTTGCCGTGGTCGGGCACGCGCGCGCCGATGGTGAGGATCGTCTCGAGCTCGGCCGCCGAAGGGCCGGGCCCGGTCATCTCGCGCGGCTTGACCGAGCGGCGGGTCTTCAGGAGTTCGATGGCGTCGGGCACTGGGATATCCTCTTCAACTGGTCGTCGGGCGTGCCATGCGGAGATAGGCATGCACGCCCGCAACCGGAAGCGAATTTAGATCGATTTCAGGGATCAGGCCGCGCCCCGTGCCCGGACGACGTCCGGCGGGGTCGCTTCCTCGACCAGCGCAGCGATCGCCTCCGCCGTCGTCATCACCTTCTGACCGTCGCTGCCGAGGCGGCGGACAGAGACCGAATGCGTTTCGGCCTCCTTCTTGCCGACCACGAGCAGTGCCGGGATCTTGGCCAGCGAGTGCTCGCGGACCTTGTAGTTGATCTTTTCGTTGCGCAGGTCGATCTCGACCCGAAGGCCCGCGCGCCGGGCCTGCTCCAGGACCTGCTTGGCGTACTCGTCGCCTTCGGAGGTGATGGTGGTGACCACGGCCTGCACCGGCGACAGCCAGAGCGGGAAGTTGCCGGCATAGTGCTCGATCAGGATGCCGATGTAGCGTTCCATCGAGCCGCAGATCGCGCGATGCACCATCACCGGCGGCTTCTTGCCGCCGTCATGGTCGATGTAGAACGCACCGAACCGCTCCGGCAGGTTGAAGTCGACCTGCGTGGTGCCGCACTGCCAGTCGCGGCCGATGGCATCGCGCAGCACGTATTCGAACTTCGGCCCGTAGAAGGCGCCTTCGCCCGGATTGATCTCGGTCTTGATGTGGTTGTTCTGCGACTGAATCTCGCGCAGCACCGTCGCCATCACGCGCTCGGCGTGATCCCACATCGCGTCCGTGCCGACGCGCTTGTCGGGCCGGGTCGACAGTTTCACGGTGAGATCGCCGGTGAAGCCGAAGTCCGCGTAGGTCGACAGGATGAGATCGTTGATCTTCAGGCATTCCTCGGCGAGCTGGTCCTCGGTGCAGAAGATGTGCGCATCGTCCTGAGTGAAGCCGCGCACGCGCATCAAGCCGTGCATGGCGCCCGAGGGCTCATAGCGATGCACCACGCCGAACTCGGCGAGCCGCAACGGCAGGTCGCGGTAGCTCTTCAGGCCGTGCTTGAAGATCTGGACATGGCCCGGGCAGTTCATCGGCTTCAGCGCGAACCAGCGCTTGTCCTCGGCCTCGTCGCCAGCCGACTGTGCCGCGAACATGTTTTCGCGGTACCAGCCCCAATGGCCCGAGGTCTCCCACAAGACCTTGTCGAGGATCTGCGGCGCGTTGACCTCGCTGTAGTCGCCGGTCAGGCGGCGGCGCATATAGGCGATCAGCTGCTGGAAGATGGTCCAGCCCTTCGGATGCCAGAACACGACGCCCGGACCTTCCTCCTGGAAGTGGAAGAGGTCCAGCTCGCGCCCGAGCTTGCGATGGTCGCGCTTTTCGGCCTCCTCGATCTGCTTGAGGTAGGCGTCGAGATCCTCCTGCTTGGCGAAGGCCGTGCCGTAGATGCGGGTCAGCATCGGGTTGTTGGAATCGCCGCGCCAATAGGCGCCGGCCACCTTCATCAGCTTGAAGGCGCTGCCGACCTTGCCGGTCGAGGTCATGTGCGGACCGCGGCACAGGTCGAACCAGTCGCCCTGGTAATAGATCTTGATCGGCTCGTTGCCGGGAATGGCGTCGACCAGCTCGACCTTGAAGGCCTCGCCCTTGTCGCGGAACACCTGCTTGGTCTTTTCGCGATCCCAAACCTCTTTCGTAAAGGGTTTGTCGCGCGCGATGATCTCGCGCATCTTCTTCTCGATCGCGGCAAAGTCTTCCGGCGTGAACGGCTCGTTGCGGAAGAAGTCGTAATAGAAGCCGTTCTCGATCACCGGGCCGATGGTGACCTGGGTGCCCGGCCACAGCGTCTGCACGGCTTCGGCGAGCACGTGCGCGCAGTCGTGGCGGATCAGCTCGAGCGCGCGCGGATCGTCGCGATTGATCAGCTCGATCTTGGCATCGGCTTCGATGGGATCGTCGAGGTCGGCGACGACGCCGTCGAGCGCCATCGCGACCGTGCGCTTGGCCAGCGACGGCGAGATGCCCTTGGCGATCTCGAGGCCGGTGATGCTCTTGTCGTATTCGCGCCGGGCGCCGTCGGGGAAGGTAAGGGTGACTTTGGGCGCGGGGTTCACGGGCTTCAGATTGCTCAGGCTGTATTGGAAGCCGGATTCGGATTTGGGCTGGTCGGTCATTGCTTTCTCCTGAGGCTCACTCCTGCGAACGAGCGCAGGTAAGCGGGAACGAGCGATATATCAGGCGATTCGGCCTGCGCAATCCGGCATTTCCAAGAAAGTGGCACGCAAAAGTTGCGACCTTGCACCAACTATTTCGAGCAACGGCCTTTAACGGGCGGCAATCCCGCTCTACATGCACTTGCATGCAAAAATCCGCCGCCGCCGGCCGTTTCGCGCCAACCGCCCTGATGCTTGGCAATCTCGTCACCGGCTGTTCGGTGCTGGCGCCGGCGGGAATGCTGCCGGAATTGTCGGCCGGGCTCGGCATCAGCATCCACGCGGCCGGGCTCCTGATCACGTTCGGCGCGATCACGCTGTGCATCGGCTCGCCGCTGACGGCCTGGCTCACGAGCCGCATCGAACGGCGGAGGCTGCTTGCGACGACGCTGGCGGTGCTCGCCTTCGGCAATCTCGCCTCGGCGTTTGCGCCCGACTATGCGAGCCTCCTCGTCATCCGCCTCGTGATGCTCGCGGTCGGCGCGCTGTACACGCCGCAGGCGGCCGGCACAGCCGCGCTGATCGTGCCGGTGGAGCGGCGCGGCAGCACCATTGCCTACATCTTTCTCGGCTGGTCGCTGGCGGCCGCCGTTGGCCTGCCGCTGATCACCTTCATTGCCAGCCGCTACGGCTGGCGCGCGGCCTATGGCGAGATCGGCGCGCTCGGCTGCATCAGCCTCCTGTTGTTGCTGCTGCGCCTGCCTGCCGGACTGAAGGGCACGCCGGTGGACCTGAAGACCTGGAGCGCGGTCGGCCGCAGCAGGACGGTTCTGCTGCTGCTTGCGATCACCATGCTGCAAATGTCCGGGCAGTTCGTGGTGTTCACCTTCATGGGCCCGCTGCTCAAGAAGCTGACCGGGGCGGGGCCGGACGCAATCGGCATGGTGTTCGGCATCTACGGCCTCTGCGGTTTCCTCGGCGTCGTGATCGCCACCCGCATCGTCGATACCTGGGGGCCCTATCGCACCTCGCTGCTGTTCACCTGCCTGCTGCTTGCGGGCATCACGGGCTGGGCGCTCGGCGCCGGCACGCTCGTCCTGATGGCGGGGGCCGTCGCGATCTGGGGCCTCGGCTTTGCCTCGACCAATTCGATGCAGCAGGTGCGGCTGGTCGCGGCCGCGCCGCCACTTGCGTCCGCCACCGTCGCGCTCAACACCTCCGTCCTCTATATCGGCCAGGCGGTCGGCTCCGCCATCGGCGGATTGCTGTTCGCCCGCGAGCTCCTGCATCCGCTCGGCTTCGTTGCGGTCGGCTTCGTCGTGCTGGCGCTGGTCCTGGTGATCCTGACCCGGCCCCGGCCGGCTGCCGCCGCCTGATCCCGCGTCTTCGTGCGTGCAAGGTCCTTGGCAAACCGCGCGCGGGAGCGCTAGAACGCCGGTCATGGGGACCAAAGAGAGTTGACTGAGATGAGGATGATTCTGGCGGTTGCCGCGGTGCTCTATTCAGCCTCCGCGTTTGCGCAAGCCGACAAGCCACCGATGGTCGGGGACAAGCCGCTGGTGCAGGTCAAGCCGAAGGGGACCAAAGCGGGGACCAAGGAGGCCGCAGCCAAGCCGGCCGCGGCGCCGAAGGGCAAGCCGCAATCGATCGCCGCGCGGCTGCAGGCCTGCCTCGACCTCGACGACGGCACCAAGGACCGCCTCAACTGCTACGACGCCGTGATCCCGCCGGCGCCGAAGCCGAAGCCGGCGAAGGCCAAGGGCTACGCCGATTGCCGTTTCTTCAAGGAAGAGGACGAGCGGCTGGCCTGCTTCAACGGTTTTGCCGAGAGCATTCCGAAGCTGCCCAAAAGCTGAACGTCAAGACCTGAAGCTCGCGACCCTGGAGCCGGACGGCTAGTCGCTGATCCGGTTCAGCACGGCCCTGAAGGCAACGCCCGGCGCTTGCAGCGCGCTGCCTTCGAATTCCGCCGCGTCGCCGTCTTCGCGGCCGGTGAGCGTCAGCGTGACCCGGTCGATGCCGAACAGCCCCTTGAAGGACGGGTCGTCGTTGTAGCGCTGGGTCGAGATCTTGACCTTGATCGTGTCGCCTTCGCCCGTATAGGTGCCCATGAAGGCGAAGGCGGAATTGCCGCCGCGCATTTTGCCATCCATCACATAGACGACACCGCACCCGGTCCCGTGAACCGTGTGGAAGTCGACCTTGTACAGTCCCTGACGCACGACCTGTCCCCGCAGAAATTCCAAATCCAACTTGGCCGGCAAACTATGATCGTTGCCAGCGGAAACAATCCGGTGGCGCCCGGGGATGCCGGCCATCAACATCAGATTTTGATCACGGCTTGAGAGAATTGCGCGCAGCGCACCGAAATACCGGCTGGCGCAATGTCGGGACTATCGGTTCGATGCCGATGGAGTGGTAGCCGCCACGCGCGTCAGCGTCAGCGCCAGCGCCGGCGTCGCCGACATCTTCACCAGCACGTCCTTGAGCGGATATTGCGTCCACGCGCGGTTCACGTAGTCGCGATGGGTGATGCCGTCGCCGGTCTCCACGAACACCACGCTGCCGGGACGCAAGGGGCCGTCCATGTCCTCGGAGACGCTGATGCCCTTCTGCCTGAGCATGCTCATCAGCTCGCGGTCACGCCGTGCGGTGTAGCGGGTGTAGGAGCTGACGAAGAAGCCGGAGCGGTGACTCTCGATCCAGGAGACGAACTTGTCCATTTCGCCATAGACGGCGTCGAGCAGCACGACGCCGCGGACGCGGTCGCTGATGCCGCCGACCTCGAGGCTCCAGGCCGTCGGCAGGAAGCCGCCGCTATAGCCGACGATGACGATCGGCATGTTGGCGAAGGCGCGCGCGCTGTTGGGATCGCCGGTGAGGCGGGCGAGGTGGCTCGCCGATTCATCCATGAAGCGCTTGAGGCCGCCTGCCTGCCAGAATTTTCCGGCGCTGGAATCGGCGGCATCGACGGCCATCTGCGGCGCAAGCAGGATGGCATTGGCGCCGGAATCGGTGATCTGCTGCGGCACCAGTTGCCGGTCGCGCACATCGCGCTCCAGCGTCGCGCCATTGCCGTGGAAGAACACCACGATCACGCCCGGCTTGCGGACGTCGAAATGCTCGGGCACGTGCACCAGCACGCGGCTGTCGCTGTAGGTCTCGTCCTGCCAGTAGACGCGCCCCGAATAGCTGCGGTGGCCGCGGCGGTCGCCCTTGGAGATGTTGAGGAACGGCGCGTCGGAGGCAGGGTTGTTGCCGAAATAGGGGAAGGCCGACGACTTCATGCTGACGAGCGTCGTCAGGTCTTCGCGGGGCGGGCGCTGGTAGGGCACCTGCGGCGCGAGCGAAGCGACCTTATAGGGTGCCTGCTCCGGCTGCTGCTGCACGGCGCGCTTGGGCGAGAAGTCCGACATCTGCCGTTGCAGGAAGCTCTCGCCCGCCGAGGGGAAGCGCTCCTTGAACTGCGGGGCGGGGAAGCGATCCTCGAACGTGTCGCCGCTCGCAACCTGCGGATTGGTCTTGGCGACGACCTGGACATTGGCCTGCGAGTTCGCCGCGAGCGCCGCCGGATTCGGCGCCTTGCCGCATTGAACCAGTGTGAGCGAGAGCGGCACCAAGGCTGAGATCAGGCCGATCCGGAGCGCACGACCGCGCCCATCGGACGGCGTCCGATCGGCACGAATGTCAGCTCTCATCTTCTTCGGAACGGCCCCGACCATCCACCCATGACCCCAAGTCATGACCACAAGCCCAGCGGCAATCTTGAGACAATTGAGCCGACTGGCGTTTAGGTGACGTTAAGCGTCCGGAGAAACTTCCCCACATCCGGAACGCTCAAGGGGACCATGCAATCGTGTCCTGATTGTGGGGATCGGAAACGGGATTCTCCGGTGCTTATCGTCCGGGACCATGCTAAAAAGGTGCCTTGATACCTATTTCCCTTGGCCTCATTTAACCCTTGTTAACCCTGCTTGAATTGACTGGACCAAACTGCACGATGCTTCCCATGAGGCGTGAGGCCTGAGGTTAAGGACCCCGATGACGGCATCAGATGCGGGAACTGGGCCCTGGACTGGCCGGCTGACCGGAAGAGGGGCAGGCGTCTCCGTTCTGGTCGCGACCGCCATCGTCGTTGCCGACATGATCGGGGTCGGCGTCTTCACCAGCCTCGGCTTCCAGGTCAAGGACATCCCGTCCGGCTTCTCGATCCTGCTGCTGTGGAGCGTCGGCGGCATCGTCGCGTTGTGCGGGGTGTTCTCCTATAGCGAGTTAGGGGCGATGTTCCCGCGCTCGAGCGGCGAATACAATTTCCTCGGCCGTGCCTATCATCCCGCCTTCGGCTTTCTCGCCGGCTGGGTCTCGGCGACGGTGGGCTTTGCCGCGCCGGTCGCGCTCGCCGCGATGGCCTTCGGCGAATACGCCAAATCGGTCGTCCCCAATCTGCCGCCGATTCCGCTCGCCATCGGCGTGGTGTGGCTGGTCTCGCTCGTGCAACTGACCGGCGTCAGGCACTCCTCGACCTTCCAGTTGATCTCGACCATCCTGAAGGTCGTGCTGATCGTCGCCTTCCTGGTCGCCGGCTTCATCATCGGCGTACCGCAGCCGATCGCCTTCACGCCGCAGCCGGGCGATCTCGCGCACATCGTCAGCGCGCCCTTCGCGATCGGCCTCGTCTTCGTGATGTACTCGTTCTCGGGTTGGAATGCGGCGACCTATATCATCGGCGAGATGAACATGCCGCAGCAGAACCTGCCGCGCGCGCTGCTCGCGGGCACACTGATCGTGCTCGTGCTGTATGTCGCACTGAACGCGGTGTTTCTCTACTCCACGCCGGTCGGCGCGCTCGCCGGCCAGCTCGATGTCGCCAGCGTCGCCGGCACCGCCATTTTCGGCAGCCTCGGCGGCCGGATCGTCGGCGCCATGATCTGCGTCGGCCTGATCTCCTCGATCAGCGCGATGATGTGGATCGGCCCGCGCGTGATGATGACGATGGGGGAGGACATTCCGGCGCTGCGCGTGTTCTCGAAACGATCGGTGAGCGGCGCGCCGGCCTATGCCATCCTGTTTCAGCTCGCGGTCGCGACCCTGCTGCTGTTCACGCGCAGCTTCGAGGCGGTGCTCGACTTCATCCAGTTCGCGCTTCTGTTCTGCTCGTTCTTCACGGTCGCCGGCGTCATCAAGCTGCGCATCACCGATCCTGACCTGCCACGGCCCTATCGCGCCTGGGGATACCCGTTCACCCCGCTCGTTTTCCTGCTCGTGACCGCGTTCATGATGTACTACCTCTTGACCGAGCGGCCGGTGCAGTCGCTGTCGGGGATGCTCCTCATGCTCTCGGGCCTGTTGATTTACGCTGTTTTCCGCAGGCGGCCGGTCGCCGCTGGCACGTCACACAATCGCGAATAGACATGTTTCGACCCCTGAGAATTGCGGCCGTCGCTCTTGCCCTCCTGGCTGCGGCCGTCTCGTCCGCGCGTGCCGCTGACGTCACCTTCGACGACACCGCGCGCTTCCTTGCGGGCATGCAGCCATCGGCGGACTCGCCGCTGGTGGCGCTCACCAAAGACCCGTCCTGGCAGCATCACGCAAAATTCTTCGACGGCGCCTTTGCCCAGCTCGAGCAGCGGCAGCTCTCGAAGATCCGCACCTGGTCCGACGTCAACCTCGCCGCGCCAAGGCCGACCATGTTCTACATGTTCAGCGGCCCGGACTTCCTCTACGCCAACGCCTTCTATTCCAAGGCCAGCACCTACGTGCTCGGTGCGCTGGAGCCGGTCGGCGCCGTGCCCGACCTGACGCGGCTGCCGCGCGGTTCGGTCGGCGCTGCGCTCTACAATGTCGAGCGCTCGCTCGCCTCGATCCTGAGCTTCTCCTTCTTCATCACTAAGCAGATGAAGGTCGACCTGCACGCCAACCAGGTCAACGGCACCTTGCCGATCCTCTATGTCTTCCTCGCGCGCTCCGGCAAGACCATCCGCAACGTCGAGATGGTCGCGCTCGACGACAAGGGCGGGATGCATACGGGCAACGACAATCCGGGGCCGAATGCGACGCGCGGCGTCCGCATCACCTTCGCAGGCCCCGACGGGGAAGCGCGCACGCTGTATTATTTCTCGACCGATCTCTCCAATCCCGGCGCACGTGCGACCGGCTTCCTGAAGTTCTGCGAGACGCTGGGGCCCGGCAACAGCCTGATCAAGAGCGCGTCCTATCTCTTGCACTCCGGCAACTTCACGACGGTGCGCGACTGGCTGCTCGCCAACAGCGCCACCATCATCCAGGACGATTCCGGCATTCCGCTCGCGAACTACAATGCGCGGCAGTGGCGGTTCTTCCCGTTCGGCCGCTACCTCGGACCGATCGCAGAATTCCCCGGCCGTTACCAGGAGCGCTATGCCGAACTGTTCACGCGCGCCCAGCCGGTCGATTTCGGCGTCGGCTATCGCTGGCGCACGCATGAATCGAACCTGCTGCTGTCGGTGAAAGTGCCGGGGACCGAGGTTGCGCCTGCTGCGGAGACCACCTCATCCGCCGAGCCGCCAAAACCGCCGCGTCCGAAACGGCCGCGTCCGCCCGAATCCGTCCCGCCGTCCGGGCGTTCCTTCTGGTTCCGCTAGGCCATTTGCCGAAGTCCGGTGTTACGTCGTCGCGTTCTGGGCGACGACGACCAGCACTTCAGCCTTCTGCCGGCCGAGGCTCCGGACCTCGTGCGGCGTCTCGCCTGAGAAATACAGGCAGTCGCCCTTGCCGAGGACGAGCTCTTCGCCGTCGAGCTTGATCGCAATCTTCCCGTTGACGACGAAGAGCAACTCCTCGCCGGCATGCGAGGCCCGCGTCGCCGATTTGTGCGGCGGGCTGAGGAGGAACGGCTCCATCATCTTGCGGGTGCGGCCGGTTGCCAGCGGGACCACGCCAAAGGTGTCCTGAAACAGCGGGACATTGCCGCCTTCGCGGCGGAACAGCGTGTAGCGCGGCGCGGGCTCCGCGTTCGGATCGAAGAAGTTCGCGACATTGACCTCGAGGGCGGCGGCCATGCGCAACAGCGCGGCGAGAGAGGGGATCTTGAGGTTGCGCTCGACCAGCGAAATGTAGCCACGCGTGAGGTCGCTCTGCCGGGCAAGCTGGTCCAGCGTCAGGCCCTTGGCAATCCGCGCCTGGCGGATATTGGCCCCGACCGCTGTCGCTTTGCTGACGTCAAGCACGCATGAGTCTCCCGAACTGCTGATGCCTCTTTTGCATCAGATGCCGCCGAACTGCCAGCCCGGTGGCGCGCCCGGCCTGTTCCGGGGCACGTGCAAGTGTATTCCAAAGGAAAACTATCGAGCAGAAATTTCGAGCAGCGCCGTGGATATTGTGGGCAGACGAGCTGATATTTCACGAAAACTAGCTGAAAATAGTGCAAAAGGTGCACTCTGCCGCGATCGGCGGCATTTGCCGCGTTCCGTGGCGTTGATTTCCAATAGTAAACATGATCGATTTTACCGCCGCGGCTGCCGATGGGCTCCGCGCACAGAACCAACTGCTTTTCCCAGGCGCCGGTACCTTTTGGAGAGATCGATGACCGTAGCAGACGACGTAACCGTGAACGTAGCGCCGGACGAGGCGGCGAGCTTGCGACGGATCGTGTGGTCGAGCGTTATCGGCACCGCGGTCGAATGGTACGACTTCCTCATCTACGGCACGGCCACCGCGCTGGTGTTCAACAAGGTCTTCTTCGCGGCCGGCAATCCCACGCTCGCAACTATCGCCGCCTTCGGCACCTATGCGGTCGGTTTCTTGGCGCGGCCGCTGGGCGCTGCGATCTTCGGTCATTACGGCGATCGGGTCGGCCGCAAGGCGATGCTCGCGATCACGATCATGGTGATGGGCATCGGCACCTTCCTGATCGGCCTGCTTCCGACCTACCAGCAGATCGGCATCGCCGCACCGCTGCTCCTGATCGGCCTGCGTTTCCTCCAGGGCATCGGCCTCGGCGGCGAATGGGGCGGGGCGGTGCTGATGGTGGTGGAGAACTGTCCGACGCACCGCCGCGGCCTGCTCGGCAGCATGGTGCAGGTCGGCAATCCCATCGGCAATCTCGCCGCGATCGGCATGTTTGCGCTGGTGGCGAGCCTGCCGGAAAGCGACTTCATGGCTTACGGCTGGCGCATTCCCTTCCTGATCTCGATCCTCCTGGTCGGCGTCGGTCTCTACATCCGCCTCAACATGGAAGAGACCGCGGCCTTCCGTCAGGTCCAGGCCAAGAAGGACGTCGCGAAGCTGCCGCTGGTCGAGATCTTCAGGCATCACCGCAGGCCGTTCTTCACCGCGGTTGGTCTGAAGATCTCCGAGATCGCCTATGCCAGCATCGGCGGCGTGTTCGTGATGTCCTACGCCACGGCCAATCTCGGCCTGTCGCGCACGGTGGTGCTGAATGGCGCGTTCGCCGCATCGCTGGTCGCGCTGCTCGCCATTCCCTTGTTCGGCTGGCTGTCCGACCTCGTCGGCCGCAAGACGATGTTCTATGCGAGCTGCCTGTTCTCGGCGCTGTTTGCCTTCCCGCTGTTCTGGCTGCTCAATACCCGCGATCCCGCCATCGTCATCTGCGCCATCGTGGTCGCGATCACCTTCGGCCAGATGGTGATGTTCGGCATCGGCGCGCCCTGGTACTCCGAGCTGTTCACCGCGCGGCTGCGCTATAGCGGCGCATCGCTCGGATTTCAGGTCGGTGCGGCCCTGAGCGGCGGGTTGACGCCGCTGATCGCGGCGTCTCTGATGGCCTGGAGCGGCGGCGCAACCTGGCCGGTCTCGCTGCTGTTGATCGCCTGCGCGGCCATCACGGCAACTGCGACCACGTTCGCGCCGGAAATGGCGAACAAGGAACTGACCTGATCCCGCGGCGCGCCGCGTCTTGCGGCGCGCCATCGCCTCTCACAAGGATTTTGTCATGCTCGACACCATCGGCGCCGGCTCGGCGCAGAAGACTGCGCAGCTCGGCTGGACCGGCGCGGTGCGCTTCCTCCATCTCGCCCCGCGTGCGTTCCTGCCGATGCGCGCAGCTGAAACGATCACCCTCGTCGCCGGCAAGGGGATCGAGGGCGACCGCTATATGATCGGCAACGAAGAGGGTTTTTATTCGCACAAGCCGGAAGAGGGCCGGCAGGTCACCCTGTTCGAGCTCGAGACGCTGGTAGCGCTCAAGCGTGATGCCGGCATCGAGCTCGGCCCGCAGGAGCACCGGCGCAACGTCACGGTCGAAGGCGTGCCGCTGAATCATCTGGTCGGCCGCCGCTTCTGGCTCGGGGAAGCCCTGCTGGAGGCGACCCGGCTGTCGGTGCCGTGCCGGCATATCGAAGAGATCACCGGCAAGGCGATCTTCGATCCCCTGATCAATCGCTCCGGCCTGAACTGCAAGATCCTGCAAGGCGGCATCGTCAAGGTCGGCGATACCGTGCGGAACGCGGCATGAAGGTGCGTCCGATCACGACGATCAAGACGATCGTCACCGGCATCGAGGAGGCGAGGGCAGGCATAAAACTGTTCACGCTGGCCGATCCCGACCGTTGGGAGCTGCCGCCCTTCAAGCCCGGCGCGCATATCGACCTGCATCTGCCGAACGGACTCGTCCGCACCTATTCGCTGTGCAACGAGCCCGCCGACAATGCGCGCTATGTTGTAGCGGTCAAGCGTGAGGCTGATGGGCGTGGCGGTTCGCGCGCGCTTCACGACGAGGTTGCAATCGGCGACGTGATCGGCGTTTCGCTGCCGCGCGGCGGGCTAGATCCCGGTGCAGGCATTGCGCGCCATGTGCTCATCGCCGGTGGCATCGGCGTGACGCCGTTCCTGTCGATGGCGCGACATCTTTCGCGAACTGGCGATGCCGACTTCGTGCTGCATCTGATCGTGCGCGAGGAGATGCCGCTCGCCGCGCATCTCGCGCCACTGATCGACGCGGGCCGTGTCGTCGTGCATTGCACGTCCCGGACCGGGCGTCCTGATCTCGCGGCGCTCATCGGGGAGGGCGGGGCGGACACGCTGGTCGCCTGTTGCGGGCCGGAAGGCATGACTGAGGATTTCGAGCAGGCGACCGCAGCCTGGCCCGCCGCCAATGTCCATATCGAGCGTTTCATCGCGCCGCCGCCGGTCATCGATCCCGACGCAAAGCCCTTCACGCTGTCACTGGCGCGCTCGGGCGCCGAGATCCAGGTCCGCGCTGGCCAGACCATGCTGGCCGCGTTGCAGGAAGGAGGCATCGACATCGCGACCTCCTGCTGCGGGGGCATCTGCGGCGCCTGCAAGGTCGGATGGATCGAGGGCAAGCCGGTGCACCGCGACCGCATCCTGTCGCCGTATGAGCGCGAGCGCTATCTCATGGTTTGCGTCGCCGGATCAGACGCGGAGCGGCTGGTGCTCGATCTCTGAGCTACCAGTGCACGCTCTGGCTCGGCACGATGAACGCCGTGCTGCTGGGCGGTGTGGCCAAGCTCGTCGCCAGATACCAGCCGGAGCCGAGCACGAGCGCCAGCAGGGCGACCATGGCGAGCACATCGATTGTTCTTGGATCGTGCCCCCTTGGACTGAACTTGGGATGCGGACCAAGCCTGAAGTGAAGAAAATGAGGGCTGATTTTCCAGCGCATTGTTGTTTCCTCCCGCGGGAGCAGCAAAACAACGCGAGGAGAAAGTTCCGGTTCCACTCAGGCCAGCGATGCGCAAAGCACCGCAACAAACTTAGGGCGCGTTGACGCCGCGCCAGCGCGCGTAACGCCAGGGCAGATACCAGCGTGCCCCGGGCGGCGCGGCGAGGGGCACGTTGTCGATGCCCGACGTGCCGAACGGGTTGCAGCGAAGCACGCGCGCGAGCGTCATCCAGCCACCGGCCCAGAGCCCGAAACGTTCGATCGCCTCGTCGCCGTAGACGGAGCAGGTCGGAAGGTGCCGGCAGTTGTAGCCGACCAGCGGCGAGAGTGTATGGCGGTAGAGCCAGATCAGCGCGCTACCGAATCTGCGCGGGAGGCGAAGCGCGCCCTCGATGGGAGTGGAACAATGCTCGCAGGCTGAATGCTTCATGTGCGCTTTGCCGCGATCGTTGGCGAGGTGTTGCCCGGTTCCGGCGCAGGGAACAGCAAGCTGTTGTTTGCGCGCCATACTTTGCGTGCTTTTTGGGAGCAGTGCAGCAAGTACCTATGGACGATCTGTATTCCCCCGGATACCATTTTTATGACGTCCGTGTGTAGAAGCATACTCGTGTATGATGGACTCAGAGGGCGCTACCGGGGATTGTCGGGGGACCTTTGGGGCTTGGGGAAGGAACCAGATTGAGACTTCTGAACTCCCTTGATCGTCGCGGCTGGTTGGTGCTCGGGGCTGCCGCACTCGGTATCGCGCTGTCCGGAGCTGTCGCTACGACCGGCACCAAGGCTCATGCCGCTGCTGCCCTCGAAGAGCGCAAGCTGCCGATGAAGTTCAGCTGGGTCGCCTGCGAGCCGAATTGCCGTGGCTGGGTCAGCGCGGTTGGCATCATCACCGCCGATACACCCAGGGATTTCGAGGAGTTTTCGCGCGGGCGCCAGCTCGGCGGCGCCACCGTCGTGCTCGATTCCAGCGGCGGTTCCGTCAACGACGCGATCACGCTCGGCAGGCGCTTCCGCAATCTCGGGCTTTTGACCACGGTCGGCATCAGCGTTCAGAACCGCGGCGGGCAGTCGGCCCGTCCGGCGGTCGCGCCCGAGGCCTATTGCGAATCCATGTGCGTGTTCCTGCTGCTGGCCGGCAAGAAGCGCTACGTGCCGGACGCCGCCCATGTCCGGGTCCACCAGATCTGGATGGGCGACCGTGCCGACGACGCCAAGGCGGCGAGCTACAGCGCGCAGGATCTGATGATCGTGGAACGCGACATTGGCCGGCTTGCCAAATACACCTTCGACATGGGCGGCGCCGGCGATCTTTTGTCGCTCGCGCTCAGCGTCCCGCCCTGGGAAGATCTGCATGAGCTGGACACCGGCGAGCTCAAGCTCACCAATCTCGTGACGACCGATCTGGTGGCCGACGTGCTGCCGCATGTGGACGTCACAGCGCCGGCCATGGCGGAGCTGGCACCGAAGACGCAGGCCAGATTCGGTGTGGAACCGGAGCAGCCGGCCAAGTCGACCAAGACGGCGGAAGCCGTGGTGCCGACCGGGACGGCGCCGAGCGCGGGCTCGCAGAAGTAGTCGCAAATCTTGGCAGTCATTCCGGGGCGCGCGTAGCGCGAACCCGGAATCTCGCGCCGTAATCTCGGGATTCCGGGTTCGTCGCTTCGCGACGCCCCGGAATGTTCAGCCCTGCGCCGCAGCCGGCTGCTTCGCCTTCGCCTCGATCTGACCGATGGCATCGACGACTGCATCGAAGGTCAGGAGCGTCGAGGCATGCCGCGCCTTGTAGTCGCGGACCGGCTCGAGGAACTTGATCTCTTCCCATTTGCCTTCAGGAGGCGCGCCGTTCTCCTTGAGCATCTTGCGAACGGTTTCGCGTAACTCACGGAGTTCGCTCGCAGTCGAGCCGACGACGTGACTTGCCATAATGGATGAAGAGGCCTGTCCCAGCGCACAGGCCTTCACGTCATGGGCGAAGTCGGTGACGGTGTCTCCACTCATCTTGAGATCGACCTTCACGGTCGAACCGCACAGCTTGGAGTGGGCAGTCGCGGTGGCATCGGGGGCCGACAACCGCCCGAGGCGCGGAATATTCCCGGCCAACTCGATGATCCGCTTGTTATAAATGTCGTTCAGCATGTGATGGAGTCCAACACTTCCGCGCCGGATCGGCCTTGGCGGGCGCCGTCCAGGGTCCTATATAGGGTCGGAACGGGTGGAAAAACAGTCCAGCGGCCCGGCGGCGGTGATCCAGGACCACGCGGCCGACGTTAGAGATTGCGGACCTTTTTCGCCAAAACTGTAGTCTTTCAGGCGTCCGGCGGCTTGCCGCCCCGTCTGCCGGTGACACTCCGGCCGCAAGGCCGTCGAACGGAGTCGATATGGACGCTACGATCAAATCCCTTCGCCCCAACAAGCCCTCCGACCGGCAGCCCGAGAGCCGCCCGGCCGAGCTTGACCCTGCCGAATTCCTCGCGGCCGCCGTCCGCGCCGACCAGCCGCGCCCCGCGCGCGCAGAGGCGGAAGCGGCGGTGAAGACGCTGCTGGCCTATATCGGTGAGAACACCGCGCGCGAGGGTTTGCTCGACACGCCGCGCCGCGTGGTCGAGGCCTTCGACGAACTCTATCAGGGCTATCACCAGTGCCCGGCCGAGGTGCTCGACCGCACCTTTGGCGAGACCGCAGGCTATGACGACTTCGTGCTGGTGCGCGACATTGAGTTCACTTCGCAGTGCGAGCACCACATGATGCCGTTCTACGGCAAGGCGCACATCGCCTATACGCCGGTGGAGCGCGTCGTCGGCCTGTCGAAGCTTGCCCGCCTGACCGACATCTTCGCCCGCCGGCTCCAGACCCAGGAGCATCTGACGGCGCAGATCGCCGCAGCCATCGACGAGGTCTTGAAGCCCCGCGGTGTTGCCGTGCTGATCGAGGCCGAGCATACCTGCATGTCGGTGCGCGGCGTCGCCAAGCATGGCGCCTCCACGTTCACCAGCCGCTTTACCGGCATGTTCCGCGACAATCCGGCGGAGCAGGCCCGTTTCCTGTCCCTGGTGCGAGGCCTGCAACGCTGACCTCGCGAATAGGCCCGGCGAGGTTCGTTGTGTCCGCTCACTCCCATGAGATCGAGGAAGGTCTGTCCTTCCAGCCCCGGTTCGATGCGGCCGGGCTCGTGACTTGCGTGGCGACCGATGTCGCCACCGGCGACGTGCTCATGGTCGCCCACATGAACGACGAGGCGCTGCGCAAGACGATCGCGACCGGCGAGGCCTGGTACTTCAGCCGCTCACGCAATGCCTTGTGGCGAAAAGGTGAGACTTCAGGTCAGACCCAGCGCGTGGTCGAGATGCGCACCGATTGCGACCAGGACGCGGTCTGGATCCGCGTCGAGCAGATCGGCGCCGCCTGTCACACCGGCCGCCGGTCCTGCTTCTACCGCAAGGTCGAGGCCGAGGGCGGGGGAGCGAAACTGGTCTTTGTCGATGCGGACAGGCTGTTCGATCCGGACGCGGTCTACAAGAAGTAGCCTGTTGTCATTCCGGGGCGCGCGGAAGCGCGAGCCCGGAATCCATCGTACGGCGTCACGCGCGGCCCAATGGATTCCGGGCTCATCGCTACGCGATGCCCCGGAATGACAGCGCCCTCCGAATTAACCCCGCATTAACCATACCTGTCCCACGGTGAGACGACAGGGCGCCGAATTGCCGGCGTCGCACAACGCCGCGCGGGGCGGGCACTCCATCATGTCGGTCGACAATTCCAGTGCCTCTCAGACGGCGGTTCTCGATCCGTCGCGGGCGCGTGTCGCCGGTGCGATCAAGCAGGCGTCGAACATCACGGGCGTCAGCTTCCAATACATGCTGACCACCGCAAAGATGGAATCGGATTTCGATCCGACAGCGGGAGCCACGACGTCGTCCGCGCATGGGCTCTACCAGTTCATCGACCAGACCTGGCTCGGTACGGTGAAGGAGGCGGGGACCCAACTCGGCTATGGCAACTACGCCGACGCCATCACCAGGACGTCGTCGGGCAGCTACACCGTCGACGATCCCGTGATGAAACGGTCGATCATGAAGCTGCGCGACGACCCGGAGGCTGCCTCGAGCATGGCGGCGGCGCTGACGCAGTCGAACAGCTTCAAGCTCACCGGTCTGCTCGGCCGCAGGCCGTCCGACAGCGAGCTCTACATGGCGCATTTCATGGGCGTCGGCGGAGCCGCAAAACTGATCGCCAATGCCGAGGACAATCCGCAAGCGGTCGGCGCGCGGCTGTTCCCCAATGCGGCATCCGCCAACCGTTCGATCTTCTACGCCAGGGATGGCCGCGCCCGCAGCGTCTCCGAGGTCTATTCGGTGCTGGACGCGCGCTATGCGAGCGCGGCAAATTCGAAGACCACGCGCAGCGCGATGGCGATGTATGGCGGCACGCCGTCGACGACGCAGGTCGCAAGCGCGAATGCCGTGCTGCCCACCACGCCGGTGATCGACAACGCCGCCTATCTCCAGACCTTTCCGGATGCGCGCGGCGTGACGCCGGTCAGCGCGACATCGTCAGCGACAGTCGCGGACAATGCACCGAGCACGCCGATGTTTCGCTCGATCTATCAGCCCGGCGACGCCACGCAGCCGGTCTCGACGACGGTGCAGAAATTGTGGGGCAACAACGCCTCGCTCGCGTCAGCGACGCCGGATGTGCGGCTGCCGCAGCCGCTCGATCTCTTCAGCGATCGCAGCGGCACGTTCTCGAGCTAATACTCACTCTCTCGCGTCCCGGACGCGCAGCGTTGCTGCGCCGTGTCCAGGGGCACGGATGCAGAGGCGGCTTGGTTCCCTTAACAAAACGTCAATAAAACCAGCCAGTTATGGTGAACGCTTTGTTAAGCGTCGTGGTTTATTTTGTGTTGCAGGTGACAAGCCGTCACCGCTTCGTCTTCGTTGCGTAAGCCGGAAGCACCATGATTGTTCGGCAGTTCATCAATTGGATCAGGACGGCGTCCGCCGGCGAGCGGGCCGAGGCAACACGGGCATTGGCCCGGGCCTGGCTGATCTCAGACCTTTCTGCAGACGACCGCGTCGCCGCCGAAGGCGCGCTTCTGATGCTGCTCGACGATCCCTCGCCGCTGGTGCGGCAGGCGATGGCAGAGGCCTTTGCGCGCAGCACGGATGCCCCGGCGGCGATCGTGCGGGCGCTGTCGGCGGACCAGCCGACCGTCGCGCTGCCCGTGCTCGAACATTCTCCGCTGCTGATCGATGCCGATCTCGTCGACATCGTCGCAACCGGCAATGACGAGGTGCAGTGCGCGGTCGCGCGCCGCATCGCGCTGCCTGTGTCGGTCTGTGCCGCCATTGCCGAAGTCGGCTGCGCAGCGGCAGCGCTCGAGCTGATCGAAAATCCCCATGCCGAGCTCGCGCCGTTCTCCTGGAACCGCATCGTCGAGCGTCACGGCCATCTCGCCGCGATCCGCGAAGCGATGCTGGTGCTGGAGGATCTGCCGGCCGCAACGCGCGCGGCGCTGGTGGCAAAGCTCTCGGAGACGCTGGCGCAATTCGTCGTGGCACGGAACTGGCTGAGTGCCGATCGCGCCGACCGGATCACCATCGAGGCGCGCGACCGCTCCACCATGAACATCGCGGCGCGCTCGCGTGGCGAGGACATGCAGGGGCTCGTTCATCACCTGCGCGTCACCGGCCAGCTGACCGCGGGCCTGATCCTGCGCGCATTGTTGTCCAGCAATCTCGATCTGTTCGACGCAGCGCTGGCTGAACTCGCCGATCTGCCGCTGGCGCGCGTCACCGCGCTGCTGCACGACCGCGGCGGCAACAGCCTGCACGCGCTGCTGCGCCGCGCCGGCCTTCCCGAGGCGACGTTTGCGGCGTTCCAGGTGGCGCTTGATGCCTGCCATGAGCAGGGCTTCGTCGATAGCGACGACGGGGCGGTGCGGCTGCGCCGGCGCATGGTCGAGCGCGTGCTCACCCATTGCGAGACCGACCGTGGTGCCACCGAGCCGCTGATGGTCCTGCTTCGCCGCTTCGCCACCGAGTCCGCGCGCGAAGAGGCAAGGCTGTTCTGCGACGAGCTGGTCGCGGACGACAGGGTCGATCCGGTTTATGACGATCTGATCGCGGCGTAGTGAGATGCCGTAGGGTGGGTTAGCCGAAGGCGTAACCCACCGTGCTGCCGCGAGCGCGGAACGAAGTTGGTGGGTTACGCTTCGCTAACCCACCCTACGACAACCATTGAGAATAGTCAGCACGACTCCGCCGGCACGATGCTCGGCGCCAGGATCACCTCGAGATGCTCGGGGCGGTCGCGGTTGACGTCGGCGAGGTAGTCGTCGGCGACCTTGCGCAGGCGCCGGCTGAGCTCGGCGGAGACGCTGATGCTGTCGAGCTTGGTGTTCTCGTGCACGATGGCCAGGATGGCGTTGATGTGGTGCGTGAACAGCTCGGCCGGCACCCGTTCGAGATCGGGCGCGTGCTCGATGACGCGGCACAGGCTCTCGGCGATTCCCGCCGCGGCCGGATAGCCGAATGTCGCAGCGTCGCCCTTGATGTCGTGCGCGGCGCGGAACAGCTCGTCGCGCCTGTCCTTGGTGAATCCGTCATTGCGGATGGCGACGTAGGCGGCGGACAGGCGGTTGACCTCGGTCGTCATCCAGTCCTTGAACTCGCCGGCGAGACCGGCGAGCGCCTGCTCGGCGCGGCTGACCGGATCGTCCATGTCCTTGTCTTCGACACGGCGTAGAACCTTGCGCAGCGGATTGGGCTGCGTGATGATTTGATGCGTGGCGAAGGCCGTGACCTCGATGTCCTTTGCGCTGTTCTTCGCCATGATACCTGCCTCGCGTGAGACGTTGCGCTAGATGGAGGAGCGGGCCTTGTCGAGCAGCGAGGGCTGCTGGAGCACTTCGTGCTTTTCGCCGACGCGGCGCTCGGGGCCCATATAGGCGGAGTTGGTGTTGCGGCGCCGGTCCGGGCCGAAATAGGTCTTGGTCTTGATGAAGGGCCGGGGATTGGCGACCACGTTGAGGATGCGCTGATAGAGGCCCTTGGCCGAGATCGGCTTGGCCAGGAATTCGGTGACGCCGGCATCGCGCGCGACCGTGACGCGGCGCTTCTCGGAATGGCCGGTCAGCATGATGATCGGCGCGTAAGGATTGCCCTTGGATTCCGGCTGCCGGATCATCTGGGCGAGCTCGAGCCCGTCGAAGATCGGCATCGCCCAGTCGGTGATGACGATGTCGGGCACGTAATGGCTGTACATTTCCAGCGCCGTGGCGCCGTCCTCGGCCTCGTACACTTCGCGCGCGCCGAAGGAATGCAGCAGCGTCCGCAGGATACGGCGCATGTGCGGATTGTCGTCGCAGACGAGGAAGCGCAGCTTGTTGAAATCGATGCGGAACATGACGCCTGGGCCAGAGCGGTCAACCTTCGTTAACCATATCGTGGCGGGGGTTAACGAAGGGTTGCGACCGGGCGTCCCAAAGCGCCAGTCGAGGCGCCGGGCAGGGGGCTCAGTACCCGAACTGCTCGCGCAAAATGCGTTCTTCCAGGCTGTGGCCGGGGTCGAACAGCATGCGCATCGAGATGGTCTTGTCCGACAGCACCTCGACGCGACGGACGTCGCGCACCTCGTCGTGGTCGGCGACCGCAGCGACGGGGCGCTTGTCGCCCTCCAGCACCTCGATGACGACATAGGCCGTGTTGGGCAGCAGCGCGCCGCGCCAGCGGCGGGGGCGGAAGGCGCTGATCGGGGTCAGCGCCAGCAACGCGGCGTTGATCGGCAGGATCGGCCCCTGGGCGGACAGGTTGTAGGCGGTCGAGCCGGCCGGCGTCGCCACCATGATGCCGTCGGCGATCAGCTCGGGCATGCGCTCGCGCTCGTCGATCAGGATCCGCAGGCGCGCCGCCTGGTAGGTCTGACGGAACAGAGCGACCTCGTTGATGGCGTGGTGCAGGTGGGCGCGGTCGTTGACGTCGGTCGCGCGCATCAGCAGCGGATTGATCTCGGACTCATGTGCCGCCTCGAGCCGCGCGCGCAGATCGTGCGTCGAGTATTCGTTCATCAGGAAGCCGACCGTGCCGCGGTGCATGCCGTAGATCGGCTTTCCCGTGTGCATGTTCCGGTGCAGCGTCTGGAGCATCAACCCGTCGCCGCCGAGCGCGACCACGATGTCGGCCTCGTTCGGGTCGCAATTGCCATAGTCGCTGGTGAGCTGGCCGAAGGCGGCCTGCGCCTCGCTGCTCGGGCTGGCGACGAAGGCGATCCGGTCGTAGCGCGCTGGCTTGGTCATGGCTTCCGGGCAGGGCCGCTGGCTCGAGAAAGTTCCGCCGGGCTCGTCTATACACCCGGGCCCGCATTGTCGAGGATGACCGCCCTTTAAAGCAAACGGGCGGCTGGCGGATCCGGGACGAATCCGGGGCGTTTCCAGCCTGATCGGCCGCCTTGGGCGCTGTCGGACCCATGATCCCCCAAACCGTCGCAATTCCGCGCTAACCTATCGGCCTCACCGGCTGTCACAGCCGGGTAGGGAGAACGATCATGGTCACGAGTTTGCAGGAGGTCCGCCGTGCGACCCTGGTGCTGGCGGTCTCCGCGGTCGCGCTCGCGGGATTTGCCCGCGCAGACGATCCGCCCCAGCCGCGGGCCGAGACGGCGGCCCCAGCCGGACAGAAGGGCGGGCGTGGCAGTGGCGCGCAAAGCGCGCCGCAGAATCCATTCCCAACCGCCGAGCCGCACCGTCTCCCGTCGGATTCGACCACGAAGCAGACGCTCGATCTGCCCGGCCGCACGCTCAACTTCGCCGCAACCGCCGGCTCGATCCGCGTGTTCGATGGCAAGGGCGAGCCGCTGGCCGACATCGCCTACTCGTCCTACGAACTCGAAGGTGCCGACCGCGCCACGCGCCCCGTGACGTTCCTGTTCAACGGCGGACCCGGCGCGTCCTCGGCATGGCTCCAGTTCGGCGCTGCGGGCCCGTGGCGGCTGCCGCTCGATGGCGAAGCCCTCTCGCCGTCGGCCTCGCCCGAGGTGAAGCCGAACGCGGAGACCTGGCTGGATTTCACCGATCTCGTCTTCATCGATCCCGTCAGCACCGGCTACAGCCGGTTTGTCGCCAGCAGCGAGGACGCGCGAAAATCCTTCTACTCCGTCGACGGTGACGTCAACGCGATCGCGCTGGTGATCCGCCGCTGGCTCGAGAAGCACGACCGGCTGGTCTCGCCGAAATACGTTGCAGGCGAGAGTTATGGCGGCATCCGCGGGCCGAAGGTCGTGCGCCAGTTGCAGATCCAGCACGGCGTCGGCGTCAGGGGATTGATCCTGGTGTCGCCGCTGCTCGACTTCCGCGAGTTCACCGGCACCAGCCTCCTGCAATATGTCGCGACGCTGCCGAGCTATGTGGCGGTGGCGCGCGAGGCCAAAGGACCGGTCAAGCGCGCCGATCTCGCCGACGTGGAGGCTTACGCGCGCGGCGAATTCCTGGCCGACCTCGTCAAGGGCGTAGCCGACAAGGAGGCCACCAATCGCCTGGCCGACAAGGTCGCCGAGCTCACCGGCATCGACCAGGCGGTGAGCCGCAGGCTCGCCGGCCGCTTTGACGTCGGTGAATTCCGCCGCGAGCTCGACCGCAAGAACGGCAAGGTGACGGGACGCTACGATGCCTCCGTGCGCGGCTTCGATCCCTATCCGGATTCGGGCAATTCTCGTTTCGGCGATCCCTCCGGCGACGCGCTCCAGGCGCCGCTGACGAGCGCCGCGGTCGACGTGTTGACCCGCAAGCTCAACTGGCGGCCCGACGGCTCCTATGAAGTCCTCAACGGCGCCGTCGAGGGCCACTGGGATTTCGGCCGCGGCATCAACCCGCCGCAGTCAGTGTCCGAGCTGCGCCAGATCCTCGCGACAGATGCGAAGCTGAACGTCCTGGTCGCACACGGCCTGTTCGATCTCGCCACGCCCTATTTCGGAACGAAGCGGGTGCTCGACCAGTTGCCGGCGTTCGCGACCCAGCGCGTGAAATTCGCCGTCTATCCCGGCGGCCACATGTTCTATTCGCGCGATGGCTCGCGGCAGGCGTTTCGCAGCGAGGTCGAGCGGTTGATCAGGGAGTAGGCCGGCGTTTGCGCGGGGGATATCTCCGCGCGATCTCGCGCGCCACGACGCTCGCCGGCTTGACGTTGGCCCCCGCGATCCAGATGTCGCTGACCTTGCCGCGCTTGTCGCGGACGCGACGTACCGGCTCGCCGTGGCTGGAATAGCCGGCGGCCCAGGAGAGCTTGCCGGCATCGCGGCCGGTGACCTCGATCTCGGCGGCATCCATGAACGGATTGTTGAACTGCGGATTTGCGATCAGCACGCGGTTGCCCATCGGCACGAGATCAGTCGCGCCCCACACCGTCCACCAGCGGCCGCTCCAGTCGCGCACCCGCCTGTCGGGCGCGCCGCGGGTCTTGAAGACGCGCAGGATCTGCATCGCGCCGTCCATCCAGAACGGCGCCGCGCCGTCGATGGAGTTGCTGAGGATGCTGATCGCGAGCTCGCAAGCGGGGATGGAGCAGGTCCGGGAGATGTAGCCCTGGAAACCTCCGCCATGGCCGAACCAGTCCCAGCCGTCGGTTTTGCCGGCGTTGACGCCGAGGCCGTAATAGCCCTCGAAACTCTGCGGGATGCGCCAATGGTGCCGCGTCATCTCGCGCCGGCTCGCGACCGCCAGCACGCTCTTTCTTGCGTTGGGTGCAAGCTGCGCGAAGAAGCGGGCGGTGTCGCCGGCGGTGGCGACGAAGCCCGCGGCCGACGCCATCGCGTGGGCGGGATTGTCGCCGGGGATCACGCATCGTTCGCCGAACGGCTGCTTTCGGGTATGGCCGCGCGCGAACGGCGCGCCCTTGGGAAGCGGTGCGTTTGGCTCGGTCTCGCGCAGGCCCGCGGGTTCGATGATCTCGCGCCTGATCCAGACCGGGTAGGGCTCTTTCGTTATCGCTTCGATGACGAGACCAATGAGGCCAAAGCCATGATTGGAATATTTGAAGCGCGTGCAGGGCTCGATCGCGGTCGGCAACTTCAGCTCCGCGAGCAGCTCCCTGGCGTTGAGATAGGGGCGGCTGTCGATGAACTGGCCGGAATCGGCGCCGTCGCGCGTCAGCCCCGCGCTGTGCGAGAGCACCTGCGCAATCGTCGTCCCGGCGACGCGCGGATGCAGGCCGGCGACATATTGGCCGACCGTGTCGTCGAGCCGGATCTTGCGCTGCTCGCGCAGCTTCATGATGCCGGCGGAGGTAAAGCTCTTCGAGTGCGAGGCGATGCGGAAGCGGTGGCGCGGGGTGAGCTTCTCGCCGGTGTCGAGATTGGCAAGGCCAAATGCGTGCTCGGCGACGACCTCGCCGCGATGGGCGAATGCGATGATGACGCCCGGCTGTTGGACTGTCGTCTGTTGGAATTCGACCCAGGAGCCGATGTAGTCGATCGCGGATCGCAGCCAACTGTCCATTGCGCACCGATTTGCGAGGGGGGATTGGTGCGCGAGGCTAGCCGAGAAAGCAGAACCGGCACAACCCCGAGGTTGTGCCGGTTCGCGTCGTTCGCAAACGAGATGGCTTAGTAGACGAGCGTCGCGCCGGTCGGCTTGTCGAGCGCCGCGGCCAGCGAACGATACTCGGAGCTGTCGGTGCCGGCGAGCGAGGCGATCTTGTTGAGGTGATACTGCGCCTGCTCGCGGTTGCCCTGCTCGAGCTGCCAGAGGCCGTAATACTGCCAGGTGCGGACGTGGTTCGGATCGTCCTTCAGCGCCAGTTCGTAATAGACCTTCGACGACTGGTAGTCGCCGAGCTTGCGATAGGAATAGCCGATCAGATTGGCGACGTCGGCGACGTCGTCGCGCTTGAGCGACTTCAACTGATCGATCGCGCCCGTGTAGTTATGGTCGTCGTAGATCGTGGTGTAGGCGGTGCGATAGGCAGCAAGGAATTTCGGATCGCTGACGGAGGAGCTCTTCTTCTTGCCCTTTTTGGTCGACGTGTCCGACTTCGGCGGCGAGGAGGGGTCGTCGCCGCCCGCGGCATAGGCGCTGGTCAGAACCGGCCCGGCTGCGAGCGTCATCGAAACGAGTCCCGGCAGCAGAAGCATTGAGAGTTTGCGCATCTAAGTTCTCCCGTATGAAGCGCGGCGATCCTACACGATTGCCTGAAGACCGGAACACCCGCCGGGCAAAAACATTCCCCGCCGCCCCGGCCCATTCGCCCTGCCGCAGATGACAAACTTGTCATCCAGATGAACGGAAGCCTGCAACCGGCTTCAGATTGGGTTCAGCGCGCGAGGCCTAGGCTTCCACCTACGATCGAAGGGTTGGCGAGAGGGCGCCCGCCTGAAGATCCTTCCAAGAGGAGACCAACCATGTTGAAGACCATTTCCGCAGCCTTGCTCGCAGCTTCCGTGATCGCAGCCCCGGCCTTCGCGGCCGAGGCCGGCAAGACCACCACGACCGCGCCGGTGATCAAGGCGGACCAGAGCCAGACCAAGACGTCGAACACCGCCGCGAAACCGGACGCCGGCGTCAAGGCCGACACCAAGGCCGCCGACACCAAGGCGGACGCCAAGGTCGACGCCAAGTCGAAGGCGATGAATGCGAACGCCGCGGTCACGCCCGACGAGCACAAGACCGTGCGCACGCATCGCCATCACCACAAGCATCTGTCGGCGAAGAAGTCCCTGAAGGCGCAGCCTGACGTGACCAAGCCGGCGACGATCGACAAGCGCAGCTAACGACTGATCCCGCGCGGCGGCATCCCTGGCATTGCCCTGCTGCCGCGTGCGGAATCCAGGCCCGTCCCGTCGTCCCGGCGTCTTGCGCGAAAGTGCAAGGCACCGGCGGCGGGCCGGTGCGTCTGCAAGCGAATTCCCTTCGCGCAACCTTGGGGCTAGAACATCTCCCTGACCTGAGCGAGTGGAGAGCGTGACCTGTGGGGCGATTGGCGAAACGTGCGGTGAGCCTGCTATTGATCCTGGCATTGCCGCTGGCGCTCGCGGCGTGTTTCGGCAGCGACGGTGACCGTCCGACCCTGATGGCTGGGAGCCAGGCTGGAGGTCCTCAGCCTTTTCCCGACAATTTCCGCGGTGACACGCTCGCTTTGATGCGCGCCTATCTGAACAATCCGGTCGGCGTGCGCGAGGCCGGCATGGCCGAGCCGGTGCTGCGCGAGGTCGGCGGCCGACAGTTCTACGTGAGCTGCCTGCGCTTCACGCCCCGCGAGACCGATGGCAGCTACAAGGGCATACGCGAGCGCGCCGTCGTCTTCGTCAACGGACGGGCCGACCGGGTCCTCGATCGCGCCAGCGAGTTCTGTACTGACGCGGTTTACGCACCCTTTCCGGAACTGGAAAAGATGACGCGGTAGCGCAAAGCCCGCCTTCATCGGCTGGTGCTAGGACAGAAGCCGCCGGAGCTGCTGGATCACATTTTGGCGAGCTTTGAACGGGGCAGGTTCGCCTTGCGACAGATCGTTACGGCAAGCCTTGCGCAGGCGGCAGAAACGGGACGGAACAAAATCGCGATGTTGCCACCCCGTCACAGTGACGAACGATCAACGTTCCGGCATCGCCGCGAAGCAACCAAATTCACGCCACGTTGTTTGCTAAGGGTCGATTTTGAAAGAACGGGGATGGACATGAAAACGATTTTGCTGGGCGCAGTCGCTCTGCTTGCGCTGGCCGCGCCGGCCGCAGCGGCCGACATGCAGCCGCGCACCTATAGCAAGGCACCGGCCTATACGCCGCCGCAGGTGATTTACAACTGGACCGGTTTCTACATCGGCGGCCATGTCGGCGGCGCGTTCGCCGGCGACAGCAGCTTCCAGTCGAGCGACGCCCGCTTCTTGGGCGGCGTGCAGGGCGGCTTCGACTACCAGTTCGCGCCCAATTGGGTCGTGGGTGTCGAGGCCCAGTATTCCTGGCTGCCGACCAACAACAACGGTGTCACGTTCCCGCTGGGAACGCAGGTGACGTCCAATACCGACCAACTCGGGTCGGTGACTGGCCGGATCGGCTACACTTGGGGTCCGACGCTGCTCTACGCCAAGGGTGGCTACGCCTGGCGCAATGGCGGCCTTGGCGTCAACGTCGCCGGCGTGCCGCAGACCTTCGCCGCCACCGGTAACAACAAGGACGGCTACACCGTCGGCGCCGGCCTCGAATACATGTTCGCACCGAGCTGGTCGGCCAAGGCCGAGTACCAGTACTACAATTTCGGCAGCACCACGTTCACCTCCGGGCCGGCCGACATCGTCGGCGTCCGTGGCCGGGAGGACGAGCATACCGTCAAGGTCGGTGTGAACTATCGTTTCGGCTGGGGCGGTCCGTCAGCCTCGCGCTACTGACCCGCCAGCAGCAGTCCCAGATCTGACAAAGGCCGGCTCGCGCCGGCCTTTCGTTTGCTTTGCGTGAACCATCTGGCGCGTCATTTGCAAGCAAACATTCCGGCGCGCGCCTTCTCACGCGTGTCATGGGGCTGGCGTAAAGCAAAAATAATTTTTGCCGCTTACGGAACTCGCGCTCCGGAATGCGTTATATGAGAATTACCGGGCTGGTGGGACGACGGTCATGCGTATCTTGGTGTCGGCAGCAGTGCTCTCGTGCTTGGTCGCCGTGCCATGCTCTGCTCAAACAATCCTCAAATCCGAGCCTCTGATGCTGGCACCCTATGAGGTGGCCTTCGTCAAGGACGCCTCCTGTCCCTCCGGCAAGGTGTTGAAGGTCACTGGCGCAATCCGCGGGCTGCACCGCCGCAAGGCCTGCGTGGCGCTGGCGGGCGAGCAGGCATCGCTGGCGACCGCGACGCCCTGAACCCTCCGGCTGCTTCCGGCCCGACCTCACGAATTCAGCTGAAGTTCTATCCTGGACTGGCGCTCGGCCTCGGCCTTGTTCGTGGCGGGGTCCTCGCCCTGCGCTGCCCGGCAGGGCTTGATCTCGTAGTCGTTGTCGAGCACCCGGCGCGGCCCGGCACGCTCGTCGTCGGCGCTGACATCCACGACGAGGCCGCTCCGCTGCGCCAATTTCCAGACGTCGGACTCATCAGGATAGGCCTTGCTGATCTGGGCGTCGTTGCAGAACAAGGCGTAGGGCATTCTTCCCGCTCCCGGAAAGCGCGTTAACGACTTCACCGGCGCGGGGTTCCGGCCGACGGGCAATCACGGGGGCGTGATCGGGGCGCCAGGGGTCCTTGAGTCGTAAACGAGTCCTGAATCCCAAAAAAAGAATCCCTGGGACTCTCCGGCCGGAATCAGCGGATGTTTTCGGGCCATGACGAGCGACCTGAAAACCTCTTGCGGGCACATGCTCCTGCCGCTGACGCTGGCGCTGTTCGGCGCCTGCGCGGCCAATCTCTGGCTGGTTTGGTCCTGGCTGTAGGCTCCCTGACGGCCTGCCTGCCTTACTTGGCGGCCGGCGGAGGAGGAGCGGCGTCGCGGATGGCGGCGCGGACTTTTGTCAGGGTCGCCGCGCAATATTCCTCGCGCTCGCGCTCGAGCCGCTCCTGATGCTTGCGGAAATTCGCAATCCTGGCCTGCATCTCGGTGCGGAAATCGCCACCCGTGCGGGGCGGCGGGACCTGGACGGGCCGAGCCTGGGGGGCGGGGGGAGATATGGCCGGCGGCAGGTCGGATTCGACCGCAACAGTCTGCACGGTCACGATCTCCGCGGTCGCCGCGAATGCAGCAGGCGGGCTTTCCGGCGGATGGAGGTCATCCTTCTTGCCGGTTACCGATTGGACGAAGGCCAGTGTCTGCGCGATCAGTGCGTCGCGCTCTCTGATCCACTTCATGGGACACCCCCGTTAGGGGTACTCCACCAAAGCTCGAGGGGCGAATCAAGAAGGTATCTTGCAAGGGATTGCATATTTTTCCCGGTAGCCCGACAGTGGGCGGATGGAAGCCGGGAAAGAACAGTCGGACGAAGCCGAGGGCTTGAGGCTCGTTCGCGCGTTCCTGTCGCTGCCGCCCGACAAGCGGGCGGAGGTGATTGCGTTCGTCGAGGAATTGGCGCGTGCCCATGGCCGGCCCGGGGAGGGCGAGGGTACATCTCCGAAGGGCACATCCCCGAGGTGAGCGCTATCGCTCGCGCGGGTTGACGTTGGGCACGAAGGGCGCACCGACCACCCGGACCGCCGCCGGGGCTGCGGCATCCACCGGCCTGTTGTCGGCGACCTGCCTCTCCGGAGCCTGTCCAAAGACCGGCCCGTACAGCGCAAGCGTGCCGGCCACGACGACGCAGCAGAGCGTCACCGCTCCCAGCAAGAATATGTTTCGATGTTCTTCCCTGATCCGCATGGGGCAAGAACGAGCGACGCATGCGCTTGGTTCCGCGCCGGCGATACGGGAGCAGGCGCCCTGAAAAAGCGGCCGAAGCTTACGCCAAGCTTACGGCGGGACTCCAAAGGGTTATTTTTCAGTAAGAGTGCCGGTATCATTTGGTATCAAATCTTAACGCCCGCCGGTTCCAATGCACGTTGCTGGGATTACGCCCTCGACTGGAAATCATTGGATCTTGCGATGAGCTTTTTGAACAATCTGAAAATCGTCTGGAAGGTTGGGCTGATCGTGGCCGTGATGGGCTGTGCGATGGTCGGTGTCGCCGCCTTCGGCACGCGCGAACTCGCTGCGACCGTCGACGGGTTTGCCGAGCTCTCCGCCGCGCAGTCGTCGGCGCTCAACCTCACCCGCGCCCAGCGCCGCGCCGAGACCTATCACGCGGCGCTCTATGCGGTCTTCACCGAGGCGACCGAGGCCGGCAACGCCAATCGTCTCAAGATCGCCACCCAGAACCGCGACGAAATCCGCCAATATCTGGACGCGGCGGAGCAGGACGACCCAACGCGCGCAAGCCAGATCAGGAGCATCGGCGACCAGTTGAAGGCCGTGTTCGCCGGCTGCGATCCGGTGCTGAAGGCTGGCTCGCAGGCCAGCACCCCGGAAGAGAATGCCAAGGCCGCAGACCGGGCGCACAAGGAGTGCGACCCGGTGATGGATGCGGCCCTGGCCCGCATTGCCCAGTTCGTGACCGAGACCGCGCAGGCGGTTGCCAAGCACAAGGAAGCGATCAACCGCGACGCACATTCCGCGACCTGGACCGTGATGGGCGTCAGCGCCGGCGGGCTGATCCTGGGCATCGCAATCGCGCTGTTCATCGGCCTCAATGCGATGTCCCGGCCGATCGCCCGGCTCAAGCTCGCCATGGAGGGCCTTGCCCGCAACGATCTCAAGACCGAGGTGCCCGAGAAGGATCGCCGCGACGAGATCGGCGACATGGCGAGGACCGTCGAGGTGTTCAAGACCAACGGGCTCGAAGTGGAGCGGCTCAAGGCGGCGCAGGCGGAAGCCGAGAAGCAGGCTGTCGAGCAGCGCCGCCGCGACATGGTCAACCTGGCCGACGGCTTCGAACGTGCGGTCGGCGAGATCATCGAAACGGTCGGATCCGCGTCCACCGAGCTCGAGGCGTCGTCCTCGACCTTGGCCACCACCGCGCAGCGCGCGCAGGAGCTGACCTCGGTCGTCGTGGCCGCTTCGGGCGAAGCCACCGGCAACGTGCAGTCGGTTGCGACCGCCACGGAAGAGCTGTCCTCCTCGGTCAACGAGATCAGCCGGCAGGTGCAGGAATCGGCGCGGATGGCGGGCGAAGCCGTCAACCAGGCGCGCACCACGACTGAGCGCGTCAGCGAGCTTTCGGTCGCGGCCACGCGGATCGGCGACGTCGTCGAGCTGATCAACACCATTGCCGGCCAGACCAATCTGCTGGCGCTGAACGCCACGATCGAAGCCGCGCGCGCCGGCGAGGCCGGGCGCGGCTTCGCGGTCGTTGCCTCCGAGGTGAAGACGCTGGCCGAGCAGACCGCGAAGGCGACCGGCGAGATCAGCCAGCAGATTTCCGGCATCCAGACCGCGACCCAGGAATCGGTGAACGCGATCCGCGACATCTCCGCGACGATCGAGCGGCTCTCGGAAGTGTCGTCGACCATTGCCGCGGCCGTCGAGGAGCAGGGCGCCGCGACCCAGGAGATTTCGCGCAACGTGCAGCAGGCCGCCCACGGCACCCAGCAGGTCTCCTCGAACATCACCGACGTGCAGCGCGGCGCGGCCGAGACCGGCTCGGCCTCCTCGCAGGTGCTCTCGACCGCAAAGATGCTGGCAACCGACAGCAACCGGCTGAAGGACGAAGTCGGAAAATTCCTCCGGACGGTGCGCGCCGCCTAAGTCCGCGCGGCGGCGTCCGTCCGCCGCGCCGATAGCGCCTATTGTGGCAGCAGAAATGCAAGCACGATGACGAACGGCATCGCCGTCATGATGACGGCCGTAGCTGCACCGGCGACCATTTTGGCCTTCTCTTTGGCCGTGGTGGAGCGCATCGGTCAGACACCAGATGGCTGACGCGAGCGGGCTCGCTTGCGGATAGTTTCGGCCAAGACCCTCTGCCTGTACAGTGTGCCCGTGACGGAATTCCAACTCGCGGCTCGCCATATGATCCCCAATCGTCCGCCCGTGCTCGCCCACGAACGCTTCGTTGCCGACCGCGACAATTTCGCGGGCCTCGATCTCGCCGCGCGGTTCGAGCGGATCGAGCGGACGAACCTGTGGGGCGCGGCCACTTCGGTCTCGGGCCTCGGCTCGGAGGATCCCGCTACGGCCGCGATCCGGGACGCGCTTCCTGCACTGCTGCAACGGCTCGGCGCGCGCTCGCTGCTCGATGCGCCCTGCGGCGATGCGGGCTGGATCGGCCGGATGAAGCTCGATCTCGACTACACCGGCATCGATATCGTACCGTCGCTGATCGAGGCCAATAGCGAGCGCGCGGCACGAGGTGAACTGGCCGGCCGCTTCCGCGTCGCGGACATCACGCGCGATACGCTGCCGGCTGCCGACTTGATCCTGTGCCGTGACTGCCTGGTTCATTTGAGCTTCGACAACATCGTTCGCACCGTCACGAACTTTCGTGCGAGCGGCGCGCGCTTCCTGATGGTCACCACGTTTCCCGAATGGGATGCAAATCGCGATTGCGAGGACGGCGACTGGCGCGCGCTGAACATGGAGACGGCGCCGTTCAACTGGCCGCCGCCGCGCGAACTGATCAACGAGCGCTGCGAGGAGGGCGGCGGTGGCTGGCGCGACAAGAGCCTCGGGCTCTGGCGGCTGGATGAATTGCCCGATCGCGTCCGCATTGCCACGGGGATGTGACGGACGCAGCCGGAACGTCCGTTGCCTCGGTGATTGCCGTCGCGTTACATTTTGGGTTGCATGAAGCCGTCTCGCGTCGCGGTGACGGTGCCGGAGCACGCCATGAGACCGAGTGTTGTGGTCGTCGCCATGCTGATCTGGTGCTGCGCGCCGGCGCTGGCGCAGCAGGAGGGCGCTGCGCTCTACGCAAGCCACTGCGCGCAATGTCACGATGGCGGCGATGCCCAAAGCCGTGTGCCGGGCCGCAGCGCCATGCAGGGAATGTCGTTCGATCATGTGCTGGGGACACTGACCTCCGGCAGCATGGCGGCGATGGCGAAGGAGCGCAGCGACGAGGAACGCCGCGCGATTGCTGCCTTCGTCACCGGCAAGACTGCGGCCGGCGACGCTGCGATCGACGCGCAGGGGCGCTGCACGCAGCAGGTCAGTGCCTTTCCGCAACCGCTCGACGGTCCACGCTGGAACGGGTGGGGCGTCGACGCTGGCAACAGCCGCTTCCAGCCGGCCGACATGGCGGGGCTGACCGCGGACGAGGTGCCGCGCCTGCGGCTGAAATGGGCTTACGCCTTTCCCGGCGCCTCGGTGTCGTTTGCGCCGCCGACGATCGTCGGCGGCATGCTGTTCATCGGCGGCACCGACCGCAAGGTGCACGCGCTCGATGCGCGAAGCGGCTGCACGCTGTGGACGTTGCCGACCGATGCCGCGGTGCGCGCCGCGATCAGCTTCGCGCCGCTTCCCGGCACTGATCAGTTCGCGATCTTCTTCGGTGACTTGCGCGCAAATGCCTATGCCGTGAACGCGCTGACCGGCGCGCTGATCTGGAAAACGAAGGTCGAGGAGCATCCGGCCGCGCGTATCACCGGTGCGCCGACGCTGCATTCGGGCGTGCTCTACGTGCCGGTGTCCTCGCTCGAGGAGGCCGCCGGCTCGCAAGCCAGCTACGAATGCTGCACTTTCCGCGGCAGCGTGGTGGCGTTGGAGGCTGTGACCGGCAAGCCGGTGTGGCAGGCCTACACGATCCCGGAAGTGCCGCATCCGACCGGCAAGAATACGCGAGGCACGCAGCTGTTCGGCCCGTCCGGCGCCGCGGTGTGGTCGGCACCGACGATCGATCCGAAGCGCAACGCCGTCTACGTCGCGACCAGCAACTCCTACTCGAATCCGCCGGCCGCAACCGCCGATGCGATCCTCGCGTTCGAGCTTGCGACCGGAAAGCTGCTCTGGAAGCACCAGGCGACCCCGAAGGACGCCTTCATCGTGGCGTGCTACAGCGCGGACAGGACCAATTGTCCTGACGAGCACGGCCCCGATCACGATTTCGGCCAGTCGCCGATCCTCGTGACCCTGCGCGACGGCAGGCGTGTTCTTGCCATCGCGCAGAAGTCCGGCGTCGTGCACGCGCTCGACCCTGATGATGGCGGCAAGATCCTGTGGCAGACGCGGGTCGGCAAGGGCGGTGCGCTCGGCGGCAGCGAATGGGGCTCGGCCGCCGACCAGGACCGCATCTACGTCGCGAACTCCGACGTGCGTTTCCTGCACGATGGCACGCGGCGGCTCGATTCCACCCAAGGCGGCGGCCTGTTCGGCCTCGATCTCGCCAGCGGGAAGATTGCGATGGAAGTGTCTCCCGTCGCCTGCGGCGATCGCCTCCAATGCAGCCCCGCGCTGTCGGCGGCGGTGAGCCTGATCCCCGGCGTCGTGTTCTCCGGCAGCGTCAGCGGCTTCCTGCGCGCCTACGCCACAGCCGACGGCAAGCTGCTGTGGGAGTTCGATACCGCGCGAGACTATACGGCCGTGAACGGCGTCCCCGCCCATGGCGGCGCGATCGACGGCCCCGGGCCGGTCATCGCCGGCGGCATGCTCTACACCAATTCCGGCTACGGCCAGTGGAGCGGCGTCGCCGGCAACGTGCTGCTGGCGTTCGAGGTGGGAAAGGAGTGAGGGAATCTCCGACGATTGCATGAGATTGGGAATGGCGGCGTCGCAAGAGCGAAGCACGGCGCCACAGTCTCGGTGTCGTCCTGGCGAACGCCAGGACCCATACCGCGAGGTCTGTCGATTGCGGGTGGTGCCGATCCCGAACGACCAATCTTCGCCAAACCCCACTCTGGGGTAATGGGTCCTGGCGTTCGCCAGGACGACGTTGGAGAGGCATTTGAGTACAACTGCTTCAACGCTGTCATTGCGAGCCAACGGGTCCGCGCCAAGCGCGGCCCGATGACAGGCTCCGCGAAGCAATCCAGAATCTTTTCGCGACGACAGTATGCGGAAACACCGTCCCGGATTGCGCTCGGTTCCATCCGGGCTGCAGGGCCCGTCAGCCAATCAAAGAGGAAGGAGTTTCGATGATCGAAGCCCGATGTCACTGCGGCGCTCTTGCGCTGTCGCTTCCGGGGCCATCAAGCCTCGTCGCTGCCTGCCATTGCATTGACTGCCAGCGACGAACAGGCGCGCCGTTCGGTGTCGGTGCCTTCTATCCGGCAGAGGCCGTCACGATCTCAGGCACGTCGAAGGAATACGTCCGGACAGCTGCAAGCGGCGGCAAGGTTCGCAGTTATTTTTGTCCCGACTGCGGTTCAACGGTCTGGTGGAAAGCGGACAATCTGCCTGCGATGATCGGCGTGGCCGTCGGCGCCATCGCGGATCCGAATTTTCCGGAGCCGGTCAAATCGGTTTTCGAGCAATCGAAACATGTCTGGGTGGAGATCGCCGGCGCCCAGCATTTCCAGCAGAGCAGCTTGCAGAAGAATTCGGACTGAGTGCTCCTGCGTCGAGCGCTGGTGCCGGCTGAGGGGATTGAACCCCCGACCTTCGGTTTACAAAACCGCTGCTCTACCGCTGAGCTAAGCCGGCGACGCTGGAGATGCGGGGCGGGGCTCGGCATGTGCCCTGTCCGTCCGCTCGGGCGTCGCAATATCAGACTTGGGTGGAAAGTGCCAGAACCCGCGCATGGATCGCAGGCATGAAAACAGGCGGCCCGAAGGCCGCCTGATCCGTCGCGCGTGGCTGAAGCTGGCTTACTGGCAGATGTGCCGGCGGCCGTCTGCACCCTTGAACCAGGTGCCGGGCGTACAGACGAAGCCGTTGCGCTGGGCGTAGGTGCGGGTGTCCCAGCCGCGATTGTCCCACGAATTGTCGTAGGCATAGCTGTTGTCCATGGCGCGGAACGGCGCGGTTGCGATCGCGCCGGCGGTGCCGATGGCAGCGCCCGCAACGCCGGCCGCGACGTCGGTCGGCCAGAAGCCGGTGCGGCTCCCGTTCCAGTCGTTATTCCAGTCGCCATTGGTCTGGCGGTAGCTCACGCGGCGATGGCGATAGCCACGGTCGCTGTACGAATTTCCCGGGCCGAGGTTCTGGCAATTGGCATTGGGGAATTGCGCCGAGCAGCGGGCTGGATTGTTGACCACAGCTTGCGCCATGGCGGGCGTTGCGAGTGCGGATGCCGCGATCACGGCGGCACCGAGCAGTTTCATTTTTGTCATTATTTGTCTCCCGTCTGATTGACGGGGGCTAAATGCTGGCGGCGATCGATGTTCCGATGAAACAGGTTGATTGTGCCGCCCATGGGTCAAACGGTTGTGAGCGAGTGGAACATGTTCCGGCGCGTGCGGCTCCCCGTTAACGCTTCGCTAGCGCAGCTTGCGGCATTTGAGCGGCCCGCGTCGCTTGCGCGTTAGGCTTACCGGCATTTGGTGAGCCGGCCTTAACCCTCTGTGCGCGGTGATCGGTTAGGTTGTGTTCCAGACAACCGGGACCCCACCATGCGCGCTCTGGCGCTCGCAGCCTTTCTGATCGGACTGCCCGCGACGGCGTTTGCCGGCGGCGGCTTCGATATCGTCGTGCCCGGCCGCCCCGGCGTGCCGATCATCATCAATGGCATCGACGCGTCCTATAGCGTCGTCGAAGGTGTCTGGGGCCTGGGCAAGAACGTCCAGGTGCAGCCGACGATCTATGGCGGACGCTATGTCGCCGAGCGGCAGCCCGACGACGTCGGCCATTATTATCCGACACTGGGCCTGCGGCCCGGCTACGGCCGGCTCGAGGTCGAGCCGCCAGCGAACCGCAAATTGCCGAAGCCGGCCGAGAGCTACCACCAGAGCTGGGGCGCGCAATCGGCGCCGCTGCCGCCGCAGATGGATGTGCCCGCCGATCCGCCGCCGGTGATCCTGGCGCCGGAGATCAATGTGAATCCGCAGCATCGTCGGCCCCGGCCGCGTGCCGAGGTGCCCGGCAAGCCGCCGGGTTAAGAAACGACAAAAAATCCGAGATACGGAAATCAACAGGAGAGAGTAATGCGTCAGATGATTTCGGGACTGGTCGCGGCGGCTGCCGTGATGTTCGTCGGGGCCGCGCCGGCCGCGGCCTGCGGCTTCAATCCGTGCCAGCCGGTTGCGCCGGTCTATTCCGGCTGCAACACCGGTTGCGGCGGCTACGGCTATGGCTATGGCTATGGCTATGGCTATGGCTATGGCGCCTATGAGCGTCTCGCCGAGCCGACCACGCAGTATTACTACGTCAACCAGGGCCCGACCTATACCGGCCCGGGCGCTTTCGCGCCGTATCCGACCTATCGTGAGGACGCGGTCGTCGCACCCGCCAACTATGGCTATGGCTATGGCTATCGCGCCGCCGCCTATCCCTATCACCGCCCGCACTACCGTCCGTATCGCTACGGCTACGGCCCGCGCTACGGCTATCTGCCGCGGGTGCACTACGGCTACGGTCCGCGCTATGGCTACGCCCACCGCCGCGCGCCCGCGCCGTACTATGGCGGCCACCGCGTGCTGCGCCGCTACTACTGATCGCTTGATCGGTTGAGTTTCGGGAAGCGCCCGTCCGCGTCATGCGGACGGGCGTTTTGTTTTGCTACCGTTTCATCAGCCCGAGCCGGCTCGCGCCGACATAGAGCGAGAGTGCGGCGGCGTTGGAGACGTTGAGGCTCTTGATCTCGCCGGGCATGTCGAGCCGCGCCACGACGCTGCAGGTCTCGCGCGTCAATTGCCGCAGGCCTTTTCCTTCCGCGCCGAGCACCAGCGCCAGCGGCTCGCGCAGCGCGACGTTTGAGAGGTCCTCGCTGCCTTCGCTGTCGAGGCCGACGGTCTGGAAGCCGCGCTCGTTCAGTGCGGTCAGCGCGCGGGCGAGGTTTTGCACCGTCACAACAGGCACGAGCTCGAGTGCGCCGGAGGCGGCTTTCGCGAGCACGCCGGTCGCTTCCGGGCTGTGGCGCGCGGTGGTGACGATCGCCTTCACGGCAAACGCCGCAGCGGAGCGCAGGATGGCGCCGACATTGTGCGGATCGGTGATCTGGTCGAGCACCAGCACCATGCCTTCCTGCTTCAAGGTCTCGATGTCGGGCGAGGGCAGGGGATCGGCTTCCGCCAGCAGGCCCTGGTGCACAGCGTCGGGCGACAGCAGCCGGTCGATCTCCTGAGGACGGACGATCTCGGGCGTGACGCGGGTCTCGATGTTTTCGTCCGCAAGGCGCCTTGCGGCGTTCTCGGTCAGCGTCAGCTTGCGGATCCGCCGCGCCGGGTTTTGCAGCGCCATGGTGACGCTGTGCCAGCCATAGAGGATGACCGGCCCGTCGGATGCCGAATCACGGTCGCGCCAGGCCGGCCGGCCGGCCGATTTCCCGGGCCTGTTGAAGGGCTTAGCCCCGCTGCGGGGCCCCCTCGGGGTGAATTTTCGATCCTTCATGGGCTCGCTTGTGTCACGGGTCCCGGAATATGGCAATTTGGGCGCCCAAGGTGACGATTTTAGCTGTTCGCCTCGGTTGACTTTGCCCCACCGCATCGCCCATAAACGCGCCCGGTCGCGCCCCCATCCGGGCTGTCGCGGCCTTCACGTTCCATGGCCGTCTTCGGTCCGCCGGCAAGGTCCGGCCCGATTGTGCTGCCGTCGAGCGGGGGAGTGTCCCGAGTGGCAAAGGGAGCTGACTGTAAATCAGCCGCCTCATGGCTTCGCAGGTTCGAGTCCTGCCTCCCCCACCAGCCTTCGCTCGCTTCGCGAGCTTCGGCTGGGCAAGCCAGCCAAAATCATCGTGACGCGAAGCTAGCGAAGGCTGTCGCGCCGTAGCCCGAAGGGCGTAGGCGGACTGTCGAACGGATACGAACGTCGCTATCTCACCCCATCATCTCCCGCACCATCGGCACCACCTTGCGCCCATAGAGCTCGATGCTCTTCATCAGCTTCTCGTGCGGCAGGGGACCGGCCGAATACTTCAGCTGGAAACGCGAGATGCCAAGCGCCTTTGCCGTCTTCGCGATCTTGCGCGCCACGGTTTCCGGCGAGCCGACATAGAGCGAGCCGTGCTCGGCTTCGCTCACGAACTCGTCGCGGCCCATCGGCGGCCAGCCGCGTTCCTTGCCGATGCGGTCGCGCATGGCCTTGTAGTCGCCCCACAGCTCTTCGCGCGCCTGCGCATCCGTTTCCGCGACATAGCCGGGCGAGTGCACGCCGATCGGCTGTGCCGGGCGGCCGAACTCCCTGAAGGCGCGGTGATAGAGATCGACGTAAGGCGCAAAGCGCGCAGGATCGCCGCCGATGATCGCGAGCATCAAGGGCAGGTCGTAATGCGCCGCTCGCACCACCGATTGCGGACTGCCGCCGACGCCGATCCAGGTTTTGAGCGCGCCGTTCTCGACCGGCGGATAGACCAGCTGATCCCTGAGCGGCGGACGCAGCTTGCCTTCCCAGGTCACGGGCTTCTGCGACAGCAGAGCGGCGAACAGATCGAGCTTCTCCTCGAACAGCGCCTCGTAGGCGCGCAGGTCGAAGCCGAACAGCGGAAAGGATTCGGTGAACGAGCCGCGGCCGAGGATTACCTCGGCACGTCCGTTGGAGAGCGCATCGAGCGTGGCAAAGCGCTGGAAGACGCGGATCGGATCGTCCGAGCTCAGCACCGTCACGGCCGAGCCGAGATGGATGTGCCTGGTGCGCGCCGCGATCGCCGCGAGCGCGGTCTCGGGCGAGGAGATGGCGAAGTCGGCGCGGTGATGCTCCCCGAGCCCGATGAAGTCGAGGCCGAGCTCGTCGGCCAGCACCGCCTCGTCGACGACGTTGCGGATCACCTGCGCATGGGAAAGCATGGCGCCGTCGGCGCCCCTGGTGACGTCGCCAAAGGTATCCAGTCCGAATTGAAGCGATGCGGTCATCGATCGGGTCTCTATCGGGCGCGAGCGGCGCCCGTCATGTGGGAGGAAACTGTTAGCTGTGCAGCTAGGGCGCGGAGGCCGCTTCGACAATGCCGCTCCGGGAAAGGCTCGGTTTCCGGTTTTTGACCGCGACGGCGGGCTCAATCGGATCTGGCGAACATCTCGACCAGGGTCTCGCGCAGCCAGCGCTGCGCCGGCACGGTGTCGTTGCGCTGGTGCCAGAACAGGCTGACGATGCGCGGCGGCGCCTGAAGCGGAAGCGGCATGGCATGCAGCAACGGCGCATGCCTCGATTGCGAACGCAGGTCGCTCGGCAGCACGGCGATGAGGTCGGACTGGCGCACGACCTCGTAGGCGGCGCTGTAGTGATTGACGGTCGCGACCAGGTTGCGCGACAGCCCGCGCGAGGCGAGGAAGAGGTCGTAGGACGGCATGGTCTTGCCCGCGAGGCTCACATCGACGTGTCCCGCGTTGAGGAAAGTGCGCGTGCTGAGCCGCTTCATACCCGCGAGCGGATGGCCGCGGCGCATGAAGCAGGCATAGTCGACGGTCCACAGCGAGCGCGAGCGAATGGCGGCCGGCTGTTGCGCCTCGTTGACATAGACGCTCATGACGCAGTCGACCCTGTTGTCCTCGAGCTGGTCGGCGATCTCCAGGATGGTGTTGGGGACGGTGTGGACCCGCGCTTTGGGTGCGACCTTGCCGAGATGGCCGAGCAGGTCCGGCATCACGAGCGAGGAGACGTAGTCCGACATCGACAGGCTGAACTCGGTCTGCGCGCGGGCGGGATCGAACACCTGCTCGTCGAGCGCACCACGCACGCTCTCCAGGGCCTCGCCGATCGGCTCCCACAGCACCACGGCGCGCTGGGTCGGCCGGATCCCGGTGCCCGATCTCACGAACAGGGGGTCGCCGAGCGCGTCCCGCAGCCGCGCCAGCGCGTTGCTGACCGCGGGCTGCGTCATCGTCAGCGTGCTCGCCGCGCGCGTGACGCTGCCTTCGGTCATCAGCGCCTCGAAGACCTTCAGGAGATTGAGGTCGAGCGATCTGAACGACACGGCGCAACATTCACAATGGTGATATAGTAGATCATAATTATAAATTATGACGATAATGTCTCCTTGTCTATGGTTCCCTGAGGGACACGCGGAGCGCCGGGCCGCCAGACTGAGGGGACTTTCATGTCGATGATATCGGCGCGCATCGAGCGCCTTCCGTTCGCACGCTTCCACAAGCATCTGCTGCTGATGGGCGGGCTCGGCTACATGTTCGACGCGATGGACGCGGCGGTGCTGGCCTTCATCCTGCCGGTGCTGCGCACCGCGTGGAATCTGTCGAGCGTGCAGATCGGCGTGCTCGGCAGCAGCACCTATATCGGCTTCCTGTTCGGCGCGTTGCTGGCAGGCACGCTCGGCGACCTGATCGGCCGCCGCGCGGTGATGATGTCTGCGCTTGCGCTCTATTGTGCGGCGTCCATCGTGAGCGCGATGGTCGATGCATGGCCGTCCTTCTTCGCCGCCCGCGTCGTCGCCGGCATGGGCACCGGCGCGGAGAGCGCGATCATCGCGCCCTATCTCGCGGAGTTCGTCGCGCGGCGCTACCGCGGCAGCTTCACCGGCGCACTGGCGGGCTTCTTCTCCTTCGGCTTCGTTTCCGCGGCGCTGCTCGGCTACTTCATCGTGCCCGCCTATGAGAACGGCTGGCGCATCGTGCTGGTGATCACGGCGGTGCCGGTCGTCATGCTGTTGTGGTGGCGTAGGTCGCTGCCGGAATCGCCGCGCTGGCTCGAAAGCCGGGGCAGGGAGAAGGAAGCCGAAGCCGTGCTGGACAGGATCGAGGCAGAGTTTGCGCGCGAGGGCCGTGTCCTGCCGCAGCCGGTCGTCGAAGCCGCCGCGCCGCAGGGAGCGACCGGAACGCTGCTTGCCAATTTCGCCGCACTCCTCGCCGGCCGGCAGGCGCGCATCACCATCATGACCTGGATCATGTGGCTGGCGATCACCTTCAGCTATTATTCCTTCTTCGTCTGGATCCCCGGCCTGCTGGTCCAGAACGGCATGAGCATCACCAAGAGCTTCGCCTATTCGATCGCGATCTATTGCGCGCAGATCCCCGGCTATTTCAGCGCCGCCTGGTTCAACGAGCGCATCGGCCGGCAGGCGACGATTGCGTCCTACATGGTGCTCGGCGGCGCCAGCGCGCTCGGGCTCGCCTTCGCGCAGAGCGACCAGCAGATCATGGCGGCGGGAATTTTCCTGTCCTTCTTCATGAACGGCACCTATGCAGGCGTCTATGCCTATACGGCCGAGGTGTTCCCGACGCCGGTCAGGACCACCGGGGCCGGGCTCGCCTCCGCGATCGGCCGCATCGGCGCGATCGTCTCGCCGATCCTGGTCGGCTATCTCTATCCCAATTTCGGCTTCGCCGGCGTGTTCGGCGTCACCACCACCGTGCTGCTGCTCGGGGCGGTGACCGTCGTGCTGATGGGCGTGCCGACGCGCGGCCGTTCGCTGGAGGAGATTGCGGCGGGTGAAGTCGCATGACGCGGACCAAACGCCAGGCCGATCCGCTGCTCTGTGCCGTCGCGGCGGCGCAGGGCAGGGCGGATCAGCCGGATGCGCTGTTCGCGGCACTGGACGAAGCCATGAAGTCCGCGATCGGGCACAAGCTGTTCACGATCCTGACCTATGACGGCGACAGCGGTGAAGCGGCGCGGGTCTATTCCAATCTCCCCGGCCCATATCCGACCGGCGGACGCAAGCGCCTGGCACCGGGCCCGTGGACCGAGGCCGTTCTTGACCGCGGTGAGGCCTATATCGGCCGCACCCAGGACGATCTGCGCCTGGTGTTCTCCGACCACGAGCTGATCGCCTCGCTCGGCTGCGAGAGCGTGCTCAACATGCCCGTGCGTTGGCGCGGGCGTACGCTCGGCTCGCTCAATCTGCTCCACGAGGCAGGCTGGTACGACGAGGACGATGTCGCTGCGTGCCTTCCCTTTGCCCAGCTCACATTGCCGGCACTGCTCGCGCCGGCCCACTTCTGACAGGACGCCGCGATGCCCAGCATCCTCTTCAAGAACGCCGCTCTGCTCGATCCGCTCCAGCCGGACCTGCTGGAGGGACATCACGTGCTGGTCGAAGACAATTTGATCAAGGAAGTCTCGGACCAGCCGCTCCAGGCCACTGCGGACCGGACCATCGATCTGAAGGGCAAGACGCTGATGCCAGGCCTGATCGACCTGCACGTGCATGCGGTGGCGGTCGAGCTCAATCTGGCGCAGCAGGTGCACATGCCGAACGTGCTGGTGACGTTGCGCTCGACGCTGCTCTTGCGCGGCATGCTGCGGCGCGGCTTCACCACGGTCCGCGATGCCGGCGGCGCCGGCCATGCGCTGAAGCAGGCGATCGAGACCGGCCTCACTGACGGCCCGCGGCTGTTCGTCTCGGGCCGGGCGCTGAGCCAGACCGGCGGCCACGGCGACATGCGGGCGCGCTCGGATTATCTGGCGAGCGATGCGCCATGTCCGTGCTGCGTGCGGGTCGGCGCACTGGCGCGCGTCGCCGACGGCGTCGACGGCGTGCGCAGGGCGGCGCGCGAGGAGCTCCAGATGGGCGCCGACCAGATCAAGATCATGGCCTCCGGCGGCGTTGCCTCGCCGACCGATCCGGTCGGCGCCTTCGGCTATTCCGAGGACGAGATCCGCGCCATCGTCGAGGAGGCGCGCGGGCGCCAGACCTATGTGCTCGCCCATGCCTACACCGCCGCCGCCATCGCGCGCGCGGTTCGCTGCGGCGTGCGCACCATCGAGCATGGCAATCTCGTGGATGAGCCGACCGCGCGCCTGATGGCCGAGAAGCGCGCCTATGTGGTGCCGACGCTCGTCACCTACGAAGCGCTGGCCAACGAGGGCGCCCAATATGGCCTGCCGCCAGAGAGCGTCGCCAAGATCGCCGATGTCCGCGACGCCGGCCTGCGTTCGCTCGCGATCTATCGCGACGCCGGGGTAAAGATGGGATTTGGCAGCGACCTGCTTGGAGCTTCGCAACGCCTCCAGAGCGACGAATTCCGGATTCGCGCCGAAATTCTAGGAGCGCGCGCCGTCATCGCCAGCGCGACATTGATCGGCGCCGAAGTGCTCGGCATGGAGGGCAAGCTCGGCCGGATCGCGCCCGAGGCTCTCGCGGACCTGCTGGTGGTCGACGGCAACCCGCTACGCGATGTTGCCTGCCTGCTCGGCCAGGGCGAGCACATTCCGCTGGTGATGAAGGCAGGCAAGGTCCAGTTCGACCGGCTGAACGCGTAGCTACCGGCAAGTCCTCGTCATCCCGGTCCGGAGCGGCGCAGACTGGACGGCGTTCGCCCATAGCGACGGCGAAAGCAGCGGTTGAAGGTCGAGAGGTCGCTGAACCCTGCGGCGAGAGCGATGTCGCCGATCCGATCCTGCTTTCGCGCGGGATCGAGCAGCATGGCGGTGGCGAGCTTGAGCCGTTCGTGCGTGACAAAGGGCGCAAAGCTCAGGCCGCTGCGTTCGAACAGCAGATAGATATCGTTCGGACAGGCCCAGCCGCAGTGCGACATGTCTGGCCGAGAGAGCTGGATCGCGGAGATGGGCGCGGATGTCGGTTTTCGCCGCGGCGAGGCGCGCCGCTGGGATCGCGCTTTGCGCTGCCGGCTCGGGATTGTCGTCGCCTGACCGCAAGGAGACGGCGATCAGATCGACGATATGTTCATTGATGAAATGGGAAAGCAGGGGATCGGCGGGAGTGCCGCTCGCAGCGAGCGCGTCGACATAGGCTTGCAGCAGGCGCAGCGCGGTACCGTTCGAAGGTAATCGGTGAAGCAGCTGCCCGTCGATGTCGGGTATCCTGCTGCGAAACAGTGCGCCGTCCAGCCGGACGTTGGTGAGTTGGATGCAGCCCTCCATCGCGAACGAGCTCGCAGCGCCGTAAAACAGCAGGATGCTGTCGTCCGTATCGCGTGGCAACGTCTCGTCTTCGCCAAGGATGCGATAGTTGGATCGTCTGACCCAGCTGAATGCGAACCCGTCGTTGTCATCCTGGCACGGTTCGTTCGCGCGGGGCTCGCGCGGCTCGATCTCGAGCCGCATGTGATGGCGTCCGAGGTCCTGCAGCCAGATCGCGAGCCTGTCCTCGGGTGGCAGGGCGTCGGTGCTGAACAGGAAACGCGTCAGGCGCTTGGTCGTCAAAGTGATCGTGCCCCCGCCAAATCCGGAGCTTTGTCGCGCGTTTTGCCGCCCCGGTTCGAACCGGCCTCAATGGAGCACGAGCTGTCGCGCTACATATCGATGTGACGCGTCTGCAACAGACGCTAGGATTTCGCGTTGTTGCAGGAATTGCAGTGCCGGCTGCACGGAGCGCCGAGACCTCGGAGCAGCATCTTCTAGGATCGCCCTCGAGTCTCGTGACTGGCCGCGTGCGCCATGCGCGGGCTGACGCGACATCAGCAAGGAAATGGCATGAAGAAGGGCTTGGCGGCACTGTTGGTTTTCTGCGGGTGCGTTTCGGCAGAGGCCGGCGAGATCAGCTGGACGGGATTCCACGCCGGAGTGAGCGGAGGGTATGGTTGGGCAAGCGGCGGCGTCATCGCACGTCCTGGTGATCCGCTCACGCAGAGTCTGACATTCGGTCAGCCCGTCGTTCCGCCGGTCGCGGCCTCTCTCAATGCCAATGGCGGGCTCGGCGGCGGCCAGGTCGGCTATGATTGGCAGTTCGCCGGTCGCGGCGTGGTCGGTGTCGAGGCCGATATTGCTGCGGCCAGCCTGAAAGCCAGCGCGTCGACACCGGTCACGCTATTCGGGACGCAGCCCGCGACATTCGACGTCAGCCGCAATATCGACTGGTTCGGCACGGTCCGCGGACGTATCGGATTTCTGGCGGCGCCGGATCTCCTGATCTTCGGCACCGGGGGCTTCGCTTATGGACGCGTCAGTGAATCGGCCAGTGTGTCGCTGCCGCCGGGGGTGTCGAACTCTATCGGCAATTTCGGCTATGCCTTCGCGTGCGGTCCGTTCTATGGACTTGGGTCATGCTTCGCCGGCACTTCGTCCCGCGTTGCGACCGGATGGGCCGCCGGTATCGGCGGTGAGAAGCGCTTCACGCAGAACATCAGCCTCAAGGTTGAATATCTGCACGTCGACCTCGGCAGCGGCAGCTATCCCGTCATCGGCAGCCTCTATGCCGGTGCGCCGTTCGCGCCGAGCTTTCTCAATGCCCGTTCCAATACGGCAATCGATCTCGTTCGGGCGGGGCTGAATTACAATTTCTGAGCGCGATCGTAAGCTCGGTTTCCCGAGCCTACCGCCACATCCCGCGCATCCGCGCGCCGATGTCGATCTTGGGCCCTTGCGCCGCGGTGCGCGCCGCGCCTGCGGCCGCCTTCGGCCAGGCCGTGCGCTCGAACAGATAGACCAGCTGCTCCGGGATGAAGCGGGTGCGCGAGGCGTAGACGTGGCGGTCGCCCTTGGCGGCCTGGCCGTGGGTGAAGAAGCGCTGCGGCACGACGAGGTGGAGATCGTCCTTGGCGCGCGTCATTGCAACATAGAGCAGGCGGCGTTCCTCCTCGAGCTCGGCGCTGGTGCCGGCGCCGAGGTCGGAGGGCATGCAGCCGTCGACGACGTTGAGCACGAACACGGATTTCCACTCCTGGCCCTTGGCGGAGTGGATGGTGGAGAGGATCAGATAGTCTTCGTCGCGCAAGGGAGGCCCGGATTTGTCGCTGGTCGCATCCGGTGGATCGAGCGTGAGCTCGGTCAAAAACTTCTCGCGCGAGGCGTAGCCGCTCGCGATCTGCTCGAGCTGCATCAGATCGGCGCGGCGCGTCTCGGACTCCTCGTGGATGCGGTCGAGATGCGGCTCGTACCAGAGCCGCACGCGCTCCAGATCCGCCGGCCATTCCGAATAGCGCAGGTTTGCGACCGTGCGGACGAAATCGGTCCAGTCCGCGCCGGTGCGCGGCGGCACCGGCAACTGGCCGAGTGCAGCAAGCGGATCGGTGCTCTCCGCCATCTGGTCCAGCACGCGCTGCGCGGTTGCGGGGCCGATGCCTGGCAACAGATGAAGGATGCGGAAGCCCGCAACGCGGTCGCGCGGGTTTTCGGCAAAGCGCAGCAGCGCCAGCACGTCCTTGACGTGGGCGGCGTCGAGGAATTTCAGGCCGCCGAATTTCACGAACGGGATGTTGTGGCGGGTCAGCTCGATCTCCAGCGGACCCGAATGCGAGGACGTCCGGAACAGCACCGCCTGGTGCTTCAGAAGCGCGCCTTGCTCGCGATTGGCCAGCACCTCTTCGACGATGTAGCGGGCCTGATCGGCCTCATCGTGCACGGTGACGAGCTGCGGCTTTTGCGCGGAGGTGCGATCGGTCCAGAGGTTCTTGGTGAAGCGCTCGCGCGCGAGGCCGATCACGCCGTTGGCCGCCGCCAGCACGGCTTGCGTCGAGCGGTAATTGCGGTCGAGCGTGATCATCTCGGCGCGAGGCGAGAAGCTTTGCGGAAAGTCCAGGATGTTGCGCACGGTGGCGGCGCGGAACGAATAGATCGACTGCGCGTCGTCGCCGACGACGGTGAGGCCGCGCCCGTCGGGCTTCAGCGCGAGCAGGATCGAGGATTGCAGGCGGTTGGTGTCCTGGTATTCGTCGACCAGCACGTGATCGAAGCGGCCACCGATCTCTTCGGCGATCAGCGCATCGCTCATCATCTGCGACCAGTAGAGCAGCAGGTCGTCGTAGTCGAGCACGTGCTGGGCCTGCTTGGCCTCGACATAGGCCGCGAACAGGCCCTTCAGCTCGGCCGCCCAGCCCGCGCACCAGGGATAGTGCGCCCCTAGCACCTTCTCGATCTCCGTCTCGGCGTTGACGCAGCGGGAGTAGATCGACAGGCACGTGCCCTTGGCGGGAAAGCGGCTCTCGGTCTTGGACAGGCCGCGCTCGTGCCGGACCAGATTCATCAGGTCGGCGGAATCCTCGCGGTCGTGGATGGTGAAGGCAGGGTCGACGCCGATCCGCTCGGCATATTCGCGCAGCAGCCGCGCGCCGATGCCGTGGAAGGTGCCGGCCCAGGTCAGCGCATCGCGCATGATCGCGGCGTTGTTCTCCCCGAGCACCTTTCGGGCGATGCGCTCGACCCGGCCGGCCATCTCGGCCGCGGCGCGGCGAGAGAATGTCATCAACAGGATCCGGCGCGGATCGGCCCCCGCAACGATCAGATGGGCGACGCGATGGGCCAGCGTGTTGGTCTTGCCGGAGCCGGCACCGGCGATGACGAGCAGGGGGGCGCCCACGGTCGTGCCGTCGGCCACGCCATGCTCGACGGCGCGGCGCTGCTCCGCATTGAGCGTGTCCAGATATGTTGCCACGAATCGCCCCGGTGAAACCGTGAGATTCGGCGATCTCCTCGCGAATCGCAATGCGGCTGGACGGAACCGGATTTAACACCTAGGGAAAAGACGGCCCAAGGTTCCAGCCCGAGAAGAGCGCGCCCGGCATGACCGAGCTCAAGCCCGACCAGTTCGAGATGCGGCGGCTGGAGTCGCTCAGCAACACCATTTTCGGCGTCGCCATGACGCTTCTGGCCTACGATCTGCCCAAGGCCGCGGTGTTCACCAGCGCCCCCGGCTGGAGCGATCTCGCCCATGTCTATTCCGGCAAGCTCGCAGGGTTGGCGCTCAGCTTCATCATCGCCGGCGTGTTCTGGATCAGCCATCACCGCCGGCTGGCGCGCCAGCCGGTGGGCAGTCGCGGCGCGGTGATCCTCAACCTGTTCTTCCTGCTCTCGATCGTGCTGCTGCCGGTGACCAACGGCCTCTACACCAACTACGCCATGAGCAGTGCGGTCGCCGTGCTCTACGGCCTGAATCTGACCGCGATCGCCGGCCTCAACGCCTGGCTGTGGTGGCTGATCCTGGGGAGCTGGCGCCAGGAAATCATGGCCTCGCTGTTTCCGCTGCTCGTGTTCATCCCGGGCACGATCGTTGCGGCGTTTGCCCCGCACATCGCGCCCTTCGTGTGGTTCATCGCCTTCGGCGGCCTGCTGATCCAGCGCTTCTATGTCGCGCGAACCGAGCCGGACGCGTAAGGCGCGGCTTACCCTGGTGTCGCGCCGAACCCGTCGGCCGGCACGTAAAGCTTGACCGGGCGGATTTCGTAGACCGCAGTCGGATTAACCTGACGCAGCCTCCGCGCCGCCGCGATGGCCTCATCGTCAGTGTCGTATTCCACGAGGTGGAAGCCCAGAAGCTGCTCCTTGGTCTCGGCAAACGGGCCGTCCAGCACCACGCCCGCGCCGGGGCCACGCAAGGTGCGGGCCTTTCGGGTCTCGTCCAGACGGGCGGCCGGCCCGAAGTGTCCGCTTGCCCTCAAAGGCGCCTGAACCTCGATGACCTTGGCCACGACCGCAGCGTCCTGCTCCGGTGTCCAGGATAAAATCTCGTCTTCCACGTGATAGGCCAGGATGGCGTAGAGCATTCGTCACCTCATTTTTTTGCTGCGCGCGTCCAAAGGACGTATCACCGCAGCCCGCCCCGACAATCCCCAAGCACAAAATATTGCGTCGTGCAGGCTCGACGAAACCGTCCTGAAACCCGATTGCCGCCTTGCGGGGTGAACGCTGCCCAAATCCGGGGCGACTGATGGCCACAAGAACACGGAAGGTCATCGGAGGCGGCAATGTCGGGTCACACCATCAAGATCATCTGCGACGCACGGCGGGCGGCACAATCGGAGCCTGCCGATTTGCACGACCAGAGCGGTCATCACCGCTATTACGGCAGCTCGGCCGAGAACGGCGGCGAACGCATCGTCGAGAGCCGTCGCGGCAAACGCCCGCGCGCGCTCAAGGTCTGCGGCTTCTGAAGCCTTTTCTGAAGCATTGGGCGAGACCGGTCTTCGCTGATGGGTGTCCTGCAAATATCGATCGCCGCGCTGCCGTTTCTGCTCTCGCTGGCGAGCCGTAGCAGCAAGGCGATCGCGCCGTGCCTGCTCACGAGCATCGTTACGGTGCTGCTCGGCGAGGAGCCTCACCGGGCGGTCATGGCCTGGTGCGTTGGCGTGCTGATCGCCGCGGTGGCGTTACGCGAACGGCTTCGCGCGACCTGAACGACGCCCTCACGGCGCGTTGAGGACCCGCTTGACGAGGGCCTCCCGCAGCGCCGCCAGTTCGCCGCTCGCCTCCATCTGCGCGATCACCTTGCCGACCTTCGGCACCAGATCGCGATGACGTTCGTGCAGGTAGTGGTAGATGTGGATGCGCTCGAGCGGCGGGGAGAGCGGGTAGATCCTGGCCTGCAGATTGAGCTTCCTCACCGCGACGAGTCCGCTGAAGAGGTCGGTGACAATCACGTCGAAACGGTCGGCGTCGAGCATCTTGACCATGTTCTCGAGGCTGGTGGTCGCCGTGACGCGGGCCATGTCGCGGGTGCCGGCCTCCGAGGAGCCGACGCCGCGGACGATGCCGATGCTGTAGTCCCTGATCGAATTCCAGCCAGCGACGTCGAAATGCAGTTTCGTCGTGAACACCGCGGGCTCGATGTAGTTGATCGCCGGCGTGACCTGGATCAGCGTGGGGTAGTCGCGCGCGAGCGTTCCGATCCGCTGGATCTCGCCGTCGACCTCGCCTGCGCTCGACAGCGCGAGTGCCCGCTTGCCGGGGACGTCCTCGAATTCCAGCCTGATGTTGAGCTTGGCATAGACGGCCCGCAGCATCTCGCCGCCGACATATTGATCGGGGATGTCGGCGATGCGCGCCAGCCGGATCAGCTCCTGCGCCTGCGTTGGACCGGCTGCGAGCAACGACAGGCAGGCGATGGCTATCCGCCACATCACGCGTCTCCTTGGTCGTGCATTGCTACTACTGGATTCGGAGGCCCGCGCGATCTACCGGGAGTGGCGCGCCTGCGCGCCGGCTGCAACGGCCATCGCTCGCCCGCCATGCAGGCGGCTCCGGACTTTAACCGATGTCATTCTAGCACCCGAGGTGATAGTTTGCCCGAGAATCCTGCTGCTGGGCGCAAGATATGACCCCGCCGACCTCAAGCCGCCCATGGGCCGACAGGAACACCACGCAGGTCGCGTGAAGGGAAAGTCTCAACGATCGAATTGCTCGCGGCCGCGACCGGCCGGCCGGAGCAGGATGCCGCCATTCCGGGGACGTGGTGCATGGGCAACGCAGGCGACGAGGATTCCAAGCGCAGCCGCGCCGTTGCCCCGGCGGCCGCGAAGCAGGATTTGAGCGGGATCGGCGCTGCGCTTGCGCCGGCGATGATCGGAGCGTTGCTGTCGCGGATCTTCAACTGGTCGCGCAGCGGCGTCGGGCCGCGCCTCCTGGCCGCCGTGCTGCTGTTCTCCTCGATCGTGACGCTGATGCTGACCGCGCTTCAGCTCTATCTCGACTACGACCGCGAGGTCGGCGTCATCGAGACGCGGCTTGACGAGATCGGCCGCAGCACCACAGGCAGCCTCGGCGAGAGCCTGTGGAATCTCGACCAGAACCAGATCAAGCTCCAGCTCGACGGCATCCTGCGGCTGCCCGACATCCGCGCCGCCGAGGTGCGCGAGATCGCCGATCGTCCCAATCCAATCCGTGTCGCGGTCGGCGAGCCGAACACCCGTTCGATCGTGACGCGCGACTACCCGCTGAACTATTCCGTGCAGGGGGCCGCGCGCACGATCGGCGTGCTCCATGTCGAGGCGACGTTGAGCGAGGTCTATCGGCAATTGCTGAACCGGGCCCTGATCATCCTGGCAAGCCAGGCGGCGAAGACGTTCCTCGTCTCGCTGTTCATCATCTACATGGTCCATCTCCTGGTGACGCGGCACCTGGTTGCCATCGCCGACTTCGTCAGCAAGTACAGCCTGGCGCGGCCGCCGCCGCCTTTGCACCTGGAGCGTCGGCCGCCCTACGATGCGGACGAACTGGACAAGGTGATCGACGCTTTCAACGCCCTGTGCGCCAATCTCGAGCGGGCCTATGGCGAGTTGCGCGAGGCCAATGCGAATCTCGAGCGCGACCTGAAGATCCGCCAGCGCGCCGAAGACGACGCGCGCGCGAGCGAGCAGCGCTTCCGCGACTATGCCGAGACCGCGTCCGACTGGTTCTGGGAGACCGGGCCGGATCATCGGTTCACCTACATATCCGACCGCGCCGGGGCCTTCGGCATGGACCATAAGGCGCTGATCGGCAAGCGCCGCACCGATGCCGCGTTCGACCACGACGCCGAGCCGGAGAAATGGCGCGTGCACATGGCGGTGCTGGACCGCCACGAGCCGTTCCGGAAGTTCGAGTATCGCGGTCGCGACATGACCGGACGGGTGCGCCATTTCAGCGTCAACGGCCAGCCGGTATTCGCGGCCGGTGGACGCTTCATGGGTTATCGCGGCTCCGCCACTGATGTCACCGAGCAGCACGAGACCGAGGAGCGGCTTCGCCAATCCCAGAAGATGGACGCGATCGGCCAGCTCACCGGCGGCGTCGCGCACGACTTCAACAACGTGCTCACCGTCATCACCGGCACCATCGAGATCATCCAGGAAGGGCTTGCGGACAGGCCTCAGTTCGCCGCGATCGCGCAGCTGATCGACGATGCGGCCGCGCGCGGCGCCGAGATTACCTCGCAGCTGTTGACCTTCGCGCGCCGCCAGCCGCTGGAGCCGCGCGAAATCGACGTCAATGCCCTCGTGGTCGAAACGGCGAAGCTGCTGAAGCCGATCCTGGGCGAGCATATCGAGATCGTGACCCGGCTCGCGGACGACGCCTGGTCCGCGATGGCGGATCCGTCGCAGCTCTCCTCCGCGATCGTCAATCTCGCCGTCAACGCGCGTGATGCGATGCCGGACGGCGGCAGGCTCACGCTCGAGACCGCGAATCGGGAGCTTGACGGCGTGCGCAGCGACGGCGACGTCATGCGCGGCGCCTTCGTGATGATTGCGGTGACCGACACCGGTCACGGCATCCCGGCCGACATCCGCGAGCACGTGTTCGAGCCGTTCTTCACCACCAAGGGGGTCGGCCGCGGCACCGGGCTCGGGCTCAGCATGGTCTACGGCTTTGCCCGCCAGACCGGCGGCACCGTCGAGATCGAGAGCGAGGAGGGACAAGGCACGGTGATGCGGTTGTTCCTGCCGCGATCGAAGGGCGAGGCGCCGACCAGGACAGGACCGGCGCAGGCGCTCGCTGCGGCGCGCGGGCACGAGACGATACTCGTGGTCGAGGACGATCCGCTGGTGCAGGGCTATGTCATCGCCCAGCTCGGCAGCCTTGGCTATCGCACGCTCGTGGCCGGCGACGGCGCAGCCGCCCTCGCGCTGGTCGACCAGGGCGCCAGTTTCGATCTGCTGTTCACGGATATCATCATGCCCGGCGGCATGAACGGGCGGGAACTGGCCGAAGCCGTGCGGCTTCGCCGTCCTGGGGTGAGGGTGCTCTACACCTCTGGCTATACCGACAACACCATCGTCCACGAAGGACATCTCGATCCCGGCGTGGCGCTGCTTCAGAAGCCATACCGGAAGTCGGAGCTGTCGCAGAAGATTTGCGAGGTGCTTGCGGGCGGGCCGGCCGCCTGAGCGGCATCTGCCTACGAAAAAGGCGCGGCGGGGAGGCCCCGTCGCGCCCGATTTCGTGCTCGCTGGTCCAGGGCTGAGAGCGCCCCGATGCCAAGCCTTGTTCAGAGCTTAGCGGGCGATCCCAGCGAGGTGACAGCGCTTGAGATAAGACACTGGATCACCTCCTTTCGTTGGTTTCGGGAGGCTCAATATAGGGCGAAACACCCTCGTCGTTAAGAGCTGGGGCTGGCGGCTGGGAACAAGCCCGTTCGCGAAGCGGGAAAGACCGATCCGGGGCAGTTGAGGCCGCCGCGCGGCCGTGTTAGGGGAACGCGAGATGCGGGTGTAGCTCAATGGTAGAGCAGCAGCCTTCCAAGCTGAATACGAGGGTTCGATTCCCTTCACCCGCTCCATCCCAACAACGCGAAAATCAACGCAGGTTCAGTGTGTTACATGAGGGTCGGAGTCCGTCAAGAATCCGAGAAAGTTATGCGCCCTTTTTCTAGGACGCTCATCGGGCGCACCGATTTTCCTAAGTCGTTGAAAAATCAATAGAGCAATAGATTCGCTGGCTGAGGATCGCTGCTGATATATTTAGCGAATGCGCATCATGCTGGACAGCAACGTGCACGACTTGATTGCGGCGGGCGACTCCGTGCTGCGAGCGATTACGCAGCGCATTTCCGAAGGGCGATTGAATCTCGTGAGCACGCATGTCCAGCGTGATGAACTGTCGCTCGCTCCGGAGTCACACCGCACTCCTGGAGATTTACGGGCTGGCTGAGAAGGTGCCAACTAGCGGGGCGGTGTGGGACGTATCCCGTTGGGACGAGTGCAGTTGGGGCACCGACAAGGTGAATGCCTCAATCGTTGCACTGATGTCTGGAAATCAAAACCATGCAGAAGATGCGCTAATAGCGGCAACGGCGGCGGGTGAGGCTGATGTGCTCGTTACGAACGAAACCCGGCTAGCCTCCAAGATTCAGCGAGCCGGTTTTTCGGTCAAGGTATGGTCGTGGAGCGAATTTGTCGCTTGGCTCGGATAATCGAGCCTAATTAATCCTTGTCGGGCCTGACGGCTTTCAAAAAGCTTCGGCTGAAACTTCCACCTGACTCCGCTTTTTCTTTGTGGAAGTCCTCGATGCCGTTCGGATATGCCAAGACAAAGTTTATCTCGCCAATTTCCTTGGCAAGCTTAATCAGGCCATCGAATTCGATACTCACTTCAAATTCGACTCTCGGCCTGTCGCTAAATGTCTTGAGCTTGTCTGGATCGCTTACTTCCCAAGCCCACAGGCCATGTGTTGTTTGATGTCGCCTGTTTTCACAGTTTGCAATCTTGCCAGAAAGCTTTTCAAGTTCGGTCTTGCGGGAACCGTCAGGAAGGAGCCTGACCTCGGTCAACCAAGCCTTGAGACGCCGCGCGAACGATAGGTTGAAAACGTCTGCATCCGGCTCGACGCCGCGAGCGGCAGCCATCTTTACGCTCTGGTAGAGGAGATAGTGCTCCAGAATCGCCCAGTGCGCAGTAACCCATCCTATCGCAGCTAGCTCTTTTTCCTCTAAATCAGGTCCAAGTTGATGGAGGCCACCCTTGAGTGCGATTGTAACCAAGGTATTGCTGAAATTTTTTGAACTGTCAGACATGACGCTCTCGGAAATCAGTTGCGTGGATGAGACGCTGAATTGCTTAAATATGAGCTACAATACAACCTGAAATTAACAAACAACGAAACACTCACGAGGGAGGTGTATGGAGGTTGAAACCGGTACATCGGCTGCCAATAGTCATGGCGTCGGTCGAAGACTTATTTTGCCTGCCCATCTTGTTGAGGAGCGGCGTCGCAAAGATGCAGTGGTGGAGGCATTCTTCAAGGAGTGTGACGCCAAAATTGCAAGGTGGGAAGAAGAACGCATCGATCAGATGTACGATGAAATGATCGAAGGCTACGCCATGCAGGCCCATTCACTAGGAATGATGGCTTGGGCTGTGGTGATCATCGGCGCGATCTTTCTTTTCTTGAACGTGTACGTTTTGCTGCATGGTGGCGCGCCGTGAGACCTGTAGCCGCTTCGCCTTCGCCGCAGTCGGATATGTTTGCTGCTGCCTAGAATCAGTAGCGGTTGATATAGTCGTCGTCGAACGGGGCGAGACCTATTTGAGAAGACATATTACGGTCAGTCATGCGGGGCGCACCATCAGCGTGGGTTGGATTTCATTTCAACCCGATGGCTCTATATCGTTTGGTCTTAAAGACAGGGCCTACGTTTCGCCGAGGCTTCGCGAGCGGCAATTTATCTGGAATGCCTACAATCGAATAACGATTGAATACGTCCTTCCTTCTGATCCAGACGCGCTATTGCAAGTGAAGAATCCGCATTTCACGTTCCATCCTGACGTGATGTTTCATCTGAAGTCTAACGCTGATCGCAAGGCAAAAGATGAGGCAATATTCGAAGGAATTGCCGACGTTGGTATTGTACTGCAACAACAAGATGAGATGCCTTGGATACGGGCGACATCAGCGCCTTTGAGCACGCTAAAGCCCTCAACTGAGGCTAGATCTGACAGTATCGAAACTGCCGATCTAGGAACAACGGCTCCAGCAATAATGTCGGATTGTTCAACGAGGATGGAGATTGATTTCATTCGACCAGAGGATGTCGTCGATCATCGCGACAATTCGAGTTGGGAGTTCGTTTGGAAAAAGGTCGGTCTGCGAATAAGGGTCGGCCATATCACCCCACAAATCGCAACGCTGGCATGGTTTCATTCAGCGTGAGCGCGTTGCCCTACGTCGTGATCGTATCCTTGCACCATGATAATCTTCCTCAAATCCCTCGACGGCTCCGGCGAAAAGCGATCGCTCCAGGAAAAGCTGGTGCTGATCTTCAAGCAGCGGGTGGAGGATGCCGAGGATGATGAGGAGCGGGCGAGGGCGAAGCGGGATCTGGCGAAGCTGACCAGGCATTCGCGGTCCTGGAAAAAGAGTGATAAAGAGAGCGCCGTGAGTTGACACGGCGCTTTTTTGTTGTCGCGCCGCCGCCAAAAGTTCCGTTTTTCAGGGCGCTCATCGGGCGCAATAGCCCATGACTTTACCGACTTTTGGGTGATTTGGCGTGAAGTCGGGAATGCTGGAAAGTGCTGTTTTTACGCAGGAAAGTGAAGTTCGAGGAAGTTGCGTGAGGGATTTGGCCGAGCCTTCCAAGCTGAATACGAGGGTTCGATTCCCTTCACCCGCTCCAATGTTTTCAATAATTTAGCGCGTCAGGGCCTTTTCATTCTGACAAGTCGCCCATTTTCGTTCTGACAAGCGTCGCTTCGCTTGTCTTGCACGACGGTTGATGCGTTTCATTTACGCATCTTGTAACCTCAGCCCCCCAGTCGGACGCAGCTCCCTAATTGCGTCAAGGAGCGCGAGTGCCACGGCCGGGGCGGCTCTGTAACCAATCTCGCAAACCACCTACCGTGCGAAATCCGTCCGCCGCGTAGCAGCGGACGGAGGGAAGGAAAGCCTGCATCATCTCGGCGAGTGCGTGTCCTGGACCGAGATCCAGCACCCTGCTGACGCCGAGCTCGGCAAGCGCTTCCAGCGTCGCCGACCAGTCGATCGGGCGCGCCACCTGGGAGGCGAGCTTTGCTGTTGCGTTGCTGGCCGAGAAGATGCGCTCGCCGTCGCCTCCGGCGAGCAAGACTCGTTGATTTGCGATAGCGGAGCGTGTGCTGGCGTCGAGCGTCAGTTGAAAGGGGCGGCAGGCCTGTTCGAGCTGCCGCGTGTGCGACGCGATTCTCACGGCGAGAAGACCTGTGCGCGTGGCGCCTTGTCGGGTCGCTTCCTGGCAGAGGTCGATCACGTCCTGCTCGGCGCCTCCGACGACAACGAGACGATCGGGGTTCCTGATCGCGATCTCGCAGCGATGCTTCCCGAGCAGGCGTTCGAGTGCGGCCGGGTCGAGCCCGCGCACATAGCCGAGGCGGCCGTCGGGTCCGGCGACGCTGTCCATCAGGCACGCGCGAACAGCCGTCAGTCGCAAGGCTTCATCGGCGGTCCATATCCCTGCAATGCTCCAGGCGGTCATCTCGCCGACGCTGTAGCCGGTGACGGCCGTAGGTTCGGTCAGGAGATCGGCAATGCAGGCATGGATCGCGAGCGTCGATGTGACGGTCAGGATCTGGCTGACATGGTTGGCGGACAGCTCGTCTGCGCTGTGCGTCCGGACGAACTCCCGTGGATCCTCGCCGAGACACGCGGTCGCCGCGGTGAAAACGGGCTCTGCGGCAGGCTGATCGGCGGCCAGATCGAAGATCTTGTCCGAGAGGGTGCCTTGTCCACCGCAGAGCAGGGCAAGCATCAGAGGTCCAGCCGATCGACGAAGAGGGCCATGGCCAGCAGATCCGCCGAGCCGCCGGGACTGAGATTGCGCGCCACGAATGCCTGATGAATCTCGATGGCTCGCTCGCGCCAGCCGTGACGTCCGACGCCTCCGTCGCCAAGGAATGCAGATGCGCTGTCCTGCGCGAAGTGCAATCCATCCTCTCCGCCGCGATGCAGGAGGTTGGTGTCGGTGACATCAGCGATGAGCGTCATGCAGGTCTGAACGCGGACCGCTTCCTCATCGCAAGGCGCGAGCTTTCGTGCAGCATGCAGGGCGGGCAGGGCGATCTCGTACACCGATGGGAAGCCGCAAGCGGCCTCCGCCCGGGCGCCGCCGGCACCGTAACGCCGCGAGGCCATGGCGCCATGGCTGCGCAAGGATATGGGACCTGAAAGGATGTCTTCGCCCCAGCGCTGCGACACCAGATCGCCGAGCGATTTGCGAATGCCGAGCGCACCGCGATATCCGGCCGCGGCGCAGAGCAGACCCAATCCGAAGATCGCGCCGCGATGCGTGTTGACGCCTCCGGTTGCCGCGAGCATGGCGCGCTCAGCGGCGACCCCGATCGCGCGCAACCGGCTCATGCCGGCGCCCTCGGCTCCGGCATGCGCCAGATCGCGGAGGAATGGCCTCAAGGTGTCGGCGCTGCGGCACAGCAGCTCGGCGTCCATGTCGCTGTGCGCGCCATTGTCGACATGGCTTACGAGCCCCGGTTTCGGATGGGTTTCAACTTCAAGCTTCAGGCAAAGCGACGCCAGATCACCGAACTGCTCCGCATCGAGCGCGCGGCCGGGTGTCGATTGCCATCTCAGCGCGACGTTCACGACAGCTTCCCCGACAGAAATGCGGCGCGCGTCGTGCTGATGACGCAGGCGGGGCCTTTCACGAGGACTTCATCGTCGTCAGCTCCGATGAGCTCGCGCCATTGGACCCCTCCCGCGCGACCAACGATTTCGCCGTCCAGCCGCATCGGAGCCTGCTTCGCGATCCGGCCGATGTCCGACGGCAGGGTGCCGGCGTGCCTTGCCGGCGACAGCGGCCAGAGCAGATCGAGGTCCGAACTGTCGGAAAGATAGGGCAAGCCGGTGAGATATTGCCAGGCCAGGCTGCCGAAGGTGCGGGTCTCCGGCAGAAGCTGGAGCAGCAGGCCGATCGTCTCCTGCCAGTGTGCAGGCGCCACGGCGGCCGCATCGGCCAAGGGTGGCGGCGCAGCAGATGCGATGATGTCACCGGGCGCGAGCGCGAGCGCGATGCGCCGTTTGCCGTGGCTGGGCGGCAGCGGCAGGCCGAGCGGAATCATGCCGGCGGCATCGCTGCACGCTGGCCGGCGAACGATGAGGGGATGGCCAGCACGCGCCCAGCCGTCGATGATCGGTTCGCTGGCGAGTTCGGGGTGGCGGCTCATCGCGACAGCCCATCCGGCTGCCGAAGCCTTCACCATGGTGTGACGCGCAAGCGCTTCAGCCATGTTGCGCTCCCCGCTGCGCGACCGCGGCGAGCGCGACGACCCGATCGGCGATCTCGGCCGCCTTTCGACGTCCGCCCCGCTCCGCGCCGAGCCGGCTGCGTTCGTCCCGTCCGGCAGGCTGCGCCAGCACGGCCGCAAGCTGCGGCGCCAGGGGTGCAGTTTCGTCCCAGACGACGTGAATGCCGCCGGTGCGGACCATATTGTCGAGCCCGGGCGCGAAAATGGGCGTTGCTTCCGCCTTGGCCTTCAGCACGTCGATCGGAAGCTTGGTGACCCGCGCCATCGACGGCAGATCCATCACCGCGGGATGCGCGCCGGGGAGTGCCACCAGCGTGCCGGTGGCAAGAGCAGTGGCGATAAACGCGCCCGCCGCGCTGCCGCCGTAGAGCAGGCCGACCGTACGGTGTCCTTCCGCTTCCGCCAGCAGCAGCACCTTGGCGAGATGCGAGAGGTATTCGCTGAGGCCGAACAGTTCGTCGCGCTTGCTCATGCGCTGGCTGGCGGAATCCACCAGGAACAGGATCGGCGTCCGATCGCATGACTTGATGATCTCGATCACGCGCCCTGCGAGCGCGATCGCCTCGTCCACGCCGAGCGGCTGTCCTTGCGTGATGCCGAGCACGTGGATCGGCTCGCCGTCGGGCAGGGTCGCATGTCCCGCGATCATCGCGCCGGTCGTTTCGATCTTGCTGCCGTTCGGGAACAAGCCGGTCAGGATGTCATCGAGCGTCATCGGCGTTCTCCCTTGTCTTTGCCGCGCGTAGAAAAGCGTCGGTCGGAAGCGCGGGGATCTCGGTCGGCGCGTCGATACCTAGCGTCTGCCAGATATCGACGGCGTCCTCGGCTTCGCCGAAACGCTGCAGCCGATGCTCCAGGCGATTCTGCTCGGCCTCGAGAACGGTGGTGTCGCAGCCACGCTTGATCTTGAGCGCGTCGATCGCCGCCTGGCGAAACGCCAGCGCCTCGTCGTCGACGAACGTGTCGGCGCCGCCGATGAGATAGCGGTGCTTGCCGCCCATGGTGCGCCACACCAGCGCGCGGTCGCGCGAGTCGAACTCCTCGATGCCTCTGTTGGTCTCGATCACCTCGGGGCCGCTGACGCTGATCCGTCCCTGCTCGGACACGATCAGGCGCGAGCAGGTGCCGGCGATCAGGCTGCCGCCGCCATAGCATCCGGCGCGGCCGCCGATCAGCCCGACGACGCTGACGCCCGCACGCCGCACCTCGATCACCGCACGCATGATTTCTGCGATCGCGAGCTCGCCGGCATTGGCTTCCTGAAGCCGCACGCCGCCGGTGTCGAACAGGATCAGCACGTCCTGACGATGCGCACGAGCTGCGAGCAATAGCCCCGTGAGCTTGGCGCCGTGGACTTCGCCGAAGGCGCCGCCCATGAAGCGTCCTTCCTGCGCGGCAACGAGCACCGGCGATCCCTCCAGGCGGCCATGCCCGATGACGATGCCGTCGTCGAACTGTTCCGGCAGGTCGAAGATCGAAAGATGCGGGCTGATCTCGCGCAGTTCGGGGCCGATGTATTCGCAAAAGCTGCCGGCATCGACCAGCGCGTCGATGCGCTGCCGGGCGCTCGCCTCGTACCAGCTCATCGAAACCGTGTTGGCTGCCACCTGTGTCATCGTTCCGGCTCCTCGATCTTGCGGACGCCTTGCGCAAGGCGCAGCGCGACCGTGTCCGGCCGGGCTCCGCCGTCATTGATGGAGATGCGCAGGCCGCCGGCAGGGCGGCGGGCGACGAAGTCACGGACCACGGCGTCCCACACCGCGCCGAAGCCGTGGGCTGCGGTTGCGATGTCGATCGTGCACGTATCGGCTGGCGAGGTGCGTTCCAGCAGGACCTCGAGATTGCCGGAGGCGACGACGCCGACGATCGCCTGCGTGCGGGTGCCGCCGGCGGATCTGGCTGCGGTCAGTCTGAAGCTGAGCTTTTCCATGCAAAACTCCTCACCAGTTGCGGAAGCGGCTGGGCGGACGGTAGAGGCCGCCGGAGGCCAGCATGAGGTCCTTGATCGAGCGGGCCGCCAGCAGGCGGCGGTCGGCATCGAGCGGATCGATGCCGAGATCCTCGGGACGCCGGATCACGCCGCGTTGCCGGAGCTGCTCAACCAGCTTCGCATCGCGCGCGCGGCCGATGTCGGTGTAGCCGGCGACGCCGCGGATGGCCTGCTCGCGCTCGTCCTTGCTGCGGCACATCAGGAGGTTGGCGATGCCTTCCTCGGTGACGATGTGGGTCACGTCGTCCGAGTAGACCATCACCGGCGCGAGATCGAGCTTGAGCTCGCGCGCCAGCTCGAGCGCATCCAGCCGCTCGACGAAGAGCGGAGCATTGCGCTCGCCGAAGGTCTCGCCGATCTGCACCACGAGCTTGCGGCCGCGGCGCAGGGCGGGGGCGGCATCGGGCGCCGCCTCGGCACCAGCCTTGAGCCAGGGTTCGCTCGCGTGGCGGCGGCCGCGCGGATCGGAGCCCATGTTGGGCGCACCACCGAACCCCGCGATGCGGCTCGTCGTCACCGTCGAGCTGTGGCCCTCGAGATCGATCTGGAGCGTCGATCCGATGAACATGTCGCAGGCATAGAGGCCGGCCGTCTGGCAGAAGGCGCGATTGGATCGCAGCGAGCCGTCGGGCCCCGTGAAGAAGATGTCGGAGCGCGCGGCGACATAGTCCTCCATGCCGACTTCCGATCCGAAGCAATGGATCTGCTCGACCCAGCCGGATTCGATCGCCGGAATCATCGTCGGATGCGGATTGAGCGCGAAATGGGTGCAGACCTTGCCCTTGAGGCCGAGCTTCTCGCCATAGGTCGGCAGCAGCAGCTCGATCGCGGCGGTGTTGAAGCCGATGCCATGATTGAGCCGGCGCACGCCGTAGGGCGCATAGATGCCCTTGATGGCGAGCATCGCCGTCAGGATCTGGGTCTCGGTGATGGCGGCGGGGTCGCGGGTGAAGAGCGGCTCGACATAGAACGGCCTGCCGGCTTCGACCACGAAATGCACGAGGTCGCCGGGAATATCGACGCGCGGCACCTTGTCGACGATCTCGGCGACCTGCGCCACGACGAGGCCGTTCTTGTAGCTCGTCGCCTCGACGACGGTCGGCGTGTCCTCGGTGTTCGGTCCCGTATAGAGGTTGCCGTCCTTGTCGGCGCTGACCGCCGCAATCAGCGCGACGTTCGGCGTGAGGTCGATGAAGTAGCGGGCGAACAGCTCGAGATAGGTATGGACCGCGCCGAGCTCGATCTTGCCGCCGAACAGCATGCGCGCGATGCGCGCCGATTGCGGGCCCGAATAGGAGAAGTCGAGCCGCCGCGCGATGCCTTTCTCGAAGATGTCGAGATGGGCGGGCAGGACCACGCCGGACTGGACCATGTGCAGGTCGCTGATCTCAGCGGGGTCGAGGTTGGCGAGCGCCGCGGCGAGGATGTCGGCCTGCTTCTGATTGTCGCCCTCCAGGCAGACCCGGTCGCCTGATCGGATCACCGCCTTCAGAAACGCGGGCAGGCTCGGGAGCGGGACGATCTTTCCCTTCGCGTGCCGTCGACCGGCCGTCAGGCGCTCTCCCAGAGCGGCCTTTTGCATACCCCAATTGCTCATCTCGGCTCCTTGGCATGCGAAATTGGCCTCATTAGCGTTGAATGTATGCGTATTGCGCCTGGATGTCAATTAGTGTATACGCAATCTCATAAGCGATGGATATTCGCATACACAGGAGGAGATTCATGATGCGAATGCATACAAGGTGCCCAAGTCGCGTGACCGGAGCTCCGTCCGCTCAGGGGAGGCGCCCGTGACCGTTTCCGGCGTAGCGCTGCTCTCCATCTGCACCTTGTTGGGGGTCTTCCTGGGGGACCTGCTCGGCATCGCCCTCGGCGTTAAGGCCAATGTCGGCGGCGTCGGCATTGCGATGATGTTTCTGATCGCCGCCCGGCTCTGGCTGGTGCGGCACGGCCTGCTCAGCCACGGTCTCAAGACCGGCGTCGAGTTCTGGGGCAGCTTCTACATTCCCATCGTGGTCGCCATGGCGGCGCAGCAGAACGTCGTCGCTGCCGCAAAAGGCGGTCCCATCGTCGTCATTGCGGGGATCGGCGCGGTCGCCGTGTGTTTCGCGATGGTGGCCCTGATCGGCCGGCTCAGCGGCCGTGTCGAGACCATGGACGAGATCGAGGCGCGAGAGGCGCTCGAGGCGACTGTGCCCCACTTCAAGTCCGGGAGGATCGGATGACGATGATATCGCACATTCTCGCTGCAAACTCGCTGCTCACCGCTTTTGCGGCCGTCGGAATCCTGATGTGGATCTCCGGAGTGATCTCGAAATACCTCACCTTCGGACGCATCCACGGCTCGGCGATCGCGATCATGCTGGGTCTCGTGCTGGCCTTTTGCGGCGGCATCGCCACTGGCGGCGAAAAGGGCGTCGCCGACCTGCCGGCGCTGACCGGGATCGGCCTGATGGGCGGAGCGATGTTGCGGGATTTCGCCATCGTCGCCACCGCCTTCGAGGTCGACGTCGTTCATGCGCGCAAGGCCGGGGCGATCGGTGCGGTCGCGCTTGGGCTAGGAACTGTCGTCCCGTTCATTCTGGGCGTGTTCGTTGCCGCGGCGTTCGGCTACACCGATGCCATCTCAATGACGACGATCGGCGCCGGCGCGGTCACCTACATCGTCGGGCCGGTCACGGGGGCTGCGATCGGCGCATCTTCGCCGGTTATTGCGCTCTCGATCGCGACCGGTGTATTCAAGGCGGTGATCGTCATGATCGGTACGCCCTTCGTGGCGAAGATGATCGGCCTCAACAATCCGCGCAGTGCAATGGTGTTTGGCGGCTTGATGGGAACGGTCAGCGGCGTGTCCGGAGGGCTGGCGGCGACGGACCGGCGTCTGGTGCCCTACGGCGCGCTGACGGCGACATTTCACACCGGGCTCGGGTGCCTGGTCGCCCCCTCGATCCTTTACTTCGCGGTGCGTGCGATCACGGGAGGCTGAATGGCAGAAGTACTGAAAGTCGCAGTCGGCGCGGAAGACGATGGCGGGCTGCTCTCCGATCGTATCCGCAACGCGCTCACTGACGAGATCGCCTCAGGCGCACTCGTCGCCGGTTCCGCCCTGGAAGAGCAGCTGTTGGCCGATCGCTTCGGGGCCTCCCGCACGCCGGTGCGGGAGGCGCTTCGCCAGCTCGTGGTCAGCGGCCTCGTCGAGGTACGCGGCCGCCGCGGCCTCGTCGTGGCGCGGATGACGCCGGAGCGCATCATGGACATGTTCGAGACCAGCGCCGAGGTCGAGGCGATGTGCGTCCGGCTTGCGACCTACCGCATGACCCCGCTCGAACGCAGCCATTTGATCGAGCTTCACGAAGGCTCGCTTGCGATGGTCGAGGCGAACGACGTTGATGCCTATGACGCGTTCAACCGGGAATTCCACGAATGCATCTACCGCGCAACGCACAACTCGTTTCTGGCCGAGCAGGCGCAGGACGTGCGTTCGCGGCTCAGCGCCTTCCGCCGCACCCAATTGCGGCAGGGCGATCGCATCCGCAAGTCCCGCGACGAGCATGATGCCATCATGCAGGCGATCGCAGAAGGTGACGGAGAGACCGCAGCGCGCCGAATGCGTGCGCACATGCTGAATGCAGCGTCCGCGCTCAGGCGCTACATCGATGATCGCCTCGGCTGAGTCGCCTGATCGTGCGATCGAGCCGATAGCTTGACTGCATCCGGCGGCCGCAGGCCTGGCCTATTGGCAAGGTCGCGTACCTAGTCTGTCTGATCGAGCGCGCCGCGCTCGCATCGCGCCGACCGTGATGTACCATGCTGCCGGCCGGCGAACGCCAATCAGTTCAAGTCATGGTCCAATTCCATCAACCACGACGGCCGAGATGAATCCGTCCTGTGCTATCAACTCCGGTCGTCGTGGACAGGCCAGCCCGACGCAGGGCTATCTGCTCCGGATTGCGGGGTGCTATTTCGACGGACCAGATTTCGAGTGAGCGGCTCGCCATAAGAATTCGCTATGGCGGCAGAGGACAGTCGTGCTTCCCCTGTCATCGAACGTAAATCTATTTTTTACCGTCGGCCGCAGCAAAAAATTCCAAGGGCAAGACCACAGAACTGGCGGCGTTCGCGGGCGCATCATTTTGTAGCAGCAACGGAGCGGGCAAATGACGATCGAGTTGAGCCGACGAGGATTTTGCATCGGAACCGCCCTGATTGGACTACAGAGCGTTTCCTCCAGCGCCTTCGCGGCGCGAAGCGAAGATGGGACGGTTAGGCTCGGTCTCGTCGCTCCGATGAGCGGTCCGAACGCCCGCTACGGCGCCTTCTCGATGCGCGGTGCCCAGATGGCTGCGAAGGAAATAAACGGCGCCGGTGGCATCGGTGGGCGCAAGATCAACATCCTGGCTGGCGACAGCCAAGGTACTCCGGTCGAAGGCGTCTCGGCAACCCGGCGCCTCATCGACCAGGATCAGGTCGACTTCATCATCGGCGACGTATCGAGCTCGGTGACGCTCGCGATGCAGCCGGTCGTGGAGGATGCCGGTGTGCTTCTCCTCAATGCCGCCTCGTCGAATCCGAAGATCACCTACAAGGCGGGCGTCGGCGGGTTCAAATGGACCTATCGTAATTATCCGACCGACGAAAACCGCGCCCTCGTCGTGCTGCAATACGCCGCCGAAAAGAAGGGATTTACCAAATACGCCGTGCTGTCGGTCGACACCGACTACGGGCGCGCAGCCATTGAGTTTACCAAGAAGTACCTGCCGCGCTTCAAGAGTCAGATATTGACGGAAGACTATTACAAGGAAGGCGAGGTGGATTTCCGCAGCGTCCTGTCCAAGATCCGCGATTCCGGCGCCCAGGCCATCATCATGTATGGCAATGCCGATTCCACACCCATCGTCGGACGTCAAATGATCGAAACCGGGATTGCCGGCAAGATCCCCCTGATCGGCAACGCCGAGTTCAATACAGCGAGCTCCATCAAGGCGGCGCCGAAGGCGCTCGAGGGCGCAATCGAAGCCGCGGCCTGGCTTCCGGCCTACGAGTCCGAGAGGAGCAAGGCCTTCGTCGACAAGTTCACTGCCGAGTTCCGTGAAGCGCCCAACAACCACGCTTATGTGCACTGGGAAACGACGCATCTGTTGGCCAAGGCGATCGAGCAGGCCCAGAGCATTGATCGCGAGAAGGTCCGTAACGCGCTTTCCAATATCCATTATGCGAGTGCGGTCGGCGAAGTGACTTTCGACGACCACAATCAGGCGCGCTTGCCGATGATCCTTCTCGAGATCGAGAATGGCAAGCCTTCCATCAAGGGAGCTTACTCGGCCGAGATCGACTATCCGAAATAGGACCGAGCGCACATGTTCTACACGGTCATCGAGCAGGTTGTTAACGGCATCGTCTCCGGATCGGTTTACGCGATCGTTGCCGTCGGCATGACCATGATCTTTGGCGTGCTGCGTGCCATCAATTTCGCCCACGGCGAATATTACATGCTCGGAACCTTCGGAGCCTGGTTCGCGATCGATTATTTCGATTTGCCCTATCCCGTGGCGGTCGTGATTGGTGTGGTCGCCACCGCGGTGATCGCCGTCGTCGTTGGCAATTTCGTGATGCAGCGGATCGTGGGGGCTCCGGCCGAGGCCGGAGTGCTCGCAACCCTCGGCGTTGCGTTGATCCTCCAGAACACCGTCATCCTGATGTTCGGGGGCAGCTACAAGTTCTTCTCCGGCGGCTATATCGAGCCGGTGACGCTGTTCGGCTTCACGCTCGCAGAACAGCGTATCCTGATCATCATCGTCGGCCTGATCGTGTTCGTCGGCCTCGAGTTGATGGTCACTTATAGCCGGATGGGTAAGGCGATGCGCGCGGTATCGCAGAACATCGAATGCTGCGCGGTTGTCGGCATCGACGTCCGTCATGTCGCACTTTGGACCTTCATCCTCGGTGCTGCCCTCGCAGCACTCTCGGGCGTGTTGACCGCACCGGTGAACGTCAGCGTCTACGGCGGCATGGGGGAGCTCATCACGTTCAAGACGCTGCCGATCATCATCATGGGCGGACTTGGAAACGTCCGCGGTACGTTCGTCGCGGCGATGATCCTCGGCATCGCCGAGAGCCTGGTCGCCACCTATGTCGGTCTGCAGTTCCGCGACACCGTTGGTTTTGCAACCCTGATGCTGGTGTTGATGTGGCGCCCGCACGGGTTGTTCTCCGCGCAGGCGCGCTTCTGATAGCGATGGGATTTGGCATTTGACTGAGATCGTCCGAGGGCAGCCCATGACATCAGCCGAACGCACGGTCGTGACGGCGAGGGATCTTCGCGCTCCGTTCGGCGTCGCGCTCATCGCGCTGGCCTGCATCGCGCCGCTGTTTCTCGGCAACTATCCGCTGCATGCCATCATCATTGCGCTGATCTTCCTGTTACCGGCGCATGGGCTCAATCTGCTGCTCGGCTATACCGGGCTGCTGTCGCTGGCGCAGGCGGCGTTCTTTGGCATCGGTGCCTATGCCTCGGCTCTGCTGGCGGTGCATTTCGGCACGCCGTTCTACGTCAATTTCCTTGCCGCCGGCGTCGTGACCGGCCTTATCGCGCTGCCGCTCGGAATTCCCGCACTGAGATTGCGGGCCACGTCGTTCGTCATGTGCACGCTCGGTTTTGTCATCATCGGCCAGGCCGTCGCCAAGAACTGGATCAGCCTGACACGCGGCGACATGGGGCTGGCGGCAATTCCCAAGCCTTACTTCGCACTGGGGCCGGCCTCGTTCACAGTCTCCGGAACGGTCGGATTTTATTATCTTGTCCTCGTCATCGCCGCGCTCGCGACCATCGTCGTCTACCTGATCGTCCGTTCGCCGGCCGGCCGCAACATGATAGCCATTCGCGAGAACGAGACGCTGGCTGAATCCGTGGGCATCCCGACCTGGCACTACAAGCTCGTCGTCTTCATGATCAGCGCGACCTTTGCCGGGCTGGGCGGCAGTCTCTATGCGCATTACCTGACCGTGGTCAGCCCGCTCACCTTCCAGATGTATTACTCGACGACGATGCTGATCATCGTGCTCGGCGGCGGGGCGGGGACCATCTCGGGCGTCATCTTCGGCAGCCTGTTGTTCGTCGGCCTCACTGAAGCGCTGCGCGTTGCCCCGGAGCTGCGCATGATCGCCTACGGCTTCTTCCTGCTGGGGCTCGTGTTCTGGTTCCCGAGCGGGTTCGCGCCGCTGATCGGGCGCTTCTGGTCCTTCCTGGAGAAGCGCAAATGAGCGGGCTGCCGATCCTCGACATTTCCGGCCTCTGCAAATCCTACGGCGCCGTGCGCGCGGTCGACGGTGTCGACTTGCATGTCAACCGCGGCGAGATCTGCGGGCTGATCGGTCCCAACGGATCGGGCAAGTCCACCTTCTTCGACTGCGTGACCGGTCTCGCCACACCGAGCGCGGGCGCGGTGAAGCTCGATGGTCAGGACATCACGGGCTGGTCGCTGAACGACATCGCCCGCGAAGGGCGCATGCTGCGCTCGTTCCAGAAGACCGTGGTGTTCTCCGCGCTCGACATCGAGGAGAACCTCGTCATCGCCGGCCAGATGTTCAGCTTCCCCGGGATTCTGTCGACTTTCGGAATCGGGGCGGCCGCGCGCAATCGCGTCGCCGCGCTCAGGGAGCGGGCGCGGGAGCTGATCAAGATCGCGGGTCTCTGGGACGTGCGCTTCCAGCCCGCCGGCAAGCTCTCCGGCGGCCAGCAGAAGCTGATCCAGTTCGCCTCGATGCTGATGCCGGAGCCGAAGCTTATTCTGCTCGACGAGCCCATGGCCGGCATCAATCCGAAACTCATCGAGCGCGTGGTCGAGAGTATTCGCCTTGCCAACACCTCCTTCGGCGTGAGCTTCCTCATCATCGAGCACAACATCGACGTGGTGACGAGCCTCTGCAAGCGCGTGGTCGTGCTCGATCAGGGACGCAAGCTCGCTGAGGGAACACCTGACGAGATCGTCCAGAACCAGGCGGTGCGGGAGGCCTATCTCGGTGGCTGAACCCTCTCTCTCGATCAAGGGGCTGCGCGCTGGCTACGGCTCGCTCGACATTCTCAACGGCGTCGACCTCGACGTGCCGCAGGGACAGTTCGTCGCGCTGATGGGGCCGAACGGCGCCGGCAAGTCGACGCTGCTCAAGACGCTCTATGGCATGACGACGATCAAGGGCGGCACCGTCAACTGGCAGGGCAGGGACATCACGGCGCTGAAGTCGCGCGCGATTCTGGCCGAGGGCATCTCCTGGGTGCCGCAGGGGCGCTGCAACTTTCCGGTCATGACGGTCGACGAGAATTTGCAGATGGCGGCCTACACGTTACGCGACGGCAGGGTGAAGGCGGAGCGCGACTATGTCTATGATCTCTTTCCGATCCTGAAGACGCGCCGCAACACGCTTGCCGGCAATATGTCCGGCGGCGAGCAACAGTTGCTTGAGGTCGCGATGGCCGTGCTGCAACGGCCAAAGATCCTGCTGGTCGACGAGCCGTCGGTCGGGCTGTCACCGGCCGCGATCGGCATCGTTTTCGACGAGCTGTTGCGCATCAACGCCGCCGGCCAGACCATCTTACTGGTCGAGCAGAACACCAAGAAGGCGATGGCGGTTGCGCAGCGTGCCGTCATCCTGCGGCTCGGCAAGGTGATCTGGGATGGCCGTCCCGCCGACATCACCCACGACGAGCTCGGCGAACTCTTCCTTACCGGCCGCATGCGCGGTGAGACCGACGTCGAACATTGACTTCGAATATTGACTTGGCACCCGCTTGGCGGGCGCGGATACATTCGCAACGCAAAGGACGACCACAGTGACGATCTTCGTGCCGGCCGCGCGCGTCTCGCGCATCAAGATATCTCCGACCACGGCTGCTTCCGCGCGCGTGCGCGAGCTCAAGGCCGGCGGCCGTGACATCGTCGACATGGCAATCGGCGAGCCTGATTTCGATACGCCGGATCATGTCAAGGTGGCGGCGCATGAGGCGATAGACCGCGGCGAGACGAAATACACCGCCGTCAACGGCACCGTCGCCCTGCGCAAGGCGATCATTGCCGACTACAAGCGCCGCCTTGGGCTGGAATATGCCGACAACGAGATCTGCGTTGGCGGCGGCGCCAAGCAGATCCTGTTCCTCGCGCTGATGGCGAGCGTGGAGGAGGGGGCGGAGGTCATCATCCCTGCGCCCTATTGGGTCTCCTATCCCGACATGGTCATCGCCAATGACGGCAAGCCGGTCATCGTCCGCTGCTCGGAGAACCAGGGTTTCAAGCTGACGGCGGATGCGCTGGAGGCCGCGATCACACCGCGAACGCGCTGGCTGATCCTCAATGCGCCCTCGAACCCGACCGGCGCGGCCTATTCGCTCGCCGACCTCAAGGCGATCGGCGACGTGCTGCTGCGTCATCCCAACGTCCTTGTGCTGTCCGACGATATCTATGACCAGATCTGGTATCGCGATGAGCCCGCGACGACGCTTGCCGCCGCGGTGCCCGAGCTCAGGGACCGCGTTCTGCTCGCCAATGGGGTATCGAAGACCTACGCCATGACCGGATGGCGGATCGGCTACGCCGCGGGTCCCGCGCCGCTGGTCGCCGCCATCAACAAGCTGCAATCGCAGATGTCCTCATGCCCCTCGTCGATCAGCCAGGCCGCCGCCGCCCATGCGCTGATGAGCGACCAGTCGTTCGTTCGCGACAGCGTCAAGCTCTACAAGGAACGCCGCGACTATGCTTGCGCACGGTTGAACGCGATCCCCGGCCTGTCCTGCCTGGTGCCTGACGGTGCCTTCTATCTCTATCCCGGCTGCGCCGGCGTGATCGGCAAGACCACCCCGGGCGGCAAGGTCGTCGAGAGCGATCTCGATTTCGTACTCTATCTGCTCGATGATGTCGGTGTCGCCGCCGTGCAGGGCGCGGCCTACGGGCTCTCACCTTATTTCCGCCTCTCGATTGCGACTTCGATGGAGGCGATCAAGGTCGCCTGCGACCGCATCGAGAAGGCCTGCAGGGCGCTGCGCTGAGTGCGAAGCCGGACTTGCCTGCCAAATCGGCGCGCAAGCGAAGAAACCGATTGAAATCAATAGGCTAGATAAAGGATAGTATCGATCCAGACCGTGTTTTCATGAACGGCCGAGCGGGCGCCGCCCGTTCGGTTTAGGACAGCGTTCGACACAGATGAGCGTCGATTTCAGGAAGCTCAAGAGCTTCGTCAAGGTGGTCGATGCCGGCAGCGTCTCGCGCGCCGCCGGCCTGTTGCGCACGGCGCAGCCGGCGCTGTCGCAGCAGATCGCAGCGCTCGAGAGCCATTTCAAGCACAAGCTGCTTCTCCGCAGCAATCACGGCATCGTCCCGACCGAGGCTGGCCTCATCCTCTACCGTCATGCGCAATTGCTGCTGAAGCAGATCGAGCAGGCCCAGATCGACATTGATCAATCGACCAAGGCGCTGGCCGGCCGCGTCTCGATCGGCCTTGCGACCTATTCGGCGTCAAGCACTCTGTCGCTGCCGATCCTGAAGGAGATGTCGACGCTGCATCCCCAGATCATCGTCCATATCAACGACAGTTTCGGCCATGTGCTGAGCGAGCTGATCATGACCGGCAAGATGGACATGGCCATGATCTATGGCTCCGGTCCGATCAAGGGTGTCAAGCTGCAGCCGCTGTTCCGCGAGGAGCTGTTTCTTGTTTCGCCTGCTGGGCCGGGTGCGAAGAAGCCGGCGGACGAACCGCTGCCACTGTCGGCGCTGGCCAACGTTAAGCTGTTGCTGCCGAGCCAGGGGCACTTCCTGCGTCGGCTGATCGACGAATCGCTGGCGCGGGCCCGGGTGGCGCCGAACGTCGTCTCCGAGATCGAATCCGTCTCCGCGCTCGGTGCGGCCGTGACCGAGGGCCTCGGCTCGACCATCCTGCCGGCCTCGGTGGCCGCGAGCGCGTCGAGCTTTGGCGGTGTCGAGGTGCGGCGGCTGGTTCGCCCTGCGATCGAGGCAACCGTCTCGCTGTGCATCTCCGACCATCTCCCCTTGTCGGAGCCTGCGCTCGCCACACGATCGGTGCTTCTAACCGTGGTCGAGAAGCTGATGCGCGGCCATCCGCAGGGCATTCGATCGGTCTAGGCGCCACGGCCGAACGTCAAAGCCGCTCGTCTGCATGCACTGTAGCCGCATCGCGTCGGTTTCGTCAGGCCATAAACAAAACCTATGGCGGCAGACGGGAGTTGTGGTGGTCGGCCGCAACCGCATTTTCTACGCTCGAAGACAATCGCTTCGAGGAAACAGATGACCAAGCTCGCATTCGATACCGGGGGGACCTTCACCGATTTCGCGCTGCTCGACGACAAGGGCGAATTGCATCTCCACAAGGTACTGAGCACGCCAATCAACCCTGCCGAGGCCGTGGTTCGAGGTGTGTCCGAGCTGCTCGAACAATTCGGTAGTGCCGTCGATCTCAACGGGCTGCAGGTGCTTGGCGCCACCACCGTCGTCACCAATGCGGTGCTGGAGCGCAAGGGCGTCAAGACCGGCTTCATCTCGACGGCCGGCTTCCAGGACATGCTGCGCATTCGTAACGAAGGCCGTTACGACCTCTACGATCTGAATTTGAAGTATCCGGATCCGCTGGTGACGCGTGCCAACAGCTTTGGCGCGGTCGAGCGTATCGCGGCCGATGGCGAGGTCATCACCGCGCTGGAGGAGGAGACGGTCCGCGAGATCGCCGGCCGGCTGCGGGAGGAGGGCATCAAATCCGTCGCCGTCTGCCTGCTGCACGCCTACAAATATCCTGATCATGAACAGCGAATCGCTGCGCTGCTTCGTGAAGAGGACCCGGACGTCTTCGTGTCGCTGTCATCAGAGGTCTGCCCGGAGGTGCGCGAGTTCGACCGCGCCTCGACCACTGTCGTCAACGCCTATACGCGGCCGCAGATGTCCGGACACGTCGCCCATCTCGAACGCGAATTCGCCGCCAAGGGCATCAATCGACAGGTGCTGTGGATGACCTCGTCGGGCGGTCTCGTGCCGAGCAGCCGCGCCGCCGAGCTGCCGGTGCGCCTGATTGAATCGGGGCCAGCCGCCGGCGCGGTCGCGGCCGCCGAATTCGGCCGCATCGCCGGCGAGGGCAGCGTGCTGTCCTTCGATATGGGCGGCACCACTGCAAAACTGTGCCTGATCCCGAACGGCGAGCCGACAGTCGGCACCGATCTGGAGGTCGCGCACTATCATCGCTTCCGCAAAGGCTCGGGCTTTCCGCTGAAGATCCAGTCGATCCGCATGATCGAGATCGGCGCTGGCGGTGGCTCGATCGCCGCGAAGAACCCGCTCGGCCTGCTCGATGTCGGACCGCGTTCGGCGGGCGCGCTGCCGGGACCGGCCGCCTATCAGCGCGGCGGCACCGAGCCGACGGTGACGGACGCGGATATCCTGCTCGGCTATATGGGCACCGGGTCCTTCGTCGGTGGCTCGTTCAAGGTGTCGAAAGATGCCGCGCTCACGGCCATGACGAAGCTTGCATCCTCGCTTGACGTCAGCGTTCCCCGCTGCGCCTGGGGTATCCACGATCTCGTCAACGAATCCATGAGCAAGGCGGCGGCGGTGCATGCGACCGACCTCGGCGTCGATCCGCGCAGCCTGCCGATGGTCGCCTTCGGTGGCGCAGGTCCGGTGCATGCCTATGGAATCGCGCGCAAGCTCGGCATCAAGCGCATTATCTGCCCGACGGGCGCCGGCGTCACCTCGGCGATCGGCCTGCTGATCGCGCCGGTCGCGGTCGATCTGTCCGCGAGCTTCCCGATGCAGGTCGACAATTGGGATTTCGCGGCGATGGATCGCCTGCTCGGCGATCTCGCGCTCCAGGGCGCCGAGGTCGTCCGTGCCGCTGGCGTTGCGCCAGAGACGATCACCAACACCTACACGGTCGACATGCGCCACGTCGGCCAGGGTCACGAGATCACGGTCGTGCTGCCGGATCGCAGCTTGCCGCCAAAGCAGTTCCACGAGGAATTGCTCGGCAATTTCTACAAACTCTACCGCGAGCTGTTCGGCCGCACCGTTGCGGGCTCATCGGTCGAGGTGATCACGTGGCGGCTGCGCTCCAGCGGCCAGAAGGATCAGGTAACCCGCCCGCACGCACGACATCCCGCCGAGGCCAAGAAGGGCACGCGCTCGGTCTATTTCAGCGAGCGTGGCGGTTTCGTCGAAACGCCGGTCTATGACCACTACAAGCTGCCGGTTGGTGAAGAGATCCAAGGGCCCGCGATCGTCGAGCAGCGGGAGTCCACCGCGGTCATCGGACCGAGCGGCACGGCTCACGTCGACATCAACGGCAATCTCGTGATCAATATCGCCTGAGGACGACGCACCATGTCCGTGAACGCTGCCGATTTCAACGATCCGATCAATCTCCAGGTGATGTGGAATCGATTGATCTTCATCGCTGACCAGGCCGACATCGTGCTCGGCCGCACCGCGTTCTCGCCGATCGTGCGTGAGAACCACGACTATGTGACCGTGCTGCTCGACAGCCGCGGCCGCGCGCTTGCGCAATGCACCTGGTCGATTCCGGTGTTCATCACCTCGCTGCCGGTGGCCGCGCAGAAATATTTCCTGCCCAAGTTTTCGGCTGAGACTCTGGAAGAAGGCGATGTGCTCGCCACCAACGATCCGGAGATCGGCACCGGGCATTTGCCTGACGTGACGATGATCACGCCGATCTTCAAGAAAGGTAAGGTCGTGGCCTATGCCGGCTCGATCGCGCATCTGCCCGATATCGGCGGCGCCCCCTTGCATTCCGAGGCCAGCGATATCTTCGAGGAGGGCATCCGATTCCCGATCGTGAAGCTGCATAAGGCAGGCGTTCCCAACCAGGACGTGCTCGACATCATCGCCGCCTCGGTTCGCTTGCCGACCGAAGTGATGGGCGATCTCGAATCCATGGTTGCAGCCAACAATGTCATGGGCCGCGAGCTGGTGAAATTCCTCGATGAGTATGATCTCGATGGCATCGACGAACTGGCCGATGCCATCCACACGCGATCCGAAGCGCAGACGCGGCGGGCGATCCGGCAATGGCCGAACGGGACCTACACCGCCGAGGTCCTGCTCGACGGCTACGACACTGATGTGACGCTCAAGGCGGCCGTGATCGTGCGCGACGATTCCATTCACGTCGATTACGCCGGAACGTCCGAGCAAATTCTTCACTCGATCAACTGCCGGACCAATTATCGCTACGCCCATTCGGTTTACGCATTGAAATGCCTGCTCGACCCGGATACTCCGAATAACGAGGGCTGCATCACGCCGATCACGGACGAGGCGCCGCTCGGCTCGATTCTCAATCCAGAGGAATGGACGGCGGGCAATTCGCGCAACCTCATCGGGCACGTCATTCCGTCGCTAATCTTCAAGGCACTGGAGGGCGTGGTGCCGGACAAGGTGATGGGCGACAGCGGCGGCGCGCCGATCTGGGCCGCCAACTGCGTCGGCCGGCGCGACGACGGCACGCAATACGGCTCGGTGCAGAATTTTCACGGCGGGCAGGGCGCGCGCGCCGAATTCGACGGTCTCGATACCTTGAGCTTTCCGTCCAACTGCAAGGTCACGGCGATTGAGATGTTCGAGATTGCCGTCCCCGCGCTCACAGAGTGCAAGGAGCTCATTCCGGACTCGGGCGGTGCTGGCAAGAGCCGTGGCGGCCTCGGCCAGCGCGTCGTGCTGCGCAATCTCGGGCGCAATCCGATGAACATTTACCTCGCGTCGGAGCGCGTACGTCATCCGTGCTTCGGTGTCGTTGGCGGCAAGTCCGGCAGTGCCGGCAAGGTGTACAAGAATGGCGAGCCGCAATTTCCGAAGGGTAAGGTTGTCCTGAAGATGGGTGACCGCCTGGAGGTCGAGACACCGGGCGGGGGCGGATGGGGACGTACGTCCGAGCGCGCGGCGGCTTCGGTCGAGCTCGACCTTGCGGAAGGCTTGATCACGCCTGCGGCCGCAAGGCAGATTTACGGCTATCACCGCTCAAACGTGGCGGCCACCGCCGCCGAATAGGGGAAGCATGGGTTTGCTCGATGGCAAGATTGCGCTCGTCACCGGCGCGGGGACGGGAATCGGGCGCGAGTCCGCGATCCTGTTGGCACAGGAGGGCGCAACGGTCGTCGTGACGGGGCGCCGGATCGACCCGTTACGGGAGGTCGTAAGCGTCGTGGAGAAGGCCGGCGGCAAGGCCGTCGCTCGCGCGATGGACGTGGCTTCGCGGGAGGCGATCCTGGAGACGGTTGCCTGGGTCAAGCACAATGTCGGGGCGATCGATATTCTCGTCAACAATGCCGGTAGCGCCAGCAGGGTTCTGAACGCGCGCTTCATCAGCGAGGCGGAGTGGAACGCCACGGTGAACGTCAATCTCACCGCCGTGTTCAACCTGACGCAGGCCGTGCTCGAGGACATGATCGCAAAGAAGGAGGGCACGGTGATCACCGTGTCGTCGCTCGCGGTCGTCAATCCGAACCTGCTCGGCGGTGCCGCTTATGGTGCGGCCAAGGCCGGCGTGAAGAACTTCATGGCCTTCCTGCACAATACGTTTCGTAATCAGGGCATCCGCGCTACGACGATCCTGCCGGGTGAGACCGACACGCCGATCATGGACAATCGCGCGAGGCCGCCTCTGGATAGCGAACGCGCCGTGATGCTCAATCCGCACGACGTCGCGCGCGCGGTACTGCTCTGCGCCAGCCTGCAAAGGGGCGCGGTGATCCCCGAACTGCATATCTGCCCGACCTTCATGCGCGACACCTCTGCCGATATCGAGACGGCGCGCTGGGTCGGAGCGCCCGCGGGCCTTGCCGACAAGCCGAAGAGCTAGAGAAGAGGATCTCCCATGAACGGAGCGAAATTGCGCGCGCGCCTTGTCAAGGACGAGGCGGTCACCATGTTCACGCCGCACCACGCGTCATCGGGCCTCGCCGTCCGTCTGGTCGAGCTCGGTGCCGACGCCATCTTCGTCGATTGCGAGCACGGCACCTGGAGCTTTGAGGATGTGCGGGTCACGGCTCAGGCCATCCGCGGCGCAGGCGGCGCCGCGATCGTCCGTCCGCACTCCCACGAGCGACCGATCCTGATTCGGTATCTCAATGCCGGCGCCGACGGGTTGATGGTGCCGATGGTCGATACCGCCGATCAGGCGCGCGCCATTGTTGACGCGGTCCGCTATGCATGTCCCGCCGACCACGAGAAGCGGCTGATCATCGCGATGATCGAAACGCCGCAGGCCATCGAAAATATCGATGCCTTGCTGGCGGTCGAAGGCGTCGATGTCTTCTTCATCGGCCCCGGCGACTTGTCCCAGAACATGGGGTATCCGCCAGCGCCGCCGTTCGGGCAGCCTCGGCCGCAGGCCGTCGTCGAGCGGGTGGCTTATGCAGTCAAGACGATCAGGGCGGCCGGAAAGGTCGCGGGCACGCTCGTGACATCAGACGAATTGCCGTCCTGGCTCGATCACGGCGTGCGGTATTTCTACATCCACTCAGATCCGTTCCTTCGCGTCGGACTGGCCGGCGTCAAGAAGATGCTCGTTCGGTGAAGGGACCGAGTTGGAGTTCGGTGGCTGAAGCTGGCTCAAACTTGCCCATGTTGGATTGGCGCATCTTTGACGGCGCGCAGCGAGGGGCAACCGCCCAAGCGATGATCAGGCGATGATCAAGAGAACGAGAGATGTGAGGGATCTCACAGGGGAACTTCGAGTCTTGCACTAGTCAGAGCTTCGACTCTCTCAGAACCAACGGAGGTTCGCATGAAGCTCCTGATGATCTCTGGCCTGGCTGCGCTCGCGGTTTTCGTGGCCGCGACGAATATGCAGCGATCGCATCCATTACCGGTGAGTCGCACATCGGTAGCTGGGATGCCCCCGGTGCAGGAGATGCAAAGACAGGCGCAACAAAGCAAACTGCCGGTTGAAGATTTCGCAGATCGATCTCTTGTGTTTCCAAGGGGAACACAGGAGTAGAAGGAATACTCCCGTCGCGTCTCAACCAATAGTGGTCGAGCTGGACGTCTTGGACGGCTCGTATGTCTTCGAACGGTCACAAGCGCTGTCTCAAGGACCCATGAAAATCGGGTTGATCCCGATGGGATCGCCGAGCAGTCCCAAGGATTGAAGCCGCGCGCTGTGAATGTCGACTTCAAGGACGGCCAGGAGCAGCGCCAACACGATGGCTATGTAGACGAGCAGTGGCGACGCGCCCTGGCTGCCGGGATCGCGGTCTCGTGGCGGCGACGCGCGAAAGTGCCACAACCGCGAGATGAGCTGCAGATAGGTTTTCGGGTGTACTTGCATGTCCAGCCTCGGTCCATGAGGCGTCCTTGGCAAGACTGCGACCACGTCGATCGCCAATCAAGGCGCCGCTTGTCGCACTTGGAACCGAATACGAGCTACCCCCATTGAGCTGGATCAAATGGGTGCGTATTTGCCCAGAGGCCGGGCCACGGACACGCCACGGAAGATATCCGCAGAACGATCGCCGGACGTCACGGGACGGCATTTGGCCGTGGTGAAAAAGCCGGGCAGAATGGCACGGTGGGTGCTTCGCTGTGAGTGTCTCCGACGGCCAATGGATTTGACCTTGCGTCTCGCCACCGCCCTTCTGACGGCATCGCTGCTTCTCCCGCTGCGGCCCGCGCAGGCGCAGTTGGCGGGGCACGGCGGGCCTGTCCGCGCAATCGCCGTTTCGGCCGATGGCAAGACAGTTTTGTCGGGGAGCTTCGACACTGCAGCGATCCGATGGTCCCTGGCAACCGAGTCCGCCGAGCAGGTCCTTCGCTTCCATTCGGGTGCGGTGAACGCGGCTGCCTTCCTCGGAGACGGACGAATGGCAACGGCTGGTGCGGACGGCCAGATTGCTATCTGGACGCCGGGCCGGCTGCAACCAGACCAGGTTGTCGAAGGTCATACGGGACCCATTGTCGGACTCGCCGTTTCGCCCGATACATCGAAGCTCGCATCGGCCTCGTGGGACCACACCGTGCGGATTTCATCCCTGTCCGACGGTGGGACGCGCGTGCTGCAAGGTCACTCGCAAAGCGTGAACGGTGTGGCCTTTGCCCCCGACGGAAAATCGCTGGTGAGCGTTGGCTACGATCTGACGGTGTGGATCTGGCCCCTGCCGGGCGGCAGCCCCGAGATCGTTTCGATGCCGGCGCCGCTGAATGCCGTAGCCATCTCGCCTGATGGCGAAATCGTCACCGGCGCGGCGGACGGGAAGCTGCGCATGATGACCGCCGATGGCAAGGTGAGTGGCGAGGTCATGGCTGGCGCCAGGCCGATCGTGGCCCTGGCAATCTCGCAAGACGGTGCCTTGATCGCCACGGGGGCAATTGACGGCACCGTTACGATCGTCGATCGCAAGGCGCGCAGCGTGATGCGCACGCTCGCCGGGCTCGGCGCGCCGGTCTGGTCGGTCGCGTTCCTGCCCGATGGCGCGACGCTCCTGACTGGCGGTGCTGACGGCAAGATCAGGCGCTGGAATGCACTGACCGGCGCGGCGATCGGGTCGAACGTGCTGGGCACGCCGGCGGATCCGCTCGCTGCTTATGTCGGCGATCACGGCGCCGAAATGTTCAGGGCCTGCGTCGCCTGCCATACATTGTCGGAGACCGAGGTACAGCGTGCCGGGCCGACGCTTGCGGGACTCTTCGGCCGGAAGATTGCCTCACTGCCGGGCTATCGCTTCACCGACGCGCTCAAGGCGATGGATATCGTCTGGACGCCGGAGACCGTCTCAAAACTGTTCGAGATCGGGCCGAACGCCTACACGCCTGGTACCAAGATGCCGGAGCAGAAGATCGGCTCGGCCGAGGATCGCCGCGCGCTCACGGACTTTCTGGCGCGTGCGACGTCGAAGTAGCCGGCAGCAACGCCTTGCGCCTCCTCAAGCGAAGGCGGCAAGGTTCCAATGTCAACGCCCTAATACCCCGGCCATCGCTCCACGGGAATATTCGTTAGCTCCGGGTTCTCCTCGAGCATGCGAGCCACGTCGATGCTGGGACGTTCCTTGAGCGCCGTCACGACACACTGGTTGACGTATTTCCGGCGTGACAGCCACTTGACCTTCTTGCCCTTTGTCTCGGCCTTGCAGGCGACGATCGCCTGTTTGAGCGCGACCTTTTCCGCCTTGGTGAGGGCGGCAGCCTCGACGGCTGTGCCGGCGAGAACCGTGACGACAAGGCACGTCGAAAAAACCAGCATGAAACGAGGCATGTGGCAATTCATGCGGCTATTCCTTGTTCTCGCGTTGGCGCAGATAGTCATCCGTCGTCCGTGGTGGCGCGCGTTCCGGAACGTCCTGGATCGGATCGAACTGCTGTTCGCTCATGACAATCACGCGACAATCGGCGCACATCCGCAAGGCCTCGGTCCGGCGGTCCCCGGTGGGATACATCCAATGGTGCCCCTCGAGCTTCGTCGCGATCCGATCGATCGTGCTCTTCACGCCGAAGGGCGTGCCGCAGCGGACACACAGGGCCGGTTCTTCTTCCTTGATGACTTGCGCCTGCGCACGCCTTGCCCGGAAGTCGATCTGCGGGGTGAGCGTGATGACCTTCTCAGGACAGGTGCTCTGGCACAGGCCGCACTGCACGCAGGCGTCCTCCACGAATTTGAGGACGGGACGCTCGGGATCGGCGCGGAGCGCGCCGGTCGGGCAGGCCGAAACACAGGACAGGCACAGCGTGCAACCGCCGGTGTCAACGGTGATCGCACCGATCGGTGCACCCTCGGGCAGAGCGATCACGTCGACCGGCTTTGGCGCGAGGCGATGCAATTCACTCAGGCCGAAGCGAAGCAGATCGCCGCGCTTGCCGACGGTCCGGAAAGTCGCAGGATTCTCGAGGCCGGCGAGGGGACCAATCGCCGTCAGTTGGTCAGCCAGAGTGTCGGGATCGTCGGTTTCGATCGTGGTCACGCGGTGGCCCTGAAATCCGAGCCCGGCAAGAATGGTCTCGGCCATGACGATCGTCTGCAGCAATCCGGTCACGCCGTGTCGCGGCTTGGCGCGCAGGAGAAACCGCACGGCCGCCGCGCCATACGCGAATGCGCCGATAACGGCCTCCAGGCCGACCTGCGTCAACTCGTTGACAGCGAGGGGAAGCACGTTGGCTGGCAGTCCGTCGCCATGACGGGCGAGTGCATCGATCAGCGGCGTGCCGTGCTGGCTGTCATGCAGCAGCAGCACCGGATGCGTGCCGCCAGCTTCGCGATAGGCGAGCAACATGGCACGAAGGATCTGCAACTGGGTGTCGGCGGGCGGCAGCGCGTAGGATGCAGCTCCTGTGGGGCAGGCGGCTGCGCATTGCCCACAACCTGCGCAGACGTTTGCGTTGACAGCGACATGGTCGCCGTCCGGCGTAATCGCGCCGGTCGGGCATAAGTCAAGGCAACGATGGCATCCGGTCAACTTCGAGCGCGAATGCGCGCAGAGGCTGGGCGTGAAGTCGACATATCTCGGCTTGTCGAAACTTCCGACGAGATCGCGAGCGGCAAGCACCGCGCGCAGCACCGCCGCCGGATCTCTCGGATCGGCGCGGAGATAGCCGTCCCGCAGGTCGTGCGCCGGAAACAGCGGCGGCTCGCCGGAGAGGTCGAGCACCAGATCGCAGCGCGAGGTCACCCCGTTGCGCTGGGCCTCGAACACGAAGCGGTCGCGCGAAGAGGGGTGCGGTTGCGCGTAGTCGTCGATCGTGAGCTCGAAGGCACCAAAATGTCCCCGCGCGTTGCGGATCTTGCCTTTGACGATCGGAAACACTGCGGCGGCAGGCGGCGTAATGTCTGTCGGCGGCTTGAGCATGACCGTGACATCGAGATGGTCTGCGAGCAGCCTCCCGGCTTCGATCGCGGCCTCGTCGCGCCCATAGATCAGGATGATGCCGTCACTCGACAATGTGACCAGCGGAAAGTCCGGTGCGGGAATTGCGGCCGCCGCAAGCAGCGCCGCCATCTTCGCGCCCGCATTCGCACCGTCGCGCGACCAGCCCGCCGTCTCGCGGATATTGACAAAGGTGATCCCGCCAGGGCGTTCGCCGATCTCATGGGTGAATTGCGCAGCCTGCTGCGTGCAGGCGACTGTCAGCGGGCCATCTGCCTTTGCTGCATTGCGGAAATGATCGAGCTCTGCGCCGCAGAGATGGCGAAAGCTTCTGATCTCGCAGTTGGGGCACCCCCGCCGGATCGCGGCCGTGTCGAGGCGCATCGTGTCTTCACACGAGCAGATCAGGACGGTCTTCGCTGGCTGCTCCAGGTGAATCCCTCCGCCGGTGCGGCGCGAGTCTATGGACTCGCGCCATTCCTGCACCTCATATAGATTTTCACTATCGGGAAGAAAAGGAAAGTGGAGACGGCCTTGCGGTCGACCCCAACCAGCCACGTTTCCCTGGTGGAACCGATCCAACTGCCGCCGCCCTTCACGCTGGTCCGGTTGCGTGAGAGCGGAGACGCCTTTGCCCACGCCTGCGGCATTGCACCCAAGCGCGGCGCCGGCACGCTGGTGTGCGTCGGGCGGTTCGATCTTGCCGAATTCGCCGTGGTGCTCGAGCCAGGCGAACTCTTGAGCACCGCGCGGCGCGCCTTCTACGCCGGCATGGTCGCGCTCACCGACGCTCTTCGCGCCTATGCGCCGCCCAACAAGACGGTTGCGATCCGCTGGCCCGGCTCCGTCGAGATCGACGGCGGGCTGGTCGGCGGGGGGCGGATGGGGTGGCCATCGTCCGCGCGCGAGAATGAACCGCCCGCATGGCTGGTGTTTGGCGCCATGATCCGGACGGTCGCAATGGCCGATCAGGGGCCCGGCGTTCATCCTCTCGCGTCCGCGCTGGACGAGGAGGGCTTCGGCGAAGCGGGCGCCGTGCAGGTGACCGAGAGTTTTGCACGGCACCTGATGCGGGTGATCGATCGTTGGCAGGTCGATGGCTTTGACAGCGTCGCACGCGATTATCTCAGCCGGGTTCCCCGTGAGCGGCGAACTGTCCTGAGGATCGACGAGAGCGGCGATCTCCTCACGCGCCACGTCGGTACCGGCACGGTCGAGCGGAGCGAGCTCGTCAAGGCGCTCGCCAAGCCATCCTGGCTCGATCCGAAGCTCGGAGGACCACGACTGTGAAACTGCTCCGCACCATCGCGCTCGATCCCTCCGACACTTTCGTGTTCGATGCGGCGGCAGAGCCCGGCGATTGGGCCGTCTCCGGCGCGTTCCGCTTCTGCGACCAGGATCCGGCGACGTTGAGCGGCAAGGCGCGCGCGGCGTTCCGCAGCGGCTTCCTCGGGGTGCAGTCCTGGGGCTGGTCGACGCTGGTGCAGATTGTGCCGGCAACGGAGAGCGATTGCCGGGCGCTGATCGAGCTCCTCGCCGGGCAACTCGTCGATCGTTTCGGCGCGCCGGATCCGGCAACTGCGCGGACGGCCGCCGAAGAGGAGGTCGCCTTCGTGCGGTCGCTCTGCACGCATCCGATCAGTTCGCTCATTGCCGTCCACCGCTCGGTGAGCGACGGCGAAGTCCGCGAGACGTTCCGCAGGCTGCAGCTGCGGCAAGGGCAGGGGCACGGCAAGGCGTTCTCGTTCATGGAAGCCGAGGATGATGTCGAACCCGACAGCAATGTCAGGCTTGCCGATATGAGCCAGGAGCCGCAGCATCGATGAATGATTTCTGGATCACATGCGGCCACCATCTGCTCGATCGCGAGGCAGGCGGCGGGCTTCGCGTCACCGACGAATTCCTGAAGGTCTATTTCGTCCGGCCCGAGCTGGTTCCGCCGGACGAAGCCTGCCCGGTCGAGCGGCGGCTGCACCGCGAGCTGCTTGCCGCTCCCCGCCGGGCGGTCAGTGCGGACGAGATCGCAGCGATTGTCGATGCGGATGCCCGGGAGAACTGGCGGCTCGTGCTTGCCGTTCGCGATCTCCTGGTGCGGCATTCGACCCTGGAGGCCGCCTATCTTGCAACCGTCCGGTCGGGGGGAAACAGATTGCCGCCGCTGTTCGTCAATCAACTCGTGCATGTCATCCTGCGCAATGCGCTGGATGGCTGCGATGACCCGTTCGTGCTGCGCGCCGCCGAGCTGTTCTTCCGCCCACAGCGCATCCTGCCGCAAGAACGGGCCTTGCTGCTCGGCGATGAGGAGGTCGTCGGCGGGCAGAGCCCGACCCCGGTGCTCTCGCTGATGTCTATGCTGGGGGCCGTGACCGATGCCGAGCTGGACGTCTTGAGCGAGGGCAACGCCGACGACTATTGGCACCGAAGCGACCATTTCGACATGGCTTTCGATCTCACCGCGGGCGGGCGCGGGCCGAGGGCGCTGGCGCAGGCGATGGCGCGCTGGATCTCCCATCTGCTCGGGATCGACGTCTGCATTGAGCCGCTGCGCGAACTGCGTGATGCGCGGCTCACCTGGTATGTTGGGCTCGACGCCGATGCGACCAGGCTCGGCGACCGTCTCTGGCATGGCGAGCAACTCGACGACCGCAGCGCCGGCCGCGTGCTCTCATTGTTCCGCCTGACGTTTGCAGACCCGAGTGCGGCCGCAGACGAGATGCAGGGCGAGCCGGTCTATCTCTTCCTGTCGATGAACTCCGATCAGAAGCTCCGGATGAAGCCGCAGAATTTGCTGACGGGGCTGCCGATCAAACACCTGGAGAGGGTGACATGAGCCCGGCTGCGCTGCCGCTTGTGCGTATCCCTGTCGGTATCGTGGTCGGGCGGTACAAGGCGGACTCGCCGTGGACCGACTTTGTCTGGCGCGCTGTCGCCGTGCTGCCGGACGAGCCGGACACGAAGTCCTGGACGGCGCTCCGTGACGAGGGCGGTGGGACGACGCTGTTCTATGCCGGCAGCGCTACGGTCGATCTCTACAGTTCCGAGACGGCGCGCTATCGCGACAATCTTGCTACGGGTCGTCCGAGCATCTGGACAGTGTTGTCGCCTGCGGAAGGCTCCTGGCCCTATTCGGTGACTGCCGCCACCGCCGATCCTGCGGAAGGCGAGGCGTTCACGGAGGCCGGTGCGAATCTGGTCGAGGCCGTCCCCATGCCGGAAGTGCTGCGTGAGCAGATTGAAAGCTTCGTTGCCGAGCACCACGTCGAACGGGAGTTCTTCAAACGCAAGCGGCGGCAGGCCGATCCGGAGGCGCTGGCGCGCCGGCAGCATGAAGGCGGACACGAATGAGTGAGGATAGGTTCCTGGCGCGCTGGTCCCGTCGCAAGCAGGAGGCAAAGGCGAACCCGACGCAATCGGATCCGGCAATGCGTGATGACACGCAGCCGGCACTGCCGCCCGCCGCGAAGGACGACGAAGCGGAGTTCGACCTCTCGAGCCTGCCTTCGATCGACTTGATCACGTCAGCGACCGACATCAAGGCGTTCCTGCGCAAAGGGATTCCGCAGGAGCTGACGCGTGCGGCGCTTCGTCGCGCCTGGAGCGCTGATCCCGCCATTCGCGACTTCGTGGGGCTTGCGGAAAGCGCGTGGGACTTCAACGATCCGACCGCGATGCCGGGCTTTGGTCCGCTGGATTGTTCGGAAGCAGAGCTGGCCGCGTTCGTGGACAGAATCGTCGGCGGCCTTGGCAAGTCAGCCGAGACGCTGTCTGAGACTCCGGTTGAAGTCACGGATTCTTCGCGGGAATTGCGCCAGGTCGAGAGACCGAATGTCGAGATCGTCGCCGAAGAAGCTGCGCCCACCGAGCCCGCACCTGTTCCTGCTGCAACGCAACTAACAGTCGCCGAAAACACTGGAAGCGAACAACTGTCGATTCCTCGCCGCACGCATGGCGGCGCGTTGCCCCGCTAGGGCCCCCGACGAAAGGCCATAGCCTCGGACTATGGGAGGCGATTGACCCTCCGTTGGGCCGGGACTACGCTTCGCCTAGCGCTTTGTAGCAAAAGCAAAATCAGCACCTGGGACTTGGATGGGAGGTCCACGTGCGTGATGATGGCCTTGAGCGAGCCATTTACGCCGCTGGCGGCGTTGCTGGGCTTGCGCGCAAAATCGGCATCAGCCAACCCTCCGTTTCGAACTGGAACCAGGTGCCCGTACAACGGGTGATTGCGGTCGAAGCGGCTACCGGCGTATCGCGCAAAGACTTGCGGCCTGATCTGTACGGCGAGCCGCTTCTGTCCGAGGGGCTGATTGAACCCGTCGATGCGGCGCGTGCGCAGGAATATCTGCTGCTCGCGACGCTCTTGTCCGCAGCACCGTCAAGAAGGCTGCTCGATCAACTGGCCGCATTGACCGGTGATGCGACGCCACTCGGGCGCGCGCATGCTGAGCTGGCCGCGGCCGCCGCCAATGCAGACGCAGCGCAGGCCGAACGCGAATATTTCGATCTGTTCGTCGGTCTCGGCCGCGGCGAGCTCTTGCCCTATGCCTCCTACTATCTGACGGGATTTCTCAACGAGCGGCCGCTGTCGCGCCTGCGCGCCGATCTCGCCGCGTCCGGGATCGAGCGCGCCGCGAATAATTCGGAGCCGGAAGATCACGCCGCCATCCTGTGCGAGATCATGGCAGGTTTCGCGGGAGGCCGCTTCCCTGCGTCGTTCGAGGCGCAGCGCGCATTCTTTGACAAACACGTCGGGCCCTGGATAGGGCGGCTGTTCGCCGACATCGAGGGCGCGCAGAGCGCCGTCTTCTATCGTGCGGTCGGCGCGCTTGGTCGCGCCTTTATCGAGATCGAGACGGAGGCATTCACGTTCGCCAACTGACCTGCACCGGCGGGTCCAGGAGAGATGCGATGAGTGAAGACAGGAAAGCCAAAGTCGGGCGCCGCGATTTCCTGCGCAAGGTCGGCGCCGGCACGGTGGGCGCCGGCGCGACGCTCGCGACACCGCTGGTCGGGTCCGCGCAGGCTGATAGCGAAACCAACGATGAGAAGCGCAAGGCGCGCTACAAGGAAACCGATCACGTCAAGGCCTTCTATCGCGTCAATCGTTATCCGGCCAAGGGAGGTTGACCGTGCTGATCAAGCGAGCAAACCAGCGTTCCCTCCGCCATGGTTCCGTTGCCGAGTCCCTTGCGGGGCAGGCCGGTGGTCTCGACCGCCGCAGCTTCTTGCGCAAATCCGGTCTCGCCGGTGGCGCGCTCGCCGCGCTCGGCACGCTGCCGGTCGGCGGCGTGCGCAAGGCGGAGGCGGCGATGGCCGGTCCGCTCACCGCAGGTGCGAGCGTCCGCAAGAGCATCTGCACGCATTGCTCGGTTGGGTGCACGGTGACGGCCGAGGTCCTGAACGGGGTATGGATCGGCCAGGAACCGAGCTGGGATTCTCCGATCAATCGCGGCTCGCATTGTGCCAAGGGCGCATCCGTGCGCGAGCTCGTGCACAGCGAGCGACGGCTGCGCTATCCGATGAAGCTCGTCGGAGGGCAGTGGACCCGCGTGTCCTGGGATACCGCAATCAACGAGATCGGCGACAAACTTCAAGCCGTACGTGAGAAGTCGGGCCCCGATTCCGTCTATTGGCTTGGCTCGGCCAAGATGACCAATGAAGGCGCCTACCTGTTCCGCAAGCTTGGCGCATTCTGGGGAACCAACAACACCGATCACCAGGCCCGCATCTGCCATTCGACCACCGTCACCGGCGTCGCCAACACCTGGGGCTACGGCGCGATGACCAACAGCTACAATGATATCCGCAATGCGAAGACCCAGGTCATCCTGGGCGGCAATCCGGCGGAGGCGCATCCGGTCTCGCTGCAGCACCTGCTCGAGGGCAAGGAACTGCAAAAGGCCAACTTCGTCGTCATCGACCCGCGCCTGACGCGTACCGCCGCGCACGCGACGGAATATGTGCGGATGCGGCCGGGCACCGACATCCCCGTGCTTTACGGCATGATGTGGCACATCCTCCAGAACGGCTGGGAGGACAAGGAGTTCATCCGGCAACGGGTCTACGGATTCGACGATCTCCGCAAGGAAGTTGAAAAGTGGAATCCGGAAGAAGTCGAGCGCGTCACCGGCATTCCCGGCGAGCAGCTCAAGCGCGTCGCCAAGATGTTTGCCACCGAAAAGCCGGCCACGCTGATCTGGGCCATGGGGCAGACCCAGAAGACCGTCGGCACCGCCAACGTGCGTGCCAGTTGCATTCTGCTGCTGATGACCGGCAATGTCGGCGGCGCGGGCATGGGAGCCAACATCTTCCGCGGCCATGACAACGTGCAGGGCGCGACCGACGTCGGGCTCGATATCGTCACGTTGCCGTTCTACTACGGCCTCGCCGAGGGCGCCTGGAAGCATTGGTCGCGGGTTTGGGAGGTCGACTATGACTTCCTGAAGTCGCGGTTCGATTCCAAGCAGATCATGGAAACCCCCGGCATTCCGCTGACCCGCTGGTTCGAGGCGGTGACGCTGCCGAAGGATCAGGTCGCGCAGAAGGACAGTGTGAAGGCGGTGTTCGTGCAGGGACACGCCTCCAACAGCATCACCCGTATCCCTGAATCCCTCAATGGCCTGAAGGCGCTGGAGCTGCTCGTCATCGCCGATCCGCATCCGACGACCTGGGCCTCGCTCGCAGTCGAGGCGGGGCGCAAGGATGGCGTCTACATTCTCCCGGTCGCCACTCAATTTGAGTGCAAGGGCTCGCGGGTTGCCTCCAACCGCTCGCTGCAATGGGGCGAGCAGATCGTGAAGCCGGTGTTCGAGTCGAAGGATGATCTCGAAATCATCTACCGCCTGGCTAAGAAGTTCGGCTTCGCCGACCAAATGTTCAAGAAGATCAAGGTCGAGAACAATCTTCCTGAAGCAGAGGATGTCCTTCGCGAGATGAACCGCGGCAGCTGGTCGACCGGCTATTGCGGGCAATCGCCCGAGCGCCTCAAGGCGCACATGAAGAACCAGGCGAAGTTCGACATGCTGACCATGCGCGCGCCGAAGGACGATCCCGAGGTCGGCGGCGACTATTACGGCCTGCCCTGGCCATGCTGGGGATCACCGGAGGTCAAGCATCCCGGAACGCCGCTGCTCTACAATACCAATCTGCATGTGATGGATGGCGGCGGCACGTTCCGGCCGCGGTTCGGCATCGAGCGCGAGGAGAAGCTGCCGGACGGCACGACGCGCAAGGTGAGCCTGCTCGCGGACGGCTCATACTCGCTGGGGTCGGGAATCCAGGACGGCTATCCGGAATTCACGCTCGCGAGCTTGAAGAAGCTCGGCTGGGACACCGAGCTCACCGAAGCGGAAATGGCCGTGATCAACAAGGTCAACCCCGCCACTCCGGACGCGGTGTCGTGGTCGCTCGACCTGTCGGGCGGCATCCAGCGCGTCGCGCTGGCGCATGGCTGCGTTCCCTATGGCAACGGCAAGGCGCGCATGAATGCCTTCGGCTTGCCCGATCCCATCCCGGTTCACCGCGAGCCGATCTACACGCCGCGCGTCGATCTCGTCGCCAAATACCCGACGCTGCCCGACGCCAAGCAGTTCCGGATGCCCAATATCGGCTTCTCCGTGCAGAAGGCTGCGGTGGAGAAGGGAATTGCAAAACAGTTCCCGCTCATCCTGTCGTCCGGCCGCCTGGTCGAATATGAGGGCGGCGGCGAGGAGACCCGGACCAACCCGTGGCTCGCCGAATTGCAGCAGGACATGTTCATCGAGATCAATCCTGCCGACGCCGCCGAGCGCGGCGTCAAGGACGGCGGCTGGGTCTGGGTCACGGGTGCCGAGAACAATTCCCGGGCGAGGATGAAGGCGCTCGTCACCGAGCGCGTCGGCAAGGGGGTCGCCTGGATGCCCTTCCACTTCGGTGGCTGGCTTGCGGGCAAGGATCTACGCGGCAACTACCCGAAGGGCACCGACCCGATCGTGCTCGGTGAAAGCGCCAACACGATCACCACCTACGGATACGATCCCGCGACGAATATGCAGGAGGCCAAGGTCACTCTCTGCCAGATCGCGGCGGCATAAGGAGCAACGACGATGGCACGTATGAAGTTTCTCTGCGACGCCGACCGTTGCATCGAGTGCAACGCCTGCGTCACGGCCTGCAAGAACGAGCACGAGGTCCCCTGGGGCATCAACCGCCGCAGGGTCGTCACCATCGCCGATGGCAAGCCGGGCGAACGATCGGTCTCGATGGCTTGCATGCACTGCACGGATGCGCCGTGCGCGGCAGTGTGCCCGGTGAACTGTTTCTATACCACCGCCGATGGCGTGGTCCTGCACTCCAAGGATCTCTGCATCGGCTGCGGCTACTGCTTCTACGCCTGTCCGTTTGGCGCGCCGCAATATCCGAAGGTCGGCAATTTCGGCTCGCGCGGAAAAATGGACAAATGTACCTATTGCGCCGGCGGCCCCGAGGCCGATGGCAGCAAGGAGGAATACGAGAAATACGGTGCGAACCGCCTGGCCGAGGGCAAGCTGCCGCTGTGTGCCGAGATGTGCTCGACCAAGTCGCTGCTCGCCGGCGACGGCGAGATCATCGCCCAGATCTATAAGGAGCGCGTGCTGAAGCGCGGCTACGGCTCAGGAGCCTGGGGCTGGAAGACCGCCTATCGCGAGACGATCGAGTCCTGAAGCAGGCCGCGGGCGACGCGGCACAAATGCCGGGGAGGAGTCCATGTCCTCATTTGCAAGGTTCATTCGACCAGCCATCGGCGCGTGGGCGTTGCTTCTGTTGATCATGGCAGCTCCGGCACCGTCGCTGGCCCAGCAGATCAATCCGACGGCGAGTTCGGTCAACGAGCGCCAGTTGCTGCAGGAGATGGATCGGATCCAGGGACGCGTCAGCATCCCCGACCAGCGCTCCAGCGTGCTGATACAACCTGCTGGCCGCGAGTGGCGCGAATTCCGCAACGTTGTGCTGCGGTGGATCGGCGGCGTTGCTGTGCTCGGCATGCTGGCGGTGCTGGTGATCTTCTATTTGACACGCGGCATGATCCGCCTCGAAAGCGGTCGATCCGGCCGCACCATCGTACGGTTCAACACCTTTGAGCGCTTCGTGCACTGGATGACCGCGACATGCTTCGTGATCCTGGCGATCTCGGGACTGAACATCACGTTCGGGCGGCCGCTGCTGCTTCCGCTGATCGGATTTGACGCCTTCTCTGAATGGTCGCAATGGGCGAAATTCGCGCACAATTACCTGAGCTTTCCCTTCACGATTGGCGTCGTGCTGATCTTTCTGATGTGGATCGGCGGCAATTTCCCCGACAAGGTGGATCTGGAGTGGATCAAGCGCGGAGGCGGCCTGATCGGTCACGATCATCCGCCGGCTCGCCGCTTCAACGCGGGGCAAAAGGGGATCTACTGGATTGTTGTGATCGGCGGTGGCCTCGTCGCCGCGACCGGGTATCAGCTCATGTTCCCATTCTACGCGACGGGAATCGAGGGCATGCAGATTGCCCAGATCGTTCACTCCGTCGTGGCCGTGCTGTTTATCGCCGCGATGCTCGCTCACATCTACATCGGCACAATCGGGATGGAGGGGGCTTTCGAGGCGATGGGATCAGGTGAAGTGGATGTCAACTGGGCGCGCGAGCACCATAGCCTGTGGCTCGACCAGGAGTTGGCAAGGAGCGGCCCGAACGATTCTCAGCCGCGGCCGCGCCATGCTGCGTCCGCAGCCGAATAGAGCTCGGAGCATTGCCTAAAGACGCACGCCCGTCGTCGCAAAGGCTTCTGCGACGGGTTGCTGTACGCTGTCGAGCACGGCAACTCCAGCCACCGTGATTACGATCGTCGCAACACAGGCAAGGATGAAAGCCTTCATCGCGATCTCTCCTCGCGAGCGTTATACAGGACTTCTGGCCGCGAATAAACGCTGCGCTTGGGCAGGTCGATGCGGGCCGCAGCTAGATGCTGGATGCGAAGCCGGCGTTTCGGCTCTCCGCAGCTCGTTCCAGATCCCACGCCCGCTGCAGACGCTCGGCGCTTGTCGACTTCAATATGCCGGCCCAGGCGTTACCAAGTGTCTTGATGCCTTCGTGCAGACTGGAAGCGTTCCCGACCGACCAATCAGGCAAGCCCATGGGGACGCTGATCGACCAGGACCAGCTGTCTCCGGACCGATGGACGTTGCCGATCACATGCCCCTCATAGATGACGACGTAGTGGTCCTTGACGTCCGGCCACCGAAGCTTCGCATTGAGGGAAATAGATTGTTTCATGAACAATGCTTGTGTCGTAGGGCTGGCGGGTAAATCACTTCGAATGCAATGCTCTGAACGCTCGCGATCGGCGCGTCCGGTCAACAACTTCCAAAAGAGGCCCGGGCACCAGGCGGATGGTCTCGTGGCTGGCCGCCGGCCGAGGAGGGGAGTGCCGGGACGACCGAGGTTTCCAAGCTTGATCCCGACCTGTCGGTTTGACACTATGCCGACATATTCGGAGAAAGTCATGTACAAGTCATGTCTTGTTGCGATCGCAACTGCCGTCTGTTTGTATGCATCGCCCGCCAGCGCTCAGGTGAGGCCGTACCCTTTCGGCGATGAACCGTATCGCCTGAACTGGTATCCCGATCCCGAGATCGCGGCCGGCTGCTGGAAATGGAATTGGCAGCAATATCAGTGGGACAACTATTGTCCGGTCTACGTTCGTCCCAAGGCTTACATGTACCCGCGAGCGCGGGCGGTGGTCGTTCGCGCGAAGGGGTGACGGGCGGGGCCGATGCGCGGCGCCTTGCGGAGGCGCCGCTCGGTCCTATCGATCAGTAGTTCTCGATCGTGCAGGCGATCTGGCTGTGCTTGCCGAAATTGAGCAAGGCATTGCCGCGGAAGCCGTCGACCCAGACGCCGGGACCGGCATAGCGATATCCGACTCCCATCGGGACCAGGCGCACACGCACGCCGCCGGAGTGGCCCGTATGCAGCGATGCCGTCACAACCTCACCGGCAATGGACACCGCGATCGGGCACAGGGGGTATTGCCTGCCGTTTTCGCAGCTGAAGACGAGTTCCGAGCAGCTGCCGATCGCGCTCGGTGAAGCCCGCAGCGCCATGTCGGCGGCGGTGGCCGCGCCGGGATTGCCGGCCAAGCCGCCTCCCATGACAATGGCTGCCGCGAGACCCTTGGCCCTCAAATTGCGCATCGTTGCCCCCAATGGGTTCTTAAAATCACCGGCTAACAGAGCAAAAATCACCAACAGCGTCAAACCGCAGTGTCTTCCACGATGCCGTCGGGGCGAGCTTGGTGCTCATCTGTTGCTTTCCCGTGACAGGGCGCGGTGGTGCATCTTGGCCCGTAGCAGCGTGTCGGAGGGCAATTCGCCGAACTCGCTGCGATAGTCGCGCGCAAAATGACCGAGATTGCCAAAGCCGCATTTCGCGCAGACCTTGGTGACGGTCGTCCGCGAACCGGCCTCTGCCAGCATGTCGTAGGCATGAACGAGGCGGATGCGCTTTAGCACCGACAGTTTCACTTATCATGACAACGATGGCTTGCTGGGCTCGAACACGGCATCGGTCAACCTGACCATCGCTCCGCCGCCGAACGGCGTTACATCAGGTGATGAACGCTCCCATAGGCCCCGGTGAAGAGGCTGCGTGCCTAGATCTTCTGCTGCGCTCCGGGGCCTACAACGTTGACCGTGATCTTCTGAATTTCCGTCCGGCCGCCGGCATATTTGACCTCGATCGTCAGAACGTCGTCGCCGATGAAGTCGGGCTGCGACTTGTAGAACGCGACATAGGCCGGCACTTCCAGCGCGAGGCATGACTTGTAGTTCGTGGCTTTCACCTTCGCCGACTTGACCGTCACCTTCCCGGATGCGGGCGCATTGACCAGGCGGATCGTCGGCAGGGGACCCGACGTGCAATCGGGTAGCACGTTGATGAAGACGCCGACTCGCGTGTCCTTATTGGGGGCGGATTTGACCGTTCGTTCGACGGGAGACAACGCGTCCTCGGCCAAGGCTGGTGCGACGAACCCAGACAACGTTGCGATGGCCGCGGACAATAATACCCTCATTGGTGGTCTCCCGCTTGCCGCGTTTTCCCGGTCGATTCGTTGCAAGATGCTCAATTTAAATGCTTTTTCGGCGCCCTGTGTACCGATTAGCCAATTTACCACGGCGCACCAAAAACCCTTCGTTAACTAGTTGATTTCGTTGACCCCCGCCTCGGTTAACAATAGCTTAATAGCGAAATTTTTCGAATTGCTTTCTACAGACTTGATTTGAACTGCACAGTGTTTTGGCAGGGGTAGATTATGAACGCACAATTTCAGGTAGCGCAGGCTACCGGCACGGCTATTCCGACCAACGCAACTCCAGTCCGAACTTTCACGCTGGCAAAGCCGCTAACAGATCAGGCGGTGGTCGTACATCTCGGATTTGACCAGAAGGTCAAGCTCGATTTCTCGGCGATTGCCAACGAAAAGATCACGCTCGTCCATGTCGGCGAGAAGCTGATCATTCTGTTCGACAACAAGTCGACGATCACGGTCGATCCGGTCTTCGATTCCCGTCACGACGATCAGCACCTGCTCTCCATCGAGCTGGCGCCCGGGCGCGACGTCAACGTGCAGGAATTCGCGAGCCTCTTCCCCATCACCACCGACCAGTCCGTGCTGCCTGCGGCCGGTGATGGCAACGGCAATGCCCAGGGCAGCGGCGCCAATTTCTCCAATGCTGCGGTCGATACCTTGAACGCCGGCAATCCGTTGGACCTGCTCGGGCAGGAACAACTCGGCAATTTCGTCCTCAATCCGGAGACGTTCGCCGGACTGCCCGCAACGACTCCGCCGAGCGCAGCCTTTACGCTCTCGGGTACGATCGTCATCCACGATGAAACCGTCGACGTCCAGATTCTGAACGGCGCGAACGATCAGCCCAATGCTGGTCTGCCCGCAGTCTTCTCTGCCGTCGGACTGATCGGATGGGCCCAAAGCGCCGTTTCGGAGATCGCGTCGTCGAGCGCCAGTTTCGGCAGCGGCGGGACCGGAACGGTCGTCTATGCGCTGACGACCTCTACCGGCGCGGCGTTCGCCGGCGTCGATTCCGGTCTGCAGGCCACGGTCACCGGCAATGAAATCTTCCTGTTCACCGAGGGCAATCTGGTCGTCGGACGTGAGGGCGCTGGCGGCGTGGCCGATCCGAACGGTGCAGTCGCCTTCCAGCTCTACCTCGATCCGGCGACGCTGAAGCTTGACGTGGCCCAGTATGAAGCCATCAAGCACGGCACCGCGTCCGAGCCCGACACGAGCGAAGGCGCGCAGCTTGGCGACGTGGTTTTCGTGCAGCAGACGGTGACCGACGGCACCGGCAACACGGCGACTGCGGTGTCGACCGGTTCGCTCGGCGTGTCATTTCTCGACGATGGTCCGACGGTCACGCGCGGCGAGGGCAGCGAACTGCCTTCCATCGGCCTGCTGAATCTCGACGAGACCATTGGTCACGAAGACAGCCCGCTGGTCGATCGTTACAACACCGGCGAGACTGAATCGAACGGCGTCACGCCGAACGGCACTCTGGACGACACCGGAGTGACGACCATCACGGTGTCCACCGCGCCGACGCAGGGCCAGGCGATCGGCGAATTGTCGACGCCTGCGGGCGGACTTGCCAATCTCTTCCCGGCGGCGCTCGTCGACTTCGGGACCGATGGTCCCGGCCCGGACGGTGGCGTCACCAACGTCCTCAAGCTGGTGCTCTCGAGTGAGACGGTCGGCACGAATCTGACCGCGACGGCGCTTGCCGGCACTTCGCTCGCGGGCCTCGACGCAGCCGCGCGATCGATCGTCCTGGTTCAGGTCAACGACACCACGATCGAGGGCCGGATCGTCGGGGACGGCGTTGCCAATAATGGCGACGAATACGTCGCCTTCCGCATCTCGCTGGTGAACGCCAGCGATCCTGCGACCGCGCATATCACGGTCGACCAATTCCTTGCGATCGATCACGGCGGCTCGGAAGACCCGTCGGTGTTTGACGAGCAGATCCTCCTCCACCTTACCGGGACCGATACGCTCGGCCTGCAACTCACGACGACAGTCACCGACGGTGATGGCGACCAGGCCAGCTCGACGGTTCAGGTCAACCTGATCGGCAGCGAGAATTCGTTCATCGCATTCGACGACGACGGTCCGACGATCACGCGGGAGGAGGGCGAACATCCGGCCAACGTTGGCCTGCTCAACCTCGACGAGACGATCGGTCAGGGAGACAGCCAGCTCAGCGATCGCTACAACGGGAGCGAGACCGAATCCGGCTTCGGGCCGTCGAACGGCACCGCTGATGATAAGGCCACCACCGTTACCGTCGCGATCCACCCGACGCAGGGGCAGGCGATCGGCGAGCTGTCGACCACCGCGGGTGCACTTGCGGAGCTGTTTGACACAGCCATTGTCGACTTCGGAACGGACGGTCCTGGCGCCAAGGGCGGCATCAGCAACGTCCTCAAGCTGGTGCTTTCCGGTGAAACGGTCGACACGACCCTGACTGCGACCGCGCTGGTCGGCACGCCGCTCGAGAACCTCACCGCGGCGCAGCGCGCCATCGTGCTGGTTCAGGTCGACGACAATACGCTCGAAGGGCGGATCGTCGGTGACGGTGCGGCCGAGCATGAATACGTTGCCTTCCGCATCACCCTTGACGACGCCACCGATCCCTCCGGGGCGACGATCACGGTCGATCAGTTCCTTCCGATCGACCATGGTGGCTCCGAGAATCCGTCGCAGTTCGACGAGCAGACGATCCTGCATCTCGTTGGAAACGGAACGCTCAACCTCGAGCTCACGACCACTGCCACGGACGGGGATGGCGACCAGACCAGCTCGTCGGCCCAGGTCACCCTGATCGGCAACGAGAGATCGTTCATCGCGTTCGACGACGATGGTCCGACGGTAACGGTATCGGAGACGGAAGGATTTGCCGTCGTCCACGACGAGACCCTGCTGTTGCAGAGCCCGCCGTTCGGCGACGACAATGACATTCTGTTCACGCCCGTTTTCAGCGGCGTCATCAATCCCGGACACGACCCGCAGGGCCTCTTCGGTCTTCCCATCGGGTACGCGCAGAGCAACGTCGCCGCGCTCACCATCGACAATGTGGACTACGGCACCGACGGCGCGGCCAAGACGGGCGCCCAGGTCTTCTCGCTGACGCTGACCGACGCGCAGGGCCAGAGCACGACCGGCCCGGTCGATGCGATGCTCACCACGACGGAAGGGAAGGAGATCTTCCTGTTCCTCGAGAACGGGCTGATCGTTGGCCGTTACGACGGGGGCGATCCCGGCAATGACGTGACGGGCACCAACGATCCGGCCGCGTTTGCGATTGCGATCGACCCGGTGAGCGGCAAGGTGTCGGTCGTCCAGTATGTTTCGCTTCACCATGACAGCGCCGATATCGACGGCGATATCGATGAGGCGGTCTCGCTGGCAAACGCCCTCGGCCAGGTCAAGGCGACCGTGACGGTCACCGACGGCGACGGCGACCACGCGTCGGCGTCCGCCAACATTGGCGGTGATATCCAGTTCGAGGACGACGGCCCGCTGGTGGCGGCGACGGTGTCTCGCAATTTCGGGGTGACGGCGGACGAGAACCCGGGCAACCAGGCCAACGACGTCGACGGCCCGCTGGCGATCTTTGCGGGCGTGCAGAATCCCGGCGTTGATCCGGATGAGCCCGGATCGCCGCTCGCCTCTGCGACAAGCAGTGGAGCGGCGCTGTCGATCCTGCCGTATTTCGGCGTCGACGGCCCCGATCCGACTGCGGCGATCACCTATTCGCTCGAGCTGAAATCGTCCACGTCCGGGGTGACCTTGACGGACGGAACGGAGATCACCCTGTCGCTGGATCTTGCCGGCCGGGTGATCGGCACGGTGGGCCAGGACAATGTTCATCCCGAACTGAGCGGCAAGACCGCCTTTGCGGTCGCGATCGATCCGGTCACCGGCAAGGTCTCGGTGGTCGAATATCTCTCGCTGCATCACTCCGATACGTCCAATCCGAACGATCAGGTTTCGCTGGCCGCGGGCTCGATCTCGGCCGTCGTGACGATCAAGGATGGCGATGGCGACACCGCGTCCGCGTCGGCGGATATCTCGAGCAGGATCCACTTCAACGACGACGGTCCGGCGCTGACGATCGGCACCGACGTCACCACACCGGAATTTGTCGCGCTCGCGCTGAATCTGGACGAGACGATCGGCCATGACGGATCGCTGCCGGATCAATACAACATCGGCGAGGGCGAATCGGGCGGCGGAACGCCGAACGGAATCGCCGACGACACCGGCAACGCCACCGTCACGTTCACGACGGACGCGGCCTCGACGGCTCAGATCGGCGAGCTGATGACGGGCGCGGGGCTGCTGGCCCCCTTGTTCACGAATGCGGTGATCGATTACGGGGCCGATGGTCCCGCTCTGGTCAACCCCGTTACGTCCGCGCTGAGCCTTGTCCTGACGGGCGCGCCCGAAGTGGGCGGCATCAAGACCAATCTCGTCGCGACCGCGCTGGCTGGTAGCCTGCTCGAAGGCACGTCACAGGAGCATCGGACCGTCTGGCTGACGCTCGAGGGCGGTCAGATCGTCGGCCGCGTCGGTCATGATACGCCGTCGACGGGCGATGATTTCGTCGTGCTGCGCATCTCGTTGAATTCGACCGATCCGGCCACGGCACAGCTCGTGGTCGATCAATTCCTGCCGATTGATCACGACGCGTCGGAGCCTGCCGGGTCCCAGCTGCCCGAGAGTCCCTCGCTGTTCGACGAGTCGGTCTCGTTGCTGACGGCGGTCGCCGGCCAGAGCGTCGGCGTGAAGCTGACTGTGACGGTGACTGACGGCGATGGTGATCATGTCACGAAATCCGCTACTGCCACTCTCATTGACGGCAACAACTCGATCGTCTCCATCGACGATTCCGGTCCGACGATCTCCGCTTCGCAGGAGTGCGTCGATACGCCGCTTGCCTATGTCGGCATCAAGGCGGGGAATGTCGACGAACGCGGTCTCGACGGTCCGAGCGATCAGGACGTGCTGTTGTCCGGAATCGGTCAGGGCAATGGCCCGAACCCGAACACGATCAATACGACAGGTAGCGATATCGGCGTCGGCAACCAGTCGATCGAGGGCCATGAGGTCCATGGAGGCAACGACCAGCCTGCGGAGATCCTGCGGCTCGACTTCGTCAACAATGTCACGTTCCCTGCCAATACCTTCGCCTATAATGGGCACTATGAGGTTGATGCGCCCTCGTTCACGATCCACCAGATCCAGGGCAGTGCGAGCAACACGGCGACGGTTTTCGTCCAGGTCTTCAACGCCAACGACAACACCGACTTCACCGATGATGGCAACCCGCTGCCGATCACGCTGAACGACGTCACCGTCACCGGCGACGCCAGCTACACCAAGATTCCGGTCTATGACGGCAACACGCTTGTCGGCGTCGTCATCGTCGGCCTGAACGAGGGGGCAACCGTCACGGTTGACACGTCGAGCGATTTCAATCGTCTCGTCATTTCCAATTACGACAACGTCGCCTTCTCGAGCACGCCGAACGGCGCGCCGACCCTTCCGGTCGACCCGAACGATCCGCAAGAAACGAACGTTGGTCATCCGTTCTCGGTCAGCGGCATTTCGTCCGTCGTCTGCGCTCCCGCCACGCTCACCGTCACTCACGACGAGAGCGCAGGATTTGATCCGCAATCCGGCCCGAACCCGGAGAACGACGTCAATCCTGCGATAGCCCCGAGCGTGCTGACGGCCGCCATTGCCGGCGCCCAGATCGGTACGGTTCTCGGCTACGCCGAGTCGACCGGCGCCGCCACCAGCCTGTTCACGACGCCTGATTTCGGCACGGATGGACCCGGCCCGGCCGGAGGTGTGTCCTATCAGCTGACGAATTCCACCGGTGGCGGATTCACCGGCCAGGATTCCGGGCTGAACACCACGGTCGGCAACCACGACATCTTCCTGTTCACGGATTCCACCAATCCGAACATCGTCTGGGGCGTCGACAGCAACAACGTCCAGACCGGCGAGAAGGTGTTCGCGCTCTATGTCGACACCGACGGGCATCTGTGGGTCGCACAGTTTGCGGCGATCGCGCACAATGTCGATGGCTCGACGCCTGCCGCGTACGACGACGAGGTCTCGATCACGAACGGCCTCGTGTACATCTCGGCCACCGCGACCGACGGTGACGGCGACACCGCCCATGCCGTTTCGCCCGCCGGGCTTCACATCAATTTCCAGGACGACGGTCCGCATGCATTTGCGGAGGCATCGCAGGATGTCCCGGAGGGGTCTGCTCCCGTCACGGGTCAGCTGGATTTCGATCCGGGCGCCGACGGCGCAACCGTCACGCAGATCAACGGCGTGGCCCTGTCATTTGGCAACGACGGGTATTCTCAGGCCGTCTCGATCGCCCATGGCAGTCTCCAGGTCACCGCTGACGGTGCCTACAAGTTCGTTGCTCAGCCCGATGACGTCTATAAAACCGGCGGGCCGGCGAATTTCACGTACACCGTGACCGATGGCGACGGCGATACCTCGGCATCGACGGTGTCGTTCGTGGTCACCGACGACAGCGATCCGACCACGGTGACGTTGAACGACGTCACCGTGAACGAGGGCGTCGGCACGGCGACGATTTCGGCCAGCGTGGACCATGCACCGCAGGGCAGCAACCTCGTGCTGACCTTGAGCAACGGCGCGACGATCACGATCCTTGCCGGTCAGACCACGGGCACCTCGACGCCGTTCGCGGTGCAGGGCGACGATCCCTATGTCGATCACGAGAGCTACAGCGTCTCGGTCACCGGTGCGACCGGCGGCAATTACGAAGCGCTGAACACGACCGACACGGCGACGGTGACGGTCAACGACACGATCAACACCAACTTCGTGACGCTGCACGATGTCGTGGCGTTCGAGAACCAGACGTTCGTTTACACGGCGCACATGGACTATGCGTCGCTGACGCCGTTCACGGTGACGCTGAGCAATAGCGTGAACATCACCTTTGCGGCAGGTCAGTTGACTGCGTCGTCCGGTCCGCAGCCCGCGCAGGGCGATGACGTCTATCTGGATGGCCACGCGACCCAGGTCTCGATCACCGGCACCTCCGGCGGCAATTTCGAGGCGGTGAATTACTCAACCTACGGCCACGCCACGGTCACGATCAAGGACACCATCGACCCGGTAACGGCGACC
>NZ_LBKA01000027.1:125448-136231 GCF_028128955.1 Bradyrhizobium sp. CCBAU 11386
GCGGTGACGAACAGCATCCTCAGCCATACCGGCGGCAGCGAGTACGAGAGCCTGGTGACGAACCCGGCGACGGTGACGACGACGATCACCGACGATCAGGATCCCGTCACCGCCACCTTGACGACGTCCACCGCCGGCATCTCCGAGTTCGGCGGCTCGGTCACCTACACAGTGACGCTGACCAGCGGGCTGACACCGTTCACTCCAAAGACCGATTTGGTATTGACCCTGGCCAACGGTGAGCACGTCACGATCTTCGCCGGGCAGCCGAGCGGTTCGGTGACGACCAACTACACCGACGCGCAGATCACAAATCAGGCGTCGATCGCCGATTCCATCACCGGAGTCTTCAGCGGCGGCAGCGAATACGAGCAACTGCTGACGACCGGAACGACCTCGGTGCCAGTCGTGTACGCGCCAACCGTTGCCGTCGGGAGCAATGTCGCCCTGCCGGAAGACACCCAGGAGGTGTTCCAGTTCACGGCTACGCCCGTCAGCGCGGGCTCGCATGTCACCCAGGTCGTCGTGTCAGGCCTCACGGGCTGGAGCGTCGATACATCCACGGCCTCGGTCAACGGTGCGACCGTGACCGCAACCTTCAACTCCGGTAGCGGCGTGCTGACCTTCAACATCAGCGGTGCCGCGGCCGGCACAGCCGAGACGGTCTCGGTGGCGATGACGCCGCCGCTGAACACCGATGTGGACGCGAGCATCACGATGACGGCCACTGCGGTGCAGGGCGCGATCAGCGCCACCAGTGCGGGGACGGCCGGTACCATCTATGTCGACGCCGTCGCGGACATGCCGACGGTGGTCGCCGGCCAGACACACATGATCTTCGTGACCGACTCGTCCAGCGATTCCAATACGGCCTTCAGCAACGGCGAAACCGGAGCGCTGCAAATCAAGGCGACGTTCGGCGACGTTCACGACGGATCGGAGACCCACACGCTGGATATCCATCTCCAGAGCGGGTTCACGGCTGGCCTCTCGGCAAGCGGCACGATCGCTGGCACCTACAACGGTGTCGCGGCGACGTTCAGCTACACCTACACTTCGGCGACGGGCGACATCCACATCATCGTCCCCCAGGATACAGGTCTCAATCCGAACGCCAACCAGACCGCCACGATCGATCTGAGCTTTGCGGTGACGGCGCCGGCGACGGGCACGCTTCCAAGCACGCTCAACTTCACGGCTACCGCTACTTCCACCGAAAGCACGCTGCATGGGGGCGGCGTGGGCGCGAGCAATGTCGATCTCACCACTGATAACGTGGCGACGCTCAGCGATACGACAGGAATCCCCGCCGCCCGGCTCTTGACGGGCAATTTCACGACGAACACGAACAGCCAGGTCCAGGAAGCGATTTTGAGCTTCATCGATGAGGCAAGCCCCCTTGATGCCTTCTCGCAGGTCCTGACGTTCAAGGGGACGGGCCAAGCGTCGACCTTCGTCGGCGACGCAGGATTCAACATCAATGGAGCGCATACGCACGAGGTCGTGCTCGAAAGTGCCTTCACGGCGACGAGCCAGGTCAACGTCACGGATTTCGTGTTGAACGGCGTCACGATGACCGCTGACAGCAGTGGGGTTACGACGAAGATAAACTACACGCTCTCCGGCTCGACTGCTGAAGCGTTAACGTCTGAAATCATCCCGGATGGCAATCATACGACGGATACCTATCTGAACTCACTGGATGGAACCTCGGGAAACAATTCGGGTGCCTCGGTGACGGGAAGCAGCGTCAACGGCAACTACGTCTATGGATACGATGGCAACGATACGCTGACGGGCGGGACCGAGAATACGTTCCTGAATGGTGGCGCCGGCGCAGACTCGATAAACGGCGGTGCCAAGAACGATGTGATCGTCTTCGATGCCGCCGATACCGCTGTGAACGGCGGTGCCGGTTTCGACATCCTCCGCATAGACCAAGGTGCGATCTACAATACCTCGCTTGAGATATCCGGCGCGCCTACCGGCGGTCTCTCTTCTGCCAATGCCCACAACACGGGAGGCGTTCAGCTCTATGATGTCGATCTGACGTCGGCCAATCTCACCAATCTGGAAGCGATTTTGCTCACAACGGAGGGGATCGCGAGCTCCGGGTATGGCACCGAACTCCACGGACTGGATGCCGCCAAGGTGGTCTCTATTACAGGCGGAGCGGGTGCTATAAACAGTCAGAGCGGCACCGCTAATACGCTGTTCATTCTCGGATCGGCAGGCGACGACGTTCAATTGACCGGTTTCACCGAGACTGCAACGACTTTTAACTCGTCAGGCGGGCAGGTCTTCCACCAATGGGTCTCGACCAGCGGCCCTGCGGCCACGTTGTTCATCGACAATGACCTGCAGGTGAATCACGCTGCGCAGGCCTAGCCAACAGGCAGGTGCCGACGATACCGGAAAGCGGCTCGATGAGAGCCGCTTTCTTTCTGTCTCACATCAGCAGCGGGAGCGCGCCCGGCCAGGCAGCGCCGGTGGCGACGTCCGTGTCGCCCCATTCAGTGCCTTCATTATTGGTTGCCGGCGCGGCCTCTGTGGGGGCGGCGAGCTGGCGCTGAGCGTAGGGTGCGGCGAACAGGTGGACGCCGGCGTGGTCGATGGCGAACAGCGGGGCCAGGTTCGTCGCCCCTGAATCCTCGATCAGCTCGGAGCGCCGGTTGTCCAGCACGAGCCACTGCCCGTCGAGGCGCGCGGCGAGCACGGCGTGGTCCTGCCGCACGGCGCGGTCGCGGACCAGCACGAGCCGCAGATCCTCGCGCGGAAATCCGGCTTCGCGCAGTGCGACGTATTTTGCGATCGCATAGTCTTCGCAATCACCCTTTGCCGTGGCGAAGGTCTCCAGCGGCGAGCTCCAGCGATCGGCCTCGCCATGCTGGGTATAGTCGCTGACGTAGCGGACGACCATGTTGACCGCGCGGTTGGCCTCGTCGAGCCTTGCGCGTCCCGATTTCGATTTGACGGCGCCGATCAATCGGAGGAACTGCGCGGCGTTCGAAGGGCAATTGGCGGCATCAGACTCGCACCGCCTCAGTGTCTCTGCGTCCCTCGCCAGCCTGGTCTCGAGGCCCCGCCACTTCTGCCACAACAGGCCTTCGGGCGCGCGGAAGGTGAAGAGGCCAAACGGCTCGTCGCCTTTCGCCGGCGCGGGCCTGGGCTCAGGAGCCGCGTCGGTCGCGATGTTGGAAGGTGTCAGCGCCGCGAGGCGGACTGCATTCGGCCCGCGGCCGCGCATGGCATCGAGCTTGGCCAGCACGTCGTTGATGCGGAAGAACGTCGCCGGCGCCCGCGCTGCTGCGTCAATGCCGGGTGCGAGAGTTTCCTGGGCCGAGGCGTCATCGGCCCGGACAGGCGATGTCACGCTGGCAACGATCAATGCAGCCAGCGCTGCGCCAAGCGCGCACAGGCCTTTCCGCTGCAATTCCCAATGCAGTGTCATAGACGACGTCCCCTGCGCCGGGAGCGTCGTCAACGTCTATCGCGTCGATCCACGCCCCGATCCTGTTGTCGGATCGAGACTGAGGTCTGCGACGCTTAGACGAGGTTAAAGCGGGGGGAGGGCGTCAGTCTTGTCGCAAAGGCGGTCAATCCCGCGCTTCGATGGACCGGCAAATTGTCGCCGCGACCTTTGCGCCCTGTTAACCTTGCCGAGGCCTCAACGCTCGCGCAGGGCTTCGTCGCGCAGTGTGCGGGCCGGCCTCACCAGATAATCGAGAACCGACTTCTCGCCGGTCAGCACCTCGACCGTCGCGACCATGCCGGGAATGATCGGGAGCGGCTTCTGCTCCGTGCCCAGGTGGTTCTTCTCTGTCCGCACCATGACGCGATAGAAGCTCTCCTGGCGCTCCGGCGTCTTCTCGGCCTTGTCGTCGACGATCGTGTCGGCGCTGATCCGTTCGACCTTGCCCTTCAGCGAGCCATAGACCGAGGAATCGTAGGCCGAGATCTTCACCACGGCGTCCTGGCCGGGCCGGATGAAGGCGATGTCCTGCGGCTTGATGCGACCTTCGACCAGCAGCGTGTCGTCGAGGGGAACGATGTCCATCACGTTGGCGCCGGGCTGCACGACGGCCCCCACGGTGGTCACGTTCAGCTTGTTGACGATGCCATGCACGGGCGCTTTCAGGTCGGTTCGCCGGACCCGGTCCTGCGCTGATTTGATATTTTCATCGAGCACGGCCAGATCGCCCTTCGACTTCGCAAGATCCTCGTCCGCCTGGGAGCGGAAGGAGGAGATCGTGCTCGCGATCTTGGATTGGGCCTCCGCGAGTTGCCCTCTCATCTCGGTCGCCTGGCGGTCGAGCCGCAACATCTCGATTTCCGGCACCACCTTTTGCTCGTACAGCTTGCGCGTCAACGCCAGCTCCCGATCCAGCAGTTTGAGTGTGCCGCCGAGCCGGGCCACCTGCTGGTTCAGGACGTCGACATCCTGCGCCAGTTTCTGCGCGCGCATCTTGAACACACTGCTTTCCGTGGCCACGGCCGACGGCACCACCTGGTCAAGCTGATCGGGAAAGATCAGCTCGCCCTTTCCTCTGGCTTCGGCCTCAAGTCTGGTGACACGGGCCGCCATCGCAGCCCGCCGTTCCCTGATCTCGCCGAATTCGGATGCAAACTTCGTATCGTCGATGCGCATCAGGGATTGGCCCTGCTGGACGATCGATCCCTCCTGGACGAGGATATCGCCGACGATCCCGCCTTCGAGCGACTGCACCACCTGCATCTGGCGCGCGGGTACAACGCGGCCATTTCCTCGCTTGACCTCGTCCAGCACGGCGAAATGAGCCCAGGTCAGGAACGCGGCGAGCATGGCAAGGGACGCCACAAGCAACATGCGGGAGGTCCGCGGCGCACGAAGCGCGGCGGCGGCCCGAACATCGTTGGCAAACGCGAAATCAGACGACATTGGTTCTGGCCATGGGTGAGGCGGGTTGCTCGGCAGCCGCCGGCATCGGGTTCTGGCTAGGCGTCGATGGCGCCGGCTTGCCCTGCAGGAGCGCGAGAACCTTGTCGCGGGGGCCGTCGGCAATCAGCCGGCCGTTGTCGAACAGCAAAAGGCGGTCGACCATATTCAGCAGTGAGAGGCGATGCGTCGAGATCAGAATGGTGATCTGCTCTTCGCGCAGCGCCCTCAGGCGCTCGAGAAATTCGGCTTCGCTGCGAATGTCGAAATGGGCGGTCGGTTCGTCCAGAAACAATATTCGCGGCTTCCTGATGAGCACCCGCGCAAGGCCGATTGCCTGCTTCTGGCCGCCGGAGAGGCTCCGGCCGCCTTCCGAAATGGGCATGTCGTAGCCCATGGGATGGCCCGCGATGAACGTCTCGACGCCCGCCAGCCGTGCCGCGGCCAGGACTTCCTCGTCTGTTGCCTCGGGTTTGCCCAGCGCGATGTTGTCGCGCAGCTTTCCGAAGAACAGCTCGGTGTCCTGCATCGCAAAGCCAACGCCGGACCGCAGGTCGGACGGATCGTATTGCCGCGAATCGACACCATCGACGAGGATACGGCCCTCCTGCGCCTCATAGAAGCCGAGCAGAAGCCGCCCCACGGTCGTCTTGCCGGATCCGATGCGTCCGATAATGCCGACCTTCTCGCCGCCTTCGATCTTGAAGGATACCTTGTCGAGCGCCTTGCCGGGCGCATTGGGGTAAGTGAAGCTGACGCCGTCGAAGGCGATCGCGCCTTCACGGATTTGTCGCGAGACATAGGCACGTGTAGGGGATCGCTCGCGCTCCAGCGACATGATGCGATCGATGGCCTTCAACGAGCTCAGCGTCTGCGTTCCGCGCGTGATCACCGACGCGATCCCGGCGATCGGTGCCAGAACGCGCCCCGCCAGCATGTTTGCCGCCACCAGCGCTCCGACCGTGAGCTTGCCGTCGAGTATGAGGAATACGCCGACGACGATCAGGGCGAGGCTGGTGAACTGTTGGGCCGTATTGGCGCTCGTCAGCGCGAGCGAGGCCCAGAAATGGACGTCTTCGCCCGTGCGGGCCGTTGCTGCGACGGATCGCTCCCAGGCCGTCTGCATGCGGGCTTCGGCGCCGGTCGCGCGTATCGTCTCGAGGCCGGACAGCGATTCGACCAGCACGCCATGACGTGCCGCAGCTTCAGCCTGCTGGCGTTTCATGGCCCGGTCCAGCGGGCGCTGCAGTGCCACGCCGATCAGGAGCATGACCGGCAACATCACCAGGGGTATCCAGGCCAGCGGCCCGGCGATCACAAAGAGGATCCCGACAAACAGCATTGCAAACAGCAGATCCGTCGCGGATACGACGCTGCCGGACGTGAAGAACTCGCGCACTGAATCGAAGTCGCGCAACTGATTGGCGAGGATGCCCACCGAAGAGGGGCGCTGCGCCATCTTCACGCCCATCACGTGCTCGAAAATGTTGGCAGCAAGAATGACGTCGATCGTCTTGCCGGTGACATCGATCATGCGGCTGCGGACCGTCCGGAAGATGAAGTCGAACGCAATCGCGAGCCCCATTCCGATCGACAGGGCAATCAGCGAAGGAAGCGCGCCATTGGGGACGACGCGGTCGTAGACGCTCATGGTGAAAAGGGGCGTCGCCAGCGCGAGCATATTTATCAGGAAGGCTGCAAGCGCGATGTGACCGTAGCTGCGCCAATGCAACTTGACCACCGACCAGAACCAATGGCTTCGCGGCAGATCGCCAGCAGCGACGGCGCGTGCGTTGCTCTCGACCGCCGCCCTGACGAAGAATGCGTATCCGGTGTAGCCGGCCGAGATGGTCTGGATCGCGTGAAGCTCAGGGAGGCTGGCCGTCAGCGACGGATTGAGGACTTTGACATTGCTTCCGGATTTGTCGAACTCCAGCAGGATCAGCGTCGACCCATTCTTCATGATGAGGACGGCCGGCAGCACCAGCGCGGGAATATCGGCAATGTCCCGTTTGACGGCTTCGGTCTGGAGGCCCGCGCGCTGAGCCGCACGGTCATAGAGGGGAACTGACAACCGACCATCGAGGATCGGCAGGCCGCCTAGCAGTGCCTCGCGGCTAACCGCACGGCCGTGGTACGACGCCAGGTAAATGAGCGATGATGCAAGTGGGTCGTCGCTTTCGAGGCGACCTGTCGCTTGCTTCGGTTCAGACGCAACGGCTCGCTCCGCAACGGGGTGGCCATGCATGCGCGTTGACTCGGATGCTCGAAATAACAAATGCGAATGTCCAAAATGAAATGATGCGGAGCGAAAAGCGAACCGTCATTCCAGCATAGCGGAAAACGCACGGAATCATTTGGTTAATCGGCAAAAGCACAACTAAAGGTTAATCTTCGAACCGCCTTTCGCCGATCACGGACCTGACTGTACTCGCGGAACTGGCACTATCTCTGAGCTGGCTCGAATGCCGTCGCCAGCCAGTGCGGCTTTCTATCGGCCGCGTACGCGGTAACGGGAGAGGTGTGCAGTATGACCGGATCGCTGGTGCTTCGCTGCTGCGTGATCCATTCGGATGCTCCCAGCAGGCTCGCCTGATTGGAACGCGACGGCCATCGATCCTTGAACGCATCAAGTTCGGGCGCTTCGTTCGCGTAGCCCAGACGGGCGGTAACCCGTTCCGGTGCAGGCACCGGGACGTTCAGCGGCTCGGAGCCGGTCTGGGGCAGCTTCACGCGGAGCGTCGGCGCCTTGTAGTCGGGCGTTGCGAAAATCCCAAGATCCATCGGCGCTGCATCAACGGGCGGCGGAGCTTTCAAATATTCGAGCAACGTGCCCATGGCGGCCAAAAGTTGATAGTCGGCGAACACCACGACGCCGCGCGCCGAAGTCAACGAAACCAACGCGTTGAAATACTGGTTCTGGGCATTCAAAAGGTCGATCAGCGAACGCTGGCCAAGCTCATATTCCTTCTGGAATGCCGCAATCGTCTTGCGATCAGCCTCGAGTTGCCGCGCCAGCGCGGCGATTCGTGTCGCGGTGACCGTCCGCGCTGCCCAAGCCTTGTCGATGGATTCGATTGCATCGCGCTGAAGGCGTGCATGTCGCGCAGTACTCTCGACGTAGCGCTCGGACATCTCCGATCGCCGCCAGACGTCCTGACCGCCGCGGAAGACATCCCAGGACATGACAACCTTGCCGCTGTAGTCGTCGTGAGTAACCCCTAGATAAGGGTAGGTGTTGTCGTTGTGCGTCGCCCGGCCCTCGAGCGAGAAGGTCGGAACAAAAGCGCCGTCCGTCACGCGAAACGCATGCTTTGCCGCATCGGCATCGGCCTGCGCGGCCTGGATGGTGGGGTTGAACCGTACCGTGGTTGCAAGGGCCTCGTCGCGGGTCGTGGGCAAGCCGCCCAGTGGTCCCGGGAAGCGAAGATTGATGGGTTCGAGTCCGACAACCTTGCGGAACTTGGCGCGGGACTCTTCCAGGCTCCTGCGGAATTCGGCGAGCGTAGCGCGCGCATTTTCAACCCGTTCGCGGGCCTGTTCGAGATCGCCTTCACCGGCGCGTCCGCCGGAAAAGCGCGTGTTGACGTTGCCGAAGATCTTCTCGTGGGTGGCGACGTTCTGCTCGCTGAGCGTGACCAGCCGCAAATAGCGCACGACATCGACATAGGCTTCCGCCGCGTCCAGAGCGATCAACTCGGTACGTTCGCGAACGCGGAAAGCGGCTGCGTTGACACGCGCCGTCTGCCGCCAGATGTCGTGAATCGAGGCGAAGCCGTCGAACAAGATCTGCCGGACGACGACGGATTCCTGCGATCCGTTTCGCCACGAGCCAGTTCCGGCGACCGGGACGGGCAGGGCGGTGCTGGTTGACACGGCAGCGCTCTGGTCGAATTTTTCGGGACCCCAGCGCGCTTCTACGCGCACCTGCGGAAGCAATGTGCTCTGGGTCTGGCGAAGCTCGCTCTCGGTTGCGCGGCGGTTGGCCGACGCTTCACCGACCCCGGGATTGGTGTGTACGGCCTGTTTCAAGGCGTCATTGATCGAGAACGGTTCGGCCAATGCGCCGCCGCACGGAACCAGAGCAAATGCTGTGAAAACGAGAATGTGCTTGAGCAATTTTACCTCCGCCCGTTTCCGAAATTCGGTCGCGGGGTCCCCCGTGAAATTGCTCGAAGTCTCGCAAGGACTGAACTGACAAGCTAGGCACAATGCGGGAAAATTGAGCAAATGTACGGGGTTGTCGCATTTATGCCACGTCGGCGGCGCAACGCAGGTGCAATAATACCCCTTTTTTCGGGTGAGGAGCGGCGCCAACCTTGGACGCGATCAAGTTTTCCCCGTGCCTTCTTACCCTCTCAGGCTGTGGTCGATCCACGATGCCGCATGAGGTGCTGTTCCGCCGACCGACGATTCTCTGTTGGGGAACAGAAACCGGGCTTCGGGCTCAAACCAATCGTCCGAATGAGCCCGCTGCCCCAGCGCGAGCACAATTTTCGGCCGACACTGGCGTCGCTTCCACGCTTGTCATCACAGCCATCGTTGCAAGCAGGTGTAGCCGATGCAGAGCGTCGGCGCTGCTTCGTCCGTCGGTTCCGTGGCCCCGTGGTGTGGCGGCAAGCGCCCATGCGAGTGCTGACCACCGTCCGGTATCAGCCGTCCGGTTGAAACAGCGCCGTGCCCGCCGAGCGCTCGCCGGCTGTTGAGGCTGCACGCTCCCTAGGGGGAGGAATGCGCGCTTTTTGCTTGCACCAGGCAAGGCACCTAGATGATTGTGACGGAAGCGTGAACGAACATACGCAGACGTGACGTGGCTATTTTTTTCAATTTATATTTTTCGGATTTCCGATGCGTGCGCTGCTTATTATTCTCGGCAGTTGGCTGCTCATCAATGTTCTCTTCGTCGTGATCATGATTCCTCCGCGGAAGTCGCGGAGGTCGACTGGCGAGAGAGGACAGAGCGGGCTGTCGCCAGCATTGATCAAACCGAATAGCCAGCTGGAAGAGGACGAGGGTTTTTCGCTTCGTCATGCAATTATTGCAATCGCGCTCGGCACCTTCTTTTCTCTGAGTCCGCCGTTGCTGCAAGCTTACGATGCGATCACGGCATTCATCAGAAAGCTCCGCCGAGGGGATGGGTCCAACGCGAAGACGTCGGACGACGAATAGTTTCCGAATTCCATTCATTCGAGGATCCGTGCCGAGCATGACGGGAATTCGGCAGATCCCTCCTCTGGCTAAATCGGAGTGCGGTCACTTCTCTCCCCGGATCGGCATATGGGCGGGTTGGTCGGGACCTCTCGGCACGCCGCATGATCCCAACGATCGCCCGATCGCCACAGCTCGGGAGCAGCAAATGCCGTTTCCTTGGCGTCGATCAAACGCCGGCTGCATCGCCGCACCATGAAGAAACGTCAAAGCGGCGTGTTCGGATGGGCGAAGCGCCCCGACGATAAATGGGAGCGATGTAACTTGTTGGAATTACGTACAAAAACGGGAAATAGGAATTGAGCCGGAGCGCTTCACCCGGTCCGATCTCCGTTGCGTCCCGTACGAGTTGACCGGGGCGGCCGTTCTGTCAAAGAAGGGCGTCACATCGACGGCCACGAACGCGCGGACTGCCCCGCCAATGGGTACCAGGAGATCGGGATAGCAATGACTGAGCGGATCGCTCTCATCACCGGCGTGACCGGCCAGGACGGCGCTTATCTCGCCGAATATCTGCTGTCGCTCGGCTATGTCGTGCACGGCATCAAGCGGCGCTCGTCTTCGTTCAACACCGCGCGGGTCGATCACCTCTATCAGGATCCGCATGTCGGCAACGTGCCGTTCCTGATGCACTACGGCGACATGACCGACTCGACCAAT
>NZ_LBKA01000028.1:0-23776 GCF_028128955.1 Bradyrhizobium sp. CCBAU 11386
TTATCTATCGATGCAGAAGGTAGGAGTACCGAACAACTGGCCTTCGCCAAACCTCTCCCTGTGGCTATGGGTCCCGGCCCCCGTGCGCAATTGCGCACTAGGCCGGGACGACACCGGGTGTTTGGTTAGCAGCCCACCCTAATCCTCGACCCCGTACCGGTGCAGGTCATTCCCGTACGTGTCGAGCCACTTCTTGGCGCGCTCCATCGAGGGGCAGACTTTGCCGCAGATGCGCCAGAACCGCGTCGAGTGGTTCATCTCGACGAGATGGGCGACCTCATGCGCGGCGAGATAGTCGAGCACGTAGGGCGGCGCGAGGATCAGGCGCCAGGAGAACGACAGCGAGCCCGCCGAGGTGCAGGAACCCCAGCGGCTGGACTGGTCGCGGATCGACAGGCGCTTGACCCTGACGCCGAGCTCGGCGGCATAGGCTTCGGCCGAACGCTGAAGATCGTGGCGCGCCTCGCGCTTGAGGAAGTCATGGACGCGGCGGTCGGCATGTTCGACCCCGCCGGCGACGCAGAGAATGCGTTCACCGCTGTCGCGCACCTCAGTCCACACCGTGCCGCGCGCACCGGCGCGATGAACGATGCGATGGGGAACACCGCGGAGCGGTATCACTGTGCCAGGCTGGAACGGCGCGGCCTTCGGCAAACGCCCGAGACGCGCCGCTATCCATGCACCGTGACGCTGCGCGAAGTCCTTGGCTTCGGCGAGCGTGCCGCGCGGCGGCATGGTGAGGATGGCTTCGCGATCGCTCGGATGAATTCTGAGCGTGTAGCGGCGCGCGCGTCTGTGCCGACGCAGCCGAATCGCAAAAAACTGCGATCCATGGGTGATGACGAGGGTCTTCGGTTCGTGGGGCCGCCGATAGAGGAGTGCGCGAGTGGCCATGTCTGTCAGTCCGGGGAGCAGGAGTTCGCCCGGATTCTGCCATAACCGCCGCCAGGGAAAGCGCTCGGCGCAAAAACAAATCATTTGCCCAATATACAGGGGTCTGGCGTCCGGGAGACCCTACAGACTGGGGTTGGAACCCGCTTTTTTCGCCCCCGCTGAATGCATGCGGCACCCCCAAGGGGTGAGGGAGGACTCACTCCTATAAAGCTACCTAAATACCGCGAATCTGGACGGGAACAGGCCCTGCCGGGACCTCCGGCAGCACCCGAATTTTCGACGGGAAAGCCGAAATACGCGTTTTCTTTGCGCGAACCGGTCCCCACGTCGCTCGAAAACGCTCTACTCGGCTGCGAGCGCCTGCAACGAGCTCGGATTCGCTGCGGAGACCATGAAGTCGTGAATCCGCGGCACGATTTCCGACTTGAAACGTGAGCCGTTGAACACGCCGTAATGTCCGACGCCCTTCTGGACGTAATGAACGCGGCGATGATCGGGGATCGAGCTGCACAATGCGTGCGTTGCTTCGGTCTGACCGAGGCCGGAGATGTCGTCGTTCTGGCCTTCGACCGTCATCAACGCCACGCGCCTGACCTTGGAGGGATCGACACGGGTTCCGCGATGGGTCATCTCGCCCTTCGGCAGCGAGTGCTTCACGAACACGGTGTCGACGGTTTGCAGGTAATACTCGGCGGAGAGGTCCATCACCGCGAGATATTCGTCGTAGAAGTCGCGATGCTTGTCGACGAGATCGCCGTCGCCCTTCACCAGATTGGCGAAGAGCTGCTTGTGGGCATCCATGTGGCGGTCGAGATTCATGCTGATGAAGCCGTTGAGCTGCAGGAATCCCGGATAGACGTCGCGCATCATGCCCGGGTGCGGGAACGGCACCTTGGTGATGACGTGGTTGCGGAACCAGTCGATGCCGCGCTCCTGGGCGAGGTCGTTCACGCCGGTCGGATTGCGGCGGGTGTCGATCGGGCCGCCCATCAGCGTCATCGAGGTCGGCACGAACGGATCGCGCTGCGCTTCCATGATCGAGACGGCGGCGACGACGGGCACCGAGGGCTGGCACACCGCCATGACATGGGTGTTGCCGCCGAGGACGTGCAGCATCTCGATGACGTAGTCGATGTAGTCGTCGAGATCGAAGCGGCCGTCGCTCAAGGGCACCATGCGGGCATCGGCCCAGTCGGTGATGTAGACCTCATGCGCGGGCAGGAACGCCTCGACCGTGCCGCGCAGCAGCGTCGCATAGTGGCCGGACATCGGGGCAACGATCAGCACGCGCGGCTGCGGGCTGCGCAGCGGACGGGTGAACTTGCGATCGAAGTAGAGCAGCCGGCAGAACGGCTTTTCCCAGACCGAACGGATCTCGACGGGGACGCGGATGCCGTTGACCTCGGTGTCGTTGAGGCCCCATTCCGGCTTGCCGTAGCGGCGCGTGGTGCGCTCGAACAATTCGCAGGCCGCGGCGACCGACTTGCCGACCTCGGTGCGCGCCCAGGGATTGAGGGGATTCTGAAACAGGAGCCTGGTCGCATCGGTGACCGCACGTGCCGGATTGAGAGAGGCGTGCGCCATCTCGTACATCCAGTACATCGGCGTCGTCAGAACCGGACTGCCTTCTGCAGCCAGGGGCGGCGCGCCGCCAAACTCACCAATAGGCATCGCTATATCCCTCTTCGCATCGCAGCATACTGCCGAATGCGCAATATTGCGTCAATGCATGGTTCCGTACATCTACGTAGCGGAGGCGGTTAAATCAGCCTGAATCCACGGGAAAGTGAACCTATTCGCCGCCCGACAGCAGCGAGCCGTTCTTCCTGGCGCTGCGCAAAAGGGCAAGGAATGCCCCAAAAGATGCAACCAGGAGGCCCGCATTGATGGCCAGCGCCTCCAGCATCAGGTCGGTGCGGAAGGTGTTCTCGATCAGCAGTGCACGCATCCCCTCGAACACATAGGTCGGCGGCAGCGCCCAGGCGACGACTTGCAGCCAGGCCGGCAGCACGCTGACGGGATAGTAGATGCAGGCGAGCGGCATGATCGCGAACATCAAGGTCCAGACGATGCTCTCGGCGCCAAGGCCGTTTCGCAGCACGAGCCCCGAGACGAAGATGCCGACCGACCAGCTGGTGAAAATCAGATTGCAGAAGAACGCGATCAGCGGCAGGCCGAGGCTGTAGACGTTGAAGTGAAACAGGAACAGCGCGAGCAGCGTCATCGGGATCACGCCGATCGCGAGCCGGATCAGGCTCATGATCATCAGCGACAGCAGAAACTCGATCGGCCTCAAGGGGCTCATCATGAGGTTGCCGAGGTTGCGCGCCCACATCTCCTCCAGGAAGGAGATGGAGAAGCCGAGCTGGCCGCGGAACAGGATGTCCCAGAGGATGACGGCGCCGATCAGCGTGCCGCCGGCGCGCGCGAAGAAATTGGCGTTTTGCGCGATGTAGAGCTGGAGGAAGCCCCAGGTGATGACCTGGAGCGCCGGCCAGTAGAGCAGCTCGAGCAGCCGCGGCCAGGACGACATCAACAGGTACCAATAGCGCAGGATCATCGCGCCGATGCGCTGCATGGAGATGCCGCGGTGAAGGGAAAGCTCGGTCATGGCGCCCTCCCGTAGCCCGGATGAGCGAAGCGACATCCGGGACTTTGCTGATGGCGTTCCCGGGTATCGCTTCGCTCACCCGGGCTACGACGACGGCTACGGCCCAAACACACAAACTCGCTCATCCCGCCGCCTCCTGAGCTCCGTTCACCCGGCCGCGGGCGACGTCCAGAAACACCTCCTCCAGCGTGGTGCGGTTGTAGCGGGCCATGATGGCCTCGGGCGTGTCGTCGTCCTCGATGCGGCCGCGCTTCATGATGATGACGCGGTCGCACAGACGCTCGACCTCGAGCATGTTGTGCGAGGCCAGGAGGATGGTGGCGTTGTTCTCCTTGCGATAGCGCTCCAGATGGCCTCGCACCCAGTCGGCGGTGTCAGGGTCGAGCGAGGCGGTCGGCTCGTCCAGGAGCAGCAGCTCGGGTTGGTTGATCAGCGCTTTCGCCAGCGCGACGCGGGTCTTCTGGCCGGCGGAGAGCTTGCCGTTGGCGCGGTCGATGAAATCGGTGAGGTCGAGATCGTCGGCGAGCCTGGCGATGCGGTCGGCGAGATTCTTCACCGCATAGAGCTTGCCGAAGATGGTGAGGTTCTGACGCACCGTGAGCCGCATGGGCATGTCGACATAGGGGCTCTCGAAATTCATCCGGCCCAGCACGGAAGCGCTCTCCTCGGGCATCCTGTGACCGAGCACCTGCACGCGTCCGGAGGTCGGCAGCACCAGGCCCATGATCATCGCGATGGTCGTGGTCTTGCCGGCGCCGTTACCGCCCAGCAGCCCGGTGATGCTGCCGCCCGGCAGCGAAAACGAGATGTCGTCGACGGCGCGGGTCTGCTTGTAGAACTTGACGAGGTGATCGACCGCAATTGCCGCAGAGGAGCTGCGCTCCGCGACAGTCGGCGGACTTGAAGCTTTGTCGTTCCCGGTCATGCTGGGCCGTTCTTCTGCTATTGCAGCTGACAGCGCAAGGCTTGTAATCCGGGCGGTTCCACCAGCCGCGCGTTTGTGACCAGAAGGCACCGCCACATTGGCCGACATGACCGAAATTGCCGCTTCCGACTTTCGTCCCGCGCAGCGGCATATCCGCCTGGACACCATCCTGCGGCTGCGCTGGCTCGCGGTGCTGGGCCAGCTCGCCGCGATCTTCATCGTGGCGCAGGGGCTGGAGTTCAACGTCGAGATCGTCCCCTGCGTCAGCATCATCGCCCTGTCGGCCGCGCTCAATCTGGCGCTCCAGACCGTCTCCAATCCGCTGCAGCGGCTGGAGCCGATGCAGGCGGCCGGACTGCTCGCGCTGAACATCGTGGAGCTGGCCGGCCTCTTGTTCTTCACCGGCGGGCTCCAGAACCCGTTCTCGTTCCTGTTCCTCGCGCCGGTGCTGATCTCGGCGACCGCGCTGCCGGCCCGCTTCACCTTCGGGCTTGGCGTGCTGGCGGTCGCCTGCGCCTCGGTCCTGTTCTTCTTCCATCTGCCACTGCCCTGGGATTCCGACGATCCGCTGGTGCTGCCGCCGATCTATCTCGTCGGCGTCTGGCTCTCGATCGTGCTCGCGATCGGGGTCACCAGCCTCTACTCGTTCCAGGTGACCGAGGAGGCGCGCAAGCTTGCGGATGCGCTGGCCGCGACCGAGCTGGTGCTGACGCGCGAGCAGCATCTGACCCAGCTCGACGGCCTCGCCGCCGCGGCCGCGCACGAGCTCGGCACGCCGCTTGCGACGATCTTCCTGATCTCGCGCGAGCTGGAAAAGACGGTGAAGGACCCGGGCTTTGCCGCCGATCTGAAAACCCTGCGCGAGCAGACCCAGCGTTGCCGCGACATCCTCAGCAAGATCACCCAGCTCTCCTCCACCGGTGCGCCGTTCGACCGCATGAAGCTGTCGGAGCTGATCGAGGAGGTGGTGGCCCCGCACCGCGATTTCGGCGTCGACATCAAGGTGCGGATCGCGGTGGCCGCCTTCGCCGAGCCGGTCGGCTCGCGCAACCCGGCGATCCTCTACGGCGTCGGCAACATCGTCGAGAACGCGGTCGATTTCGCCCGCACCACCGTCGAGGTGAACGCGTGGTGGAATAAGGACACGATCGAGCTCCTGATCTCCGACGACGGCCCCGGCATTCCGCCCGATATCCTCAACCGGATCGGCGAGCCCTATCTGTCGCGGCGGCGCACCCAGGATGATTCCGGCGGCGAACGGCGCGGGCTCGGATTGGGCGTGTTCATCGCGCGTACCCTGCTCGAACGCACCGGCGCCAAGGTCTCGTTTACCAACCGGATCTTCCCGGAACACGGAGCGGTGGTCCAGATCACGTGGCCGCGACAGCGTTTTGAGGCTATCGAGACGCTTGAAGAAACAATAGGATAGGCCGCGACCTTGCGTCGCACAGACGGCCCGATCGACTATCGGCGGCCTTGGCGCCGGCCGGTTGCGAGGCCATATGTGGACGCGCAGGAGAGAGGACCACACCTTGAACGCCATCGCGGAACTGAACGAACAGACCGACCGCTCGCTTCTCATCGTGGAGGACGACAAGCCGTTTCTGGAGCGGCTGTCGCGCGCCATGGAGACCCGCGGGTTTGCGGTGACGTCCTGTGACACCGTCTCGGACGGTCTTGCGCAGATCGGCAAGGCGGCGCCGGCCTTCGCGGTGGTCGACTTGCGACTCGGCGACGGCAACGGCCTCGACGTGGTCTCGGCGCTGAAGAAGAAGCGCCCGGATGCACGCGCAATCGTGCTCACCGGCTATGGCAACATCGCCACCGCGGTGACAGCGGTGAAGATGGGCGCGATCGATTATCTCTCCAAGCCCGCGGATGCCGACGACGTCGTCGCCGCGCTGCTGTCGACCAGCGCAGAGAAATCCGAGCTGCCGACCAACCCGATGTCCGCCGACCGCGTCCGCTGGGAACACATCCAGCGCATCTACGAGATGTGCAACCGCAACGTCTCGGAAACGGCGCGGCGGCTGAACATGCACCGCCGCACGTTGCAACGCATTTTGGCCAAGCGCGCGCCAAGGTAACGGTTTCGTAGGGTGGATTAGCCGAAGGCGTAATCCACCTTTTCTCGTGCGGCAGAAGTGGTGGGTTACGCTACGCTAACCCACCCTACGCATTCATTCCCAGAAATCTTCGTGCCCCTGCGGATCGACCAGACGGTTGATCCGCAGCGCCGCCGCCATCGCAAAGCGCACCGTCATCTGCTTGCGCGTGGCGGCCGCGATCTTGTGCTCGGGCGCCTCGCAATGCAGATGCGCGCCGTAGGCGTCGGCGATGATCAGGCCGGTGTCTTGCGGAAAGATCTCGCACGGCAGGTCCTGCGTGAAGGCGAAGAACAGCCGGTCGCAATGGACGCGGTACTCGTGCCATTTCTGATCGGCGCGCAGATCCTCCACCGACGACTTGATCTCGACGATCCAGATCTCGCCGCGCTCGTTCAGCGCCACCAGATCGGCGCGCCGGCCCGAGGGCAGCGGCAATTCGCTGATGCAGGAGAAACCAAGCGAGCGCAGCAGCCGCGCCGTGCCGCGCGCGATCGCCAGCGCCGTCTCCGACTGGCGGCGGTCCGGCGGCGGCACGAGGGCGATGTTGCGGGCGCTGCTGTCCATGGGAGGAGTTTAGCCGATTCCGTTGGTGTGCACACATCATTCGATGGAAGTGAACTGCGGCCCCATTCTCCGCCGTCGTCCCGGCCTAGTCCGGGACGACAGCTAGGATGGCGGCGCGACTATCACGCCCTCATTGCCGCGCAGATCCAGTACTCCTTCCAGCCGCTCGCCCTCACGATCCAGAAACGTCGACAGCAGGATCTCGCTGCCGAAGCGGATCGTGCTGGTGGTGACGGCGATCGGGTCGGGACCGAGATTGAGCGCCACGATCACCGCCCTGCCCTCGGCCTCGCGGCGGTAGATCAAGAGATCGCCCTGCGCCGCGATCGGATGATAGTTGCCCGCCACCAGGGGCGGGCTGCTCTTTCGCAGCACGATGAGCCGCTTGTACAGGCTGAGGATCGAGCGCGTGTCGGCTTCGAGATTGACGACGTTCTCGTGGATATGATCCTCGGGCAGCGGCAGCCACGGCCGGACGTCCGAGAAGCCGGCGAAGTTCGAGGAATCCCACTGCATCGGCGTGCGGCAGCCGTCGCGGCCGACGCCGATGCCGGGCACGTTCTTCTCGAAGGGGTCGCGCACGTCCTCGGGCGCGATCGCGAGCTGATGCATGCCGATCTCGTCGCCGTAATAGAGCGTCGGCGTGCCGCGCAATGTCAGCAGCAGCATGGCGGCGACGCGGGCCTGCTCCGGCCCGACGCGGCTTGCCACGCGCGGACGGTCGTGATTGCCGAGCACCCAGTTCGGCCAGGCGCCTTTCGGCAGCGCCTTCTCGTAGTCGTCGATGATCTTCTCGATCGAGCGCGCGCTCCAGAAGGTCGAGAGCAGCGCGAAGTTGAACGGCATCTGCGCGCCGGTGAGGTCGTTGCCGTAATAGGCCATCAGTCGGTGCAGCGGCAGATAGATCTCGCCGATCAGCACGCGGGCACGATACGCATCGGTGACGCGCCGCATCTCGGCGATGACGTCATGCACCTCCGGCTGGTCGGTGGAATATTGCGTCATGATCTTTTCGTGCGCCGGCCGGCCCTCGACATAATGCGGGTTCGGCGGATTATCGCGAAACCCGGCGTCCTTGATCAGGTGCCAGATCACGTCGACGCGAAAGCCGTCGACGCCCTTCTCAAGCCAGAACCGCATCACGTCGTAGATCGCGGCGCGGACGTCCGGGTTGCGCCAGTTGAGGTCCGGCTGCTGGGCGAGGAAGGCGTGGTAGTAATATTGACCCGTCGTCTCGTCGAACTGCCACGCGCTGCCGCCGAACTCGGACAGCCAGTTGTTCGGCACGCCGCCATCGGGTGCCGGATCGCGCCAGACGTACCAGTCACGCCTGGGATTGTCGCGCGAGGACCGGCTCTCGACAAACCAGGGATGCTGGTCGGAGGTGTGGTTGGGCACGAGGTCGAGGATCAGCTTGAGGCCATGCTCGTGCGCGGCAGTGAGCAGCGCATCGAAATCCGCCATCGTGCCGAACAGCGGATCGATGCCGGTATAGTCGGAGATGTCGTAGCCGAAATCGGCCATCGGCGAAGAGAAGATCGGCGACAGCCAGATCGCGTCGACGCCGAGCGACTTCACGTAAGGCAGCCGCCGCAAGATGCCGGCGAGATCGCCGACGCCGTCACCGTCGCTGTCCTGAAACGAGCGCGGATAGACCTGATAGAAGATGCCGTCGCGCCACCAATTCCCGTCGCCCTGTGTCATGTCGGAGAACCCACCCGAATATCTGCCTCGCGCGAGAGAACGCGGAAGCAACGCCCCCGGTTCAAACCAGCAGGCGAATTGGGACGGCCGTGTGACGGCCGAGGCGGCTGTTCCGGGCCTGGGCCACGAATCTTTTGCTTGGCGGCATGGCAAAAATCGGCATTGTGGCGCCATGACCGAGCAAAATGACACCCAAGAGTCCCCGCAAAAATCCTCGCAGGCCAAGGCCGGCGCGATCATCGTCCCCGTGACGCTGTTCGAGCAGAACTGCACCATCATCTGGGACGAGCCCGGCAAGAAGGCCGTGGTGATCGATCCCGGCGGCGACGTGCCGAAGATCCTGGACGCGATCAAGCAGACCGGCGTCACCGTGGAGAAGATCTGGCTGACCCACGGCCATATCGACCATGTCGGCGGCGCCGCAGAGTTACGCGATGCGCTGAAGGTGCCGATCGAGGGACCGCATGCCGCCGACAAATTCCTGCTCGACAACGTGGTGGAGAGCGGCGCGCGCTTCGGCATGACCGGCGTGCGCAATTTCGCGCCGGACCGCTGGTTAGAGGAGGGCGACAGCGTGTCGATCGGCGGCTTGCAGTTCGACATTCTGCACTGCCCCGGCCATTCGCCCGGCAGCGTGGTGTTCTTCAACAAGGAATTACGTTTTGCCCATGTCGGCGACGTGCTGTTCGCAGGCTCCGTCGGCCGCACCGATCTGCCCGGCGGCAGTCACGCGACGCTGATCAACTCGATTCTGACCAAGCTGCTGCCGCTCGGCGACGATGTCGGCTTCATCTGCGGCCATGGCGCCGGCTCGAGCATCGGCCAGGAGCGGATGACCAATCCGTTCATCACCGGCGAGATGTGAGCGCCTATTCCGCCGCGTCTGCGAGGGCTGCGGGTTCGCTCAGGTTACGTTCGCCCCAGTCGCGGATCGCGGCGACGACAGGCACGAAACTCTTGCCCTTGCGGGTCAGGCGATACTCGACCTTCGGCGGCACCTCGCCGAAATCCTTGCGGTCGATCAGGCCGCTTTGCGTCAGCGCCTTCAATTCGCGGCTGAGCACGCGCGGGGTGATCTCCGCGCTGCCTTCCGTGCCGCGCAACAGGCCGCTCCTGATCTCGCCATAGCGGCGCGGGCCGTCCTTGAGGTCCCAGACGATGCGCAGCTTGTACTTGCCGCTGATCATCTTCTGAAAGGCCGCGACCGGGCAGGTGCGCGCCGGAATTGCCTTTGCCATGTCGTCTCCTCCATGCGCAGGATTCTTGTTTTGACGCGTTTTCTTTACGCGAACCGGTATCCACTTCGCTTGAAAACGCTCTGGCTGAGGATAGGAGCCACGGCGAAAAAGTCCATACTATCAATTTTGTCCATACTTGCAGGATCGCGCGCAAGGCGCAGATGATGATGCACATGACGAACAGGGAGCGTCACATGAAGCACTTCATGATCCGATACGAATTCAGGAACGGCACCACGGAGGCCTGGCACCAGGAGATCAGCCGTTTCATCAAGGCGATCGACGGCGATCCGGAACTCAAGGGACGGATCGGCTATCGTGTCCTCAAGAACCGCGACGATGGCAGCTATTTCCACCTCGCCAGCGTCACCGATGATGCCGCGCAAAAGACGCTGCAATCGCGCGACTTCTTCAAGGCCTATCAGGAGATGACGCGAAAGGTCGCCGGCGGCGAGGTGACGGTGACGCCGATCGAGTGGATCGATCAGACGGCGTAGCCTTTGCAGGAGTGACGCGACGGCGTCGCCACAAATTCCGCAGTCGTCCCGGACAAGCGTAAGCGCAGATCCGGGACCCATAACCACAGGGAGATGTGGATACGGGGACTCGGAGTTACGCCTTCGCGCCTGACTTTGCCCGGTGGCTATGGGTTGCCGGATCGGCGCGCGCTTGAGGCGCGCTTGTCCGGGACGACGAACTGGGGCTTACTTCATCAACCCCGCGGCGGTCAGCGCGCGCGTGATGATCTGGCCGAGGTCGAAGCCGCGGGCTTCCTCGCGCTTCGGCTCGGCCGGTTCGGCGACCGCGGCGCGGATCGAGCGGGCCAGATGCGGCGCGGGAGTCAGCGCCGGCTTCGGCGTTGCAGGCTTTGCCTCCGCCTTCTTCTTCGCCGCGTCCGGAATCCAGCCGGTCAGGCCGAAGAACTTTGCGATGTGGTAGGACGAGGAGATGCCGGCCTCGATCAGGAACGCGCCTTCGACGCCATAGCGCTGGTCGTTGTCGGCAAGGCCGAGCGGCGTGCCATGCGCCATGTCGGTGATGGCGTAGGACTCGACCAGCGTCTCGCCGTCCTTGTTCCACCAGGCCTGGCGGGGATAGCCGTCGACATTGGTCTCGGCCATCGGCACGTCAGGCAGGTCGTGCAGATCGAGCCACTGCTTGACGATCTCGTTGGCGTTGCCGGGATTGACGGTGCGGTCGGCACTGCCGTGCCACACCGACATCTTCGGCCAGGGGCCGCGATAATCGGAAGCGTTGCGCACGAGATCGCCGAGCTCGCGCGCGGGACGCGCCGGCGAATGGAACATGCCGTCCAGCGCTTCGCGCAAATTCGAGGCGATGCCATAGGGCAGGCCTGCGATCACCGCGCCGGCCGCGAAGACGTCCGGATAGGTCGCGAGCATCGCCGACGTCATGCCACCGCCGGCGGAGAGGCCGGTGATGAAGACGCGCCTGGGATCGATGCGGTGCGTCTTGACCATATGCGCGATCATCTCGCGGATCGAGCGCGCCTCGCCGCTGTCGCGCGCAGTGTCTTCCGGATTGAACCAGTTGAAGCAGGTGTTGCCGTTGTTGACACGCTGCTGCTCGGGCATCAGCAGCGCGAAGCCGTAGTGCCGTGCGAGCGTCGACCAGCCCGCGCCGAGATCGTAAGCAGCTGCGGTCTGTCCGCAGCCATGCAGCACCACGACGAGCGCGCGCGGCATCTGCATCTGCGCCGGCGCGAATGCGAACATGCGAAGATTGCCGGGATTGTCGCCGAAGTCCGTGACTTCCGCCAACGGACTGGACGCATCCGCGCTGCGGCCGAAGTCGGCAAAGCGCAGACCGTCCACCTTTGGCAGACGTCTCAAGAGATCGACATTTCTGGCGAGGGACACGGCAACTCCTGGCAGGCGACTTTCAACGTTCAGCCAAACCAGATAGTTGCTGCATCGCAAAATGAAAAGTGTGTGTGCTGTCAATTACCAGAAATTCACGGAGAATCCGCACGCATTAACCGCAATGCCTCAACTTCGTGCAGATGCGCGGCGCATCCACGCCAGAAATGCGGCGCAGACCATAATTAATGTCACAAACAGCGCGAGCGAGACGAGAAATCCTGCGCGCGGTGATTGCAGAGCTTCGAGCGCGAAGAACAATGCGCCGATTGCGGCCACTCCGGCCGCATTTCCGATCTGCGCAATGGTGCCGTACATGCCGGAGGCCGAGCCTGCGGCGACGGGCTTCACGGTCGAGAGCACCGCGCCGGACAGCGGCGCCATCACCAGGCCCTGACCGTAGCCGAAGATGATCATGGTGAGCGCAAGCCCGGTCGGCGTCGGCGCGTCGACATAGACTGCGACCAGCGCAAGCGCGGCGAGGCCGGCGATCTGAAGCGCGCAGCCCTCGATCAACACCTTGGTGCCGCGATGGCGTGTCCGCGCGCCGCTGTGACGCGAGGCCACGACGAAGGCGAGCGCGAGCGGAACGAAGGCCATGCCGGCTTCGAGCGGCGGGATCTTCAGGCCGCGCTGCATGAACAGCGTCATGACGAGATAGAACGAGAGATTGGCAAGGAAGAAAAAGAACGCGGCACCGAGACCGCGCAGGAACGCCGCATCCGCCAGCAGCGTCAGATCAATCAGCGGCATGCCGCCGGCGCGCCCGACCGCGTGCTCGAGCTTCAGGAACACCACAAGGATCACACCGCCGGTCGCCATCACCGCCCACAGCCACGACGCCCAGCCGACATCGTGGCCGAACAGCAGCGGACCGATCAGGCACAACAATCCTGCGAACAGCACCACACTGCCCTTGATATCGAGCTTTGTACCGGCCCGGCGCGGCACCGACGGCATGATGCGCCAGGCGGCAACCGCGATGACGAGGCCACAGGGCACGTTGACGAAGAACACCGAACGCCATCCGGTGCCGGCGAGATCGAGCGTGACGAGAAGGCCGCCGAGCAGGAAGCCCGCCGCGCCCGCAAGCCCGAGCACGATGCCGTAGACGGCAAAGGCGCGGTTGCGCTGTTCGTCGGTGAACAACAGATGCAGCGTCGCCAGCACCTGCGGCACCATCAGCGCGGCGGTGGCGCCCTGCGCCAGCCGCGCGATGATCAGCTCCGCGCCTGACAGCGCCAGCCCGCACCACAGCGAGGTCAGGGTGAAGCCGAGCACGCCGGCCAGGAACACGTTCTTCGTGCCGTGGATGTCGCCGAGGCGGCCGCCGGTGACGACCAGCGTGGCATAGGCGATCAGATAGATCGCGATGACGGATTCGATCTGCGCCGGCGTTGCGTGCAGATCGACGGCGATGGTCGGAATGGCGACGTTGACCACAAAGGCGTCGACGCCGAACATGAACTGGGCGGCGACGACGATGGCGAGCACCCACCAGCGGCGCGACGAAGCGATCTGCCTTGTGACGGTTTGATGCATCGGCGCGCGGCCCTTCCGGAATTTATTTCGCGCAATGCTCTCAGATCGGCGTCATCCGCGCGATTACCTCCGAGGTAGGACTTGCCGCCTTCTTGCCGCTTTGGCCCGATTGCTGCATGTCGGTTCCCGCTGGTCCCGCAGGGTTCGGAAGCCTTCCGATGTACGATTACGACATGGTGGTGATCGGCTCGGGCCCGTCAGGGCGCCGGGCCGCGGTGCAATGCGCCAAGCTCGGCAAGGCCGTGCTGGTGGTGGAGAAGGGCCGGCGGGTCGGCGGCGTCTCCGTCCACACCGGCACCATTCCCTCCAAAACCCTGCGCGAGACCGTGCTCAATCTGTCCGGCTGGCGCGAGCGCGGCTTCTACGGCCGCTCCTACCGGGTGAAGCAGGACATCGCGGCCAGCGACCTGATGACCCGGCTGCAGAAAACCCTCGATCATGAGGTCGAGGTTCTCGAGCATCAGTTCAGCCGCAACCTGGTGCGCACCGCCAATGGCGAGGCGCGCTTCGTCGCGCCGCATCAGGTCGAGATCACGAGCGCGATCGGCGAGGTCAAGGTGGTGTCGGCCGCCTTCATCCTGATCGCCTGCGGCACGCGCCCGTTCCGGCCCGACTACGTGCCGTTCGACGGCACCACCGTGCTCGACAGCGACGAGATCATCGAGCTGCCAAAGCTGCCGCGCAGCCTGGCCGTGATCGGCGCCGGCGTGATCGGCGTCGAATACGCCACCATCTTCAGCGCGCTCGACGTGCCCGTGACCCTGATCGAGCCGCGGCCGACCTTCCTCGACTTCATCGACAAGGAATTGATCGACGAGTTCATGCACGAGCTGCGCGACCGCAATGTCGCGCTGCGGCTCGGCGCCAAGGTCAATTCGATCGAGAAGAATGCGCAGGGCAATATCGTCACGCATCTGTCGGACGGGCGGCACGTCACCACGGAAATGCTGCTGTTCGCCGCCGGCCGGGTCGGCGCCACCGACCGCCTCAACCTCGAGGCCGCCGGCATCGCGGTTGACCATCGCGGGCGCATCACGGTCGATCCTGTCACGTTGCAGACCAGCGTGCCGCACATCTACGCGGCCGGCGACGTCATCGGCTTCCCGAGCCTGGCCTCGACCTCGATGGAGCAGGGCCGCGTCGCGGCCTGCCACGCGCTCGGCATGGAGCCGTTGGCGCCGCCGGAATTCTTTCCCTACGGCATCTATTCGGTGCCGGAGATCTCGACCGCCGGCCTCACCGAAGAAGAGGTGCGCACGCGCGGCATTCCCTACGAGGTCGGCATCGCCCGCTTCCGCGAGACCTCGCGCGGCCACATCATGGGGCTGAACAGCGGCATGATGAAGATGATCTTCTCCACCAAGACCCGCCGCCTGCTCGGCGTGCACATCCTCGGCGAAGGCGCGACCGAGCTGATCCATATCGGCCAGGCCGTGCTCAACCTCAAGGGCGGCATCGACTATTTCATCCAGAACACGTTCAACTATCCGACGCTGGCGGAGGCATACAAGATCGCCGGTCTCGATGCATGGAACAGGATGACGAGGTGATTGTCCCTCGCCTCTCCCCGCTTGCGGGTGAGGGGGACCCTCCGCGAGTCGTCTGCCCACTGGAACGCCCCCTCTCGACACGTCATTGCGAGCGTAGCGAAGCAATCCAGAATCCCTCCGCGGAACGACTCTGGATTGCTTCGCTGCGCTCGCAATGACGGCGTGGGGCCATCTCGAAAAACCCAACGACCTCCGTCCCCGCGGAGACTCCCCCTCACCCCTCCCTCTCCCCGCAAGCGGCAGGGGAATCGCATATGGGTTTTGGCTAGCTATTGCATTGTAAGGCAAGACAGATTCTGAAGACGACTCCTGGATTATGGAGGGGGTCGAATGAAGGAGTTCAAGAAGGCCTTTCGGTGGTTGCCGGACCCGCGTGCGGACAATGCCAGGCATGATCTGTTGGAAGTGCTGTTCATCGCACTGGCGGCGATGCTGTGCGGGGCGGAGTCGTGCTCGGACATGGCGGACTTCGGGCAGTCGAAGGAGGAACTGCTGCGGCTCTTTCTGCGCCTGGAGCACGGCATCCCGAGCCATGATACATTCAGTCGGGTGTTCCGCCTTCTCAGACCGCAACCCTTTGAGCGCGCATTTCGTCGCTTCATGGCGGCCTTTGCCAAGGCCAACCGCATCAAGCTGACTGGGGTGGTAGCGGTTGACGGCAAGGCCCTGCGCGGGGCCTACGAACGCGGCGGCAAGGCCACCCCGCTGCACATGGTCAACGTCTTCGCGGTGGATGCCCGCATGGCCTTGGCTCAGCAAAAGGCATCTGGTCGCAACGAGACGTCGGGAGCTTTGGAGGTGCTGGACCTCCTGTCGCTGGAAGGCTGCATCGTTACCGCCGATGCGCTGCATTGTACCCGCGCGTTTGCGGCGACGGTGCGCGAGCGCGGCGGCGACTATGTTTTGGCGATCAAGGCCAACCGCGGGCGCTTGTTCACCGCCGCGACCCAACAATTTGCGCGATCGGGTAAGCGCAGCACAGCTGAGCAGATCGACCCTTCCACCCACGATCGACGCGAAGTGCGACGTGCCACGATCATGCGCAATACCAGCTTGGCAGGCCTCTACGGCTTTCCAGGGGTCGCCGCGATAGGGCGCATCACCTCGCGCAGGCGCCTGCGAGGCAAGCCGGCCGATGCGCCTGTCGTGCGCCACTATCTCCTGTCCAAATACATCGCTCCCAAGCGGCTGCTCCACGTCACACGCAGCCATTGGGGCATCGAGAACCAACTCCATTGGGTGCTCGACGTCCATTTTGCCGAGGATCGCGACCGCTCGCGCTGCGACCATGCGCCCGAGAACCTTGCCATTCTGCGCAGGCTCGCCCTCAACATCCTGCGAACTCACCCAGATACAGCATCCCTGCGGCGCAAAATTAAGCGCGCAGGCTGGGATAACGCCTTCCTCATGGCAGCCCTTAGCCATATGCGATAGCCCTGCCGCAAGCGGGGAGAGGGAGAAGAGGCATCTCGCCTCACTTCATCGCATGCCTGCATTCCGCCGCGCGGGACATCGCGCGATTGCGTTCGCTCTGTCCAGCAACTAGCCTCACCGTCTCAACAAACAGAAAATTCAGCCGGAGAGAACGCCATGGCGCGCCTGAAGTTCGGAGCCTTTCTTGCCCCGCATCACCCGATCGGGGAGCATCCGATGCTCCAGTTCCGGCGCGATCTCGACCTCGTCGAGCAGCTGGACAGCCTCGGCTATGACGAGTTCTGGTGCGGCGAGCATCATTCCTCCGGCTGGGAGATGATCGCCTCGCCGGAGATGTTTTTGGCCGCAGCCGGCGAGCGCACCAAGCGGATCAGGCTCGGCACCGGCGTGGTGTCGCTGCCCTACCATCACCCCTTCAACGTCGCCCAGCGCATGGTGCAGCTCGATCACATGACCGGCGGCCGCGCCATCTTCGGCTCCGGTCCTGGTGCGCTCGCCTCCGACGCGCACACGCTCGGCATCGACCCGATGACGCAGCGCGACCGCCAGGACGAGGCGATCGGCGTGATCCGCCGCCTGTTCAACGGCGAGCGCGTCACCGCCAGGAGCGACTGGTTCACCATGAACGACGCCGCGCTCCAGCTCCTGCCCTTGCAGGAAGAAATGCCGTTCGTGGTGGCCTCGCAGATCTCGCCCTCCGGCATGACGCTCGCCGGCAAATACGGCATCGGCATCATCTCGCTGGGCTCGATGACGACACAGGGGCTGATGTCGCTGCAGCAGCAATGGCAGTTCGCCGAGGACGCCGCGAAGAAGCACGGCACCAAGGTCAACCGCGCCGATTGGCGCGTGCTCCTGACCTGGCATGTCGCGGAGACCCGCGAGCAGGCCCGCCGCGAGGCCGGCGCCGGGCTGATGCGCTGGCACAACGAATATAATGTCGGCACGTTGCAGCGGCCGGGCCTCACCGCGTTCGCCTCGCCCGACGAGGCCGTGGACAAGACCGCCTTCGTCGAAGGCGCCGCCTCTGTCATCGGCACGCCCGACGACCTCGTGAAAATGATCAAGAACGTGATGCAGGTCTCTGGCGGCGTCGGCGCCGTGATCGGCTTCGTGCACGACTGGGCCAACCCGGAGAACACGCGCCGGAGCTGGGACCTGGTCGCGCGCTATGTGGTGCCGGAGATCAACGGCTATGTCGATGGTCTCCGCAAGTCGCAAAAATTCGTGATCGAGAATCGCGCGATCTTCGAACGCGCGGGCCAGGCCGTGATGGCCAAGATCATGGAGAACGAGAAGGCCGCCGAAGCGCTGAAGGTCACCGGCCCCGGCCGCGTCGCCATTCCCACCGTCAACGCCCCGGATTTGCAGAAGGAAGCGGCGAAGCGGTAGCCGTCACTCCACACGTCGTCCCGGCCTAGTTGCGCAATTGCGCACTAGGCCGGGACGACTCACGGAGAGCGTGTGACGATTTTGTGCGCAAAACGATCGCAGCGTCATCGCACCCGGATGTGCTATGCTGATCCGGTCAGCCAACCGGAGCAATCGTCATGTCGATGCAGAATGTGGCCGCCCCCGCGCTCGGCTTCACCGCGCCCAGGCGCAACGAGCTGACGCACATCCCCGGTGACGAGGGCTGGCCGATCATCGGCAAGACCTTCCAGGTGCTGGCCGACCCCAAGGGGCATATCGAGGCGAACGGCGCCAAATACGGCCCGGTCTACCGCACCCATGTTTTCGGCGAGACCAATGTCGTGCTGCTCGGACCCGAAGCGAACGAGCTCGTGATGTTCGACCAGCAAAAACTTTTCTCGTCGACGCACGGCTGGAACAAGGTGCTCGGCCTGCTGTTTCCGCGCGGATTGATGCTGCTCGATTTCGACGAGCACCGGCTGCATCGCAAGGCGCTCTCGGTCGCGTTCAAGTCCGGACCGATGAAATCCTATCTCGGCGATCTCGACCGCGGCATCTCCGCGCGCGTCGCGCAGTGGAAGGCCAAGCCCGGCGAGATGCAGCTTTATCCGGCGATGAAGCAGCTCACGCTCGATCTCGCCGCCGCGTCCTTCCTCGGCGCCGACATCGGGCCGGAGGTCGACGAGATCAACCGCGCCTTCGTCGACATGGTCGCGGCCGCCGTCGCACCGATCCGCCGTCCCCTGCCCGGCACGCAGATGGCGCGCGGTGTCGCGGGCCGCAAGCGCATCGTCGCCTATTTCCGGCAGCAGATTCCGCTCCGCCGCGGCAATCACGGCGGCGATGATCTGTTCTCGCAGCTCTGCCGCGCCACCCATGAGGACGGTGCCCTGCTGTCCGAGCAGGACATCATCGACCACATGAGCTTTTTGATGATGGCGGCGCACGACACGCTGACCTCGTCGCTGACCTCCTTCATCGGCGAGCTCGCCGCCAATCCGGACTGGCAGGACAGGCTGCGCGCGGAGGTTCTCGCGCTCGGTCTTGCCCCGGGCGCGCCAAGCAGCTTCGACGATCTCGAGAAGATGCCGCTATCCGAAATGGCGTTCAAGGAAGCGCTGCGGATCAAGCCGCCGGTGCCGTCGATGCCGCGCCGCGCGATGCGCGACTTCACCTTCAAGGGGTTCAGGATTCCCGCCGGCACCGCGGTCGGCGTCAATCCGCTCTATACGCATCACATGAAGGACATCTGGCCGGAGCCGGACCGCTTCGATCCGCTGCGCTTCACCGAGGAGGCCCAGCGCAACCGCCACCGCTTCGCCTTTGTGCCGTTCGGCGGCGGCGCGCATATGTGCCTCGGCCTGCACTTCGCCTATATGCAGGCCAAATGCTTCGCGCGGCACTTCCTCCAGAACATCGAAGTGTCGCTGGAGCCGGGCTACAAGCCGGACTGGCAGATGTGGCCGATCCCGAAGCCGCGGGATGGCTTGCGGGTGCGAATGAAGGCGGTGTGATATTTCTCGTGTCCCGGACGCGCGAAGCGCGAGCCGGGACCCAGAATCTTGAAGCGCGCTCGGTTCGGAGAGATGGGCCCCGGCTCTGCAGCGCACCCTGAAGGAGCGCTGCGCTGCGTCCGGGGCACGAGAACCAACTGGGTATCGTAGGGTGGGCAAAGGCGCGGAGCGCCGTGCCCACCATATCTTGCGGAAGACGCATTGGTGGGCACGCTTCGCTTTGCCCACCCTACGAATCTCGTCATTGCCGGGCTTGACCCCGCAATCCATCCTCTTCACAAACTTTCTTGATGGATGCGCGGGTCAAGCCCGCGCATGACGAGTGTAACAAAACGGCCGCCTACGCCCCCTGATCGAACGCCTTGCGCAAGGCCACATACCCCTGCTGCTGCTGGCTCCAGTTGCGGCCGCCGGTGATGGCGCCGTCGATGACGAGGTCATGGCCGTTGATGAAGCTGGATTCGTCGCTGGCCAGGAACACGGCGGCCTGGGCGATGTCGTCCGGGATGCCGGCACGCGGAATCGGCTGCGCGGTCTTGTAGACCTCGCGCATGACCGCCGGCGTCTTCTCCGCGGCATCGGTCGGCAGCCCCAGCGCCTTGCCGAAAATGCCGGTCGCGATCGCGCCGGGTGAGATCGAGTTGACGCGGACGTTGGATTCGCCGAGCTCCATCGCCACGCATTTGGTGAGATGGATCACCGCCGCCTTGGCCGCGCCGTAAACCACCGACGAGGAGAAGCCGGCGAGCCGGCCAGCGATGCTGCCATTGTTGATGATGCTGCCGGACCCCTGTTTCTTCATGTAGGGCGCGGCGTGCTTCATGCCGAGCATGACGCTGCGCACCAGCGTCGCCATCGCCGCGTCGAAGCGCTCGACCTCGAGGCCTTCGATGCCGCCGGTCTGCGCCGGCCCGCCGGCATTGTTGAACAGGCAGTCGATGCGGCCGAATTTGTCCACCGCGAGCGCGATCAGCGCCTGCATCTGCGCTTCGACCGTCACATCGGTCTGGCGGAAGACGCAAGTCGCCCCGAGCTGCTTCGCCAGCGCCTCGCCTTCCGGTATGCGCCGTCCCGCGATCACAATTTTGGCACCTTCGGCAACGAAGACTTCAGCGGTCCGTAATCCGATCCCGCTCGTCGCACCCGTGATCACCGCGACCTTTCCGTCCAGCCTGCCCATGGAATGTCCCTGTTTTCGAACCTCTTGACGCCAAACGGCGGATACCGATCGACGACGGCGCCGCGACGGACAGCGCCGCGACGGTCACTATTCCTGCCGGCTCCCGACATGGCAAGCTTTGCTTGCGCTGGCGAGATGCGTAACATTCGCAACGAACGCACATCGCAACCGGGCAGCGCATGGAGAAGCTGATCGACGAATTCCGCAAGGGCTGGCAGGGCGCGGCACCGCCGTCGCTCGGCTTGAGCATTGCCTTTGCGGTGGCCTGCCTGCTGGTTGCGACGCTGGCGCGCTGGGGCCTCGCGCAGGTGCGACCCGACGTCTACTTCACCCCGTACTTTCCGGCCGTGTTTTTTGCCGCCGCGTTCGGAGGCTTCCGGATCGGCGTCGTGACGGCGATCGTCGGCGGCGTGCTCGGCGTCGTCGTGAATTTCAGCGATGCGATTGCCGATCACGCGCGTTTTGCCCTGCTGGCGCTCTACTGGGCCGTCAGCGCGCTGACCATCTGGGGGGTCGAGCACTATCGCACCATGCTGGCGGAGCAGCGCCGGATCTCCAAGCGCCTGATCGAGGAAGAAGACTATCGCAAGCTGCTGGTCGACGAGCTCCAGCACCGGCTGAAGAACAAGCTCTCGACAGTGCACGCCGTGATTCACCAGGTGCTGCATGACCAGCCGCAGGTCTGGGCCCGGGTCGATCCGCGGCTGCGATCGCTGGCCGCAACCGACGATCTGATCTCGCGGATCGACAGGGCCGGCTGCGACATCCGCGATCTCCTGATCTCGGAGCTCGGCCCGTACGGCCACGTCCGCTTCACCCTCAACGGCGACCGGCTGTTCCTGCCGCCGAAGCTCGCGGTCACGCTGTCATTGATGTTTCACGAGCTCGCCACCAATGCGGGCAAATACGGCGCATTCTCCGCGCCGCGCGGTCTGCTGCAGGTGTCGTGGACCGTCGCCGACGATCGCCTGACCATCACCTGGGACGAGACCGAGGGGCCGACCGTGGACAAGGTGTCCGAGCCTGGCTTCGGTACCCAGCTGCTGAAATCGGCACTTTCGGCGTTCGATGGCAGGACCGAGATCTCGTATCTGAAGACCGGGCTGCATTGCATCATGCAATGCCGCATCCCGCGAAGCGAATAGCCGCCAAAGCGAAAGCAGACTCGCGCGCCCCGCTCGCGGTTTCGCTGGGCGCATTGACCCTCTGTTAATGACGATCGGCGCGCGTGCCGCATCGCCGCAAGACACCACCGTATTTCTCCGGACCCCTTAACCAAACTTAAGAGGGAACCACGCAAGATCGCGCCCATTGCAAAGGCGCGCTGAAACAACAAGATTCATGACTTCTATGAACGACAACAGATATTCCGGCGCGAGCGAAGCCGAACTCGGATTTCTCAAGGAAATCGTTAGAATGCTGCCGGCCGGCCTGACCGTGCAGGACGCCCATGGCGAGCTTCTGCTCGTTAACGATGCCGCAGCGGCACAGCTTGGAATAGACGGCAGCCGTCCCTCGCCCGATCTGACGCCGCGCCGGGAAGCCTGCCGGAAGGCGCTGAGCGCCGGCCAGGCGGTCGTCACCGAGGAAGCCCTGCACGACGGCGCGGCGCGCCAAGTGCTGCTCACGACCCATCGTCCGGTTCGCCTCGCCGGACGCGAGCTCCTGATCTCGGCGTCCTCCGACATCACCGAGCAGAAGAATTTCGAGGACCAGCTATTCCGCTCGGCCTATTTCGACGAGCTGACCGGATTGCCATCGCGGCGCGTGATCGAACACCGCGCCAACAACCTGCTCGCGCGCAATCACGGCGGCGAGCGCTTCGCGCTCGCCTTTCTCGACGTCGACAATTTCAAGCACATCAACGACTATTACGGCCACGCCGTCGGCGACGCGCTGCTGGTCGAGCTGGCGAAGCGGCTCGGGCGCGACCTGCGCGATTCCGACATGCTGTCGCGCATCTCCGGCGACGAATTCCTGCTGCTGCTGTCTCCGATCCAGAGCCAGGAGGAAGTCGCCGAATTCATGCAGGCGACGCTGGAGCGGCTGACCGCGCCGTTCTTCATCGACCATTCGGAGGTCTTCGCCTCGACCTCGGTCGGCATCAGCCTCTATCCCGACCACGGAAGCAGCTTCGAGACGCTGCGTCAGAACGCCGACATCGCGATGTACCGCATCAAGAATGACGGCAAGGGATCGGCCGCCTTCTTCGACGCCAGCATGGAGCGCGAGGCGCTGGCGCGGACCAAGATCGAGCAGTCGCTGCGGCTCGCCATCCTCGAAAAGCGCTTCTGCTGCGCGTTCCAGTCCAAGGTCGACATCCGCACGCAGGCCGTGAAGGGCATCGAGGCCCTGGTGCGGCTGCGCGACGACGAAGGCGTGATCCAGGCGCCGGGCTCGTTCATCAACCTCGCCGGCGAGCTCGGACTGATCGACGAGCTGACCCATCTCGTGCTCGCCGAGATCGTCAAGTCGGTCGACCTGATCAACGACACGTTCGGCGCGGAAGCCTCCATCAGCATCAACGTCGCCGCCAGACAGGCCGGCAATCCCGAGTTCATGCGCAGCTTCGCGCAGGCGCTGGACGACACCGGCTTTCCCCAGCGCTTCATGATCGAGCTGACGGAAGAGGCCTTCGTCGCCAAAAGCCATTTCCAGTCGGAAATCCTGCCGATGTTCCGCAAGCTCGGCGTCGGCATCTCGATCGATGATTTCGGCACCGGCTATTCCTCGCTCTCGGCGCTCGCCGATATCACCGCCGACGAGATCAAGATCGACCGCACCTTCATCACCGACATCCATAAGCGGCCGCGCAGCCAGGGCATCCTGCGCGCGATCGAATCCTTGAGCGAAGCGCTCGGCATGACCGTGATCGCCGAGGGCCTCGAATCCTACGAGGAGCTCGCCTACCTCCAGGCCGCAACCAAGATCCGCTACGCGCAGGGCTATTATTTCGCGCGGCCGATCTTCCTGGAGGAGCTGAAGCTCGCAACACCCGTCTCCAGCGAGTCCCGCGCCAGCGTGGCCAGCCGCCCGCTACAGCAGAACCGGCAGGGCTATTCGCGGGCGAGCGGCTATCGGCGGTAGCCCTCGGTGTCGTCCTGGCGAAAGCCAGGACCCATTACCCCAGGGAGATGTTGTGGCACGAGCTGGCAACAACGAGTCGTCGCCAAACTCCTCCCTCGGGTAATGGGTCCTGGATTGCATGTTGTCGGCATC
>NZ_LBKA01000029.1:0-24064 GCF_028128955.1 Bradyrhizobium sp. CCBAU 11386
TGCGTGAGGTCGGACATGAAACCTTTGTCGGACACCTGCCGCGACAAAGCACTCACTGTCAGCTCAAGTCCCTTCTTTTACATGTGATCGACGCGAAGTATCATTGGCATTTGCCGCTTTACCGCCAGGCGCAGATGCTGGCGACGCACGGAATAGCGCTGGACCGTTCCACGCTCGCCTTCTGGGTCGGCTATGCCGCCCAGGAACTGAAGCCGTTGTGGCATCGGCTGCGCCAGCTTCTGCTCACCTCCTCGAAACTCTGCGTCGATGAGACCCCGGCGCCGATGTTGGACCCGGGCCGCGGCAGAACGAAAACCGGCTACTTCTGGGCGCTGTCGCGCGACGACAGGCCCTGGGCCGGGCCTGATCCACCTGGAGTGGTCTATGCCTATGCACCGGGCCGCGGCGCCGTTCATGGCTTGCGGCTGCTTGAGGGCTATCGCGGCATCATCCATTGCGACGGCTATCAGGCCTACAAGACCATGACCCGAGAGACGCGTGCGGACGCCCTGTCCGGGACGCTCGCCTTCTGCTGGTCGCATCTGCGGCGGCAGTTTGTGAAGATCGAACGGGAGGTGGCGCCAGCGCCAGCTCCGGTTGCCCGCGAGGCTCTCGAGCGTATCGCCCAGCTTTATGCGGTCGAGAAGGCTCTCCGCGGCCGATCTGCGGACGAGCGCCACGCCGGCAGGCAGGCGCATGCCAGGCCTCTGGCTGCAGCCTTGAAGCAGTGGTTTGAGGCCAAGCTTGATCACCTTGCACAGAAGAGCGACACGGCGAAGGCTTTGCGCTATGCGCTGCGGCATTGGAACGGCCTGACACTGTACCTTGATGACGGGCGCATCGAGATGGATACCAATGCGGTCGAGCGAGCGATGCGGCCGATCAAGCTCAACGCCAAGAACTCCCTTTTTGCCGGTTGCGACGAGGGCGCCGAGAATTGGGCAGTTCTGGCTTCGTTAATCGAGACCTGTAAGCTCAATGGCGTCAGTGCCGAGCACTGGCTCTCCGATGTTCTCGCGAAGCTCGTTAATGGCTGGCCTGCGGCGCGACTGGACGAACTGCTTCCCTGGGCATCGACCTATACGATGCATGCGCTCGATCCGAGACTGGCAGCATGAGCCTTAACACGACCGCCGTCCGGATCAGGGTAACCCTCAAGGACGTGAAACCGGAGGTGATGCGGTGTCTTGTCGTACCCATCACCCTGCGCCTTGATCGGCTGCATCTGACGCTTCAGGCGGCGTTTGGCTGGACGAATAGCCATCTCTTCGAGTTCCTAGCCGGCGACGGCCGTTGGGGTATCCCTGATCCCGATGGAGATTTTGACCCTCAGCCCATCGATGCCCGCAAGACGCGGCTCTCCAATATCGTTCAAGAGACCGGCGCCAAGACGATCCATTATCTCTACGACTTCGGCGACAGCTGGGATCACGTGATCAAGCTTGAAAAGTGGTTCGACAACACGACAACGGAGGGACTTCCCCTCTTGCTCGAGGCCGCCGGCCGTTGTCCTCCGGAAGATGTCGGTGGTGCGTCAGGCTATGCCGAATACCTCGACGCCATCAGCGACCCCACCCATCCGGAGCACGAACAAATGCGCCTCTGGGGCCCCGAGCAGTTCGATCCCAACGTCGTCGACCGGAAGGCGCTCGAGGCCGCCGTCAATGCATTGTCGGAAATATGGAAGCCTCGGCGACGCACCACGCGCTCAAAATAGGCGTCAAGCGCCGTTCAAAAGGGCCGCAGAACTACGCTTACGCTCGACTGCGGGTCGGCGTCCGCTCCGGTAGCGCTCGACTTCCTGTTCGAGGGCCGAGCTTGGTCAAACTTTCTCGACTATCATGACTGGGGTAGCTCGCGGCGGCTTATCGCGGGGATGACATAGCACGGCGCCAGGCTGACCTGCTCGCAATCAAGGCCAGGTCTCACGGGGCTGTCCTTGGCCACAACGGCCCTGATAAAGCCACCTCGGATTTGGTGCGGTTGCCGTGAATGTCCTCGGACACGCCTCCCAAAACAATCCGCGCTTTCTCCTCGTCAGACCAACGCGCCGCCTGCAGTCGACCAAGGGCTCTGATCGTATGAGCTGTCCATGCTGACAATTCTCGACCATCAGGTCAGTGCGCGGGGGCGGCCTTCGATCCGCGGCCGTCTGCCTCCATCACTGTCGATCTTAGATCGACCCTGCTTTGTTCGTCCAGGACCTATAGCTTACGCAAAGACAGGTGTGCCATCCTGTCAAGGCTTCGGCACTCGGATGGGAGCGCGCGGCATGAAAAAAAGAGCCCTCGGCTGAGCATCGCCGCGGGCTCCTGGAGGATCAGGTTGGTATCAGCACCGTTTATTACGCATCTCCTCATTATCCAAAACTGGAGGTGCGCCCTCCTTAATGAGCGGCGGCACCTGGCACGCTGCTACGCGGCCGTCCGTCCGGGCACGGTCCGTGCCAAATTCCGGAAGTTGCCGGTTCGTGCCGACTATGAACCGATGTCGTGGCTGACGATGTCGGCCGATGTGAAAGGCGCTTGAACCGTGCTCTTAAGCGTCCTTCGCGAGTTCGTCCATTACTTGCTTTGTCGCACGATACGCCAGATCAACAATTTCGTCGATCTCAGCCTCCGATACAACAAGAGGCGGAGCGAATCCGAGAATATCTCCATGCGGCATTGCGCGGGCAATAAGCCCCCGATCTCGGGCCGCCTTCGAGATACGGGCACCCACCTTGAGCTCCGGATCAAATCGACGCTTCGCCTGACGATCCGCAACGAATTCGATGGCACCAAGCAAGCCCACGCCCCGCACTTCACCCACAATTTCGAGCTGTGCAAACCGTTCCTTGAGCCGTTTTTGGAAATGCGAGCCGACAATCCGCGCGCGATCTCTTAGTCGCTCCTTTTCGACGATATCAAGAACTGCATTAGCGGCAGCGGCCGCAATCGGATGACCGGAATAAGTATAGCCATGCGAAAACGATCCGACCCGATCGGCCGCTTCCTCCATAACAGCGTAGACCTTCTCACCGACAATGGCTCCGGAAAGCGGGATGTATCCGGATGTCAGACCTTTCGCGACTGTCACCAGATCTGGCTCGATCCCATACAGCGTGCTGCCGAAGTCAGCGCCGGTCCGGCCAAATCCACAAATGACCTCGTCGGCAATCAGAAGAATGTCGTATCGCCTGAGGACGGCCTGAATTTCACGCCAGTAGCCGGTAGGAGGCGGCGTAATTCCTCCCGTACCCAGCACGGGCTCAGCAATGAAAGCGCCAATTGTTTCCGGGCCCTCTCGCAGGATCAGCTGTTCAAGTTCGGCCGCACGCCGCCGAGAAAATGACTCTTCGGTCTCACCTGGCTCAGCGCCCCAATAGTGGTGCGGCGTGCCGGTATGCAAGATGCCCGGAAACGGAAGATCCATATAGTCATGGTAGAACGACATACCTGTCATCGAACCGGAAATGACCGAGCAGCCGTGATATCCGCGCTCGCGCGAGATGATCTTCTTCTTCTTAGGTTGACCACGCAGATTGTTATAGTACCAAACGAGCTTGGCTTGGGTTTCATTCGCGTCCGATCCGGAGAGCCCAAAAAATACCTTGCTGGGCTTGCCTGGCGCCATTCGTACGAGTCGATCCGACAGGATCGCGAGCTCCTCGGTCGTATGCGCTGCATAGGTGTGGTAATATGCCAGCTTGTAAGCCTGCCGCGCGATGGCCTCAGCCACTTCGGTCCGGCCATATCCAATATTTACACAGTACAGGCCTGCAAACCCGTCAATGTAACTATGTCCCTGCGCGTCTTCGATACGAATCCCTTTGCCCCCAGCGACGATCGTGGGATCACCGATCTTGCCGCTCGCATATTCCTTGAGCTGAGTGAAGGGATGAAGGACGCTTGAGCGATCGAGTGCCGCGATGTTCTTAACTTCAGTCATACCGAATTCTCCTAGGCCGCCAAGTCGCCGAAGCAAACGTATTTAAATTCCATGTATTCATCGATTCCGTGTCGCGAACCCTCTCGACCGAGTCCGGATTGCTTCCATCCGCCGAACGGAATGGGTGGCCCCGTGAACGAAGCTGTATTGATACCCACCATGCCGCACTCGATGCGCTCCGACAGTCGGAGAGCTCGACGCAGACTGTCCGTGTAGACGTACGCTGCTAGCCCCATCTCGCTGGCATTGGCTCTGGCGAGAACCTCTTCCTCCGAATCGAACGGAAGTACTGCGGCCACGGGGCCAAATGTCTCTTCACGAGCAATGAGCATCTCGTCCGTGACACCGCTGAGCAGCGTTGGTGAAACGAAGTTTGGCCCCAGTCTTTCGCCTTGCTTCGTGCAAATAACCCGCGCTCCCTTTGCTGCAGCGTCGTCGATTTGAGCTCTGCACTTATCGGCGACCGACAGCTTCGTCATTGGGCCGATATCTGTTGCAGGCTCCAATCCGTGACCGACATTCAGTCGAGCCATCGCCGCCGCAAACGCCTCGACGAAAGCGTCATAGATGCCCCTTTGCACGTAAATGCGGTTAGCCGCCAAGCAGTCTTGCCCAGACGTCGCGAATTTGGCGGCCATCGCTCCCTTGACTGCCTTGTCAACATCAACGTCATCAAAGACGAGAAAAGGGGCATGCCCCCCGAGTTCGAGCGACACTTTCTTTACGGTTTCCGCGGCGCCTTCCAAAAGCAGCCGGCCAACCTGAGTGGATCCTGTAAATGACAGGGCGCGCACTCTTGTATCGCGCAACAGAGACGTCGAAAGAGCGACAGGATCACCAACAAGCACCTGAAAGACACCACGCGGAACGCTCGCTTCCGTGGCCAATCTCGCTAGTGCAAGAGCAGAGAGTGGGGTCTCGGGAGCAGGCTTAACAATGATCGGACAACCAGCGGCAAGAGCCGCTCCAGCCTTTCGCGTGATCATGGCGACAGGAAAGTTCCATGGCGTGATCGCCGCCGCGACGCCGATCGGCTGCTTACGCACATGAAGTAGACTGGCGGGCTTGTGGCTGGGGATCGTCTCGCCGTATGCGCGCTCACCCTCCGCGGCGAACCACTCGAGAAATCCGGCACCGTAGCCAATTTCGTACCGAGCCTCAGCGATCGGTTTTCCTTGCTCGACAGTGACTAGGACGGCGAGCTCTTCCAGATGGTGACGCATTAACGATGCCCACGATCGGAGAACTTCTCCTCGCCTTGTAGGCAATAGTTCGCGCCAAGCCTCAAAGGATCGTTCAGCTGCAGCGATCGCAAGGTTCATATCCGCAGCATTGCAACGAGCAACATCCGCTATTTCCTCTCCAGTTGCAGGATCGACCACAACGTCTCGTTGCTCGCCCGCAATCCAGCGGCCATCGATGAGCGCGGCGCCCGCGACAAAATCGCGACGGCGCAGATTTTGCAGGCGCTCCCTAGCAATAGCGATCAAATGCGAGGTTTTATGCTGAGCAGTCTGAAGGGACATCCAAGGCTCACGCGCAGGTTGTTGAATTACGGCTACCTTACTGTCCCACCAAAGATATTTGCGCCGCGATTTCGCGCCGCTCAGCCGATTTCCTGCATTGCCAAGCGCTTTTTGGAGAAATCCGTCTCAAACCCTGGAAATTGCAAATGTCCCCCTTTTCGAAAGTGTTTTACGTAAGCTGCCGGCTAGTCTCTCCACGCGATCCCGTTGGGATTGGCAGAACCCGCCAGTTCCGCCATGGCGGCCAACGATTCTAGTTTCGCTGGATAGTAGGATCATCCAGAGGTCAGAATCGACAAGCGCTCTGACAATAACGAGCGAGACGGCTGATACTGGGAATAATCTGGCGGCGCGGTGACCTTCGACGGCAAGAGCCCTGGGCGAGATGTCGAGGCGCGATCAAGAATTACCGCCGCCAAGGTGCAGGCGGTGGTTCAGGACCCAATGCCGGCTTCGACCATCGCCTTGACCTCGGCCGCATCCGCGTCCGTGCGTAGCACGCCCTGACTGCCCGTCGCCTGCTTCAAGGCTCGCACGTCGCCTTGCGCTGCGCGTGCTGGCCGCTGGCGCCCTAGCTAGTCGGCGAGTGCACTGCCCTCGGCCCTTAAGGAAGGCGGGAATCTTTCCGTCGGCACTCGGCAGCAGTGGATGAGGGGAGGGAGATAGGCGATGCTTACTCGACTCCTTGTTGAATTGCGCCGTCCACTCGCGCCGGTGGGCCACCGCATTGGTTTCGGACGTAAGCCATGCCCCGGAGGCCGATTTGCAGCGTGAGATGCCATCCTTTCGCAGACTTTCCCTGTCGGGCGCCTCCTTTCGCCGTAGTCGCCCGCGGTCGCGCTTGTAGGGTTCGGTCCTTGGCGAAGGCAGGCGTGAGAATTTTGACAAAGGTTGCAGCGGCGCCGGAAACGTGAGGACGCGCGAATTCGCGTCAACGAAGAATAGTAAACATAATGAGAATGGTAAAACCTAATGATGAACTCTGCTTGGCTTGACGAGTTTTCTGGCGCATTGCGCCGATCAAATCCAGACGAACTGGTTTCCATGTTTGCCGAACGCTGTTATTGGCGTGACTGCGTTGCGTTTACCTGGAACATCGTGACCCTCGAGGGCCGTCCGGCGATCGAGGCGATGCTCAGATCACGATTGGCTGATGTGTGTCCCGACTCCTTTGAACTGGAGCCTGACGGGGATGGCTGGTTCACCTTCGCAACATCGGTAGGCCGTTGTCGAGGACACGTGCGACTCGAAAATGGAAAGGTCTCAACGCTCTTCACTGCCTTGACGGAACTGAAGGGTCATGAAGAAAAATCGGGTGCATCGCGCCCGATTGGCGCTCGCCACGGCGCTTTTAAGGATCGAGTGTCGTGGGGCGATCGCCGGAAGGCGGATGGTGAGGAAATTGGACATAGCCGGCAGCCTTTCGTACTGATTGTCGGCGGGGGGCAGGGCGGCATCGCGCTCGGAGCGCGGTTGAAGCGTCTGGACGTCCCCGCGTTGATCGTCGACCAGAACGAGCGGCCGGGTGACGCCTGGCGCAACCGCTATAACTCGCTGTGCCTTCACGATCCTGTCTGGTACGACCACATGCCATACCTGCCGTTCCCCGATCATTGGCCGGTGTACACGCCGAAGGACAAGATGGGCGACTGGCTCGAGGCGTATACGAAGATCATGGAACTCGACTACTGGACGTCGTCTACATGCAAAGGCGCGGCTTACGACGAGCACAGGTGCGAATGGTCGGTCCTGGTGCAGCGCGGTCATCGCGAAATCACCGTCCGTCCCAAACATCTCGTGCTGGCCACGGGCGTGTCCGGATTTCCGGAAGTGCCACGTTTCCGTGGTTCCGACAAGTTCAAGGGAGTGCAGCACCACTCCAGCAAACACCCGGGTGGAGAGGGTTGGGCTGGCAAGAAGTGCGTGGTTGTTGGCTCCAACAACTCGGCACATGACATCGCGGCCGATCTCTGGGAACATGACGCTGAGGTGACCATGCTGCAGCGTTCGCCGACCTTGGTTGTCCGCGTTGAAGCGATGGATCGGTATGGTTCACTGTACTCGGAGGATGCTGCGAGAAGAGGCGTCACGGCTGAGCATGCCGACTTCGTCGGGGCTTCAATGCCATACGCACTTCTACCTGCACTTGCTAGGCAGAAGATGGAGCGTATCCTGAAAGACGATGCCGAATTCTATGAGCGGCTCGCCGGTTCAGGATTTAAGTTGACGTTCGGCGAAGACAACTCCGGACTTGGCGTGATGAGTTTGCGTCGCGGTTCTGGTTACTACATCGACGTTGGCGCCTCCGAGTTGATTTCATCAGGAAGGATCAAGGTGATTGCGGCCGGAGTAGAACAACTCACGGAGAGAGGACTCATTTTGGACGACGGCACGCGTCTGGATGCTGACCTGATCGTCTATGCGACGGGGTACGGATCGATGAACCAGTGGGCGGCAGCTTTGATCTCACAGGAAGTCGCTGACAAGGTTGGTAAGTGCTGGGGGCTGGGTTCCGACACCGCCAAGGATCCTGGACCCTGGGAAGGCGAACTTCGCAACATGTGGAAGCCGACGGCGCAGGAAGGGCTCTGGTTTCATGGAGGAAACCTTGCCATGTCCCGTCACTACTCGCTCTACCTGGCGTTGCAGCTCAAAGCTCGCCTGGAAGGATTGGACACACCCGTCTACGCCCGCGCCGCTGTCCACCACAGGGAATAGCTCCAGCTTGAGAATGAGCGCTAACTGTCTCGAAACCTGCAGTCGCATTCCGCTCCGGCTACCCCACGAACCTGAGGAGGTCCTATGGAACGGCATGAGAAACTGGACATGACGTGAAGGATGAAGCATGTGGGCATGCACCATGCTTATGATGAGGTTATCGCCAATGCTCTCAAACGACAGCACTCGGCGCAAGCGTGCAGGTGGCGCTTCTCCAAGTGGACCTTACGTTGACGGGGCATTGGCAACGTCATCAATTCCAATGGCGCCATGCAGACTTCTGCCGGAAACCTCGACGCCGAACGATGCGGCTTCTGCTGCCGCACGACCGCGTCGGCACCGGCGATCCCATACCAGTGCGGTTGATCCGACCAAGAATTAGGTCCTCCGCCTTTTCGGCATGCCATGCTTTGATTCGCCTTTTGCAGAGTGCGAAGTTGGTCCGTTCCGGCATATGCCTCCCGATCAGGCGACTTGAACGGCTTCACCTCCGCCGGCGGCCACGTAGCCCTTCACCCGTTTGATGGCTACAGCCCAGCTGCCGCGCAATCCGCTTCAGAACCCACTCGCACACCCTCAGACGCAACATCTCCGCCAGGTCGTCCGGCGTCTTCATCACCTGCCCCCGTGGATCAATCCACGACGGGCGTTCCATGATTCGTTCCTCGTTCATTCGCTCTCCCTTGGATATCCAAGAAAGGGGCAATTTCTCGTGACGCAAAGGGGCGCATTGCCTCCCTAAAAATGTTACCGGACAACATCCCTGTCGTGTCTGGGGCGGAGCTGCCGAATATGGCAGGGAAGATCAGCATGCGCGCAAAGCGCGAGATCACATCAGCGCTGGCCGAGCATTATCGGGCGATCGGGCGGCTCGAGAAGGGACCGATCCTGGACGAGCTGTGCGCCGTTGCGGGATGGCATCGCAAGCACGCGATCCGATCGCTGACAGTGGACGGGGCATCGGGATCGGTCGTGCCGCGGCGGCGGCGCCGGACCTGCGGAGCTTCCATTCGCATGGCACTGATTGTGCTATGGGACGTGTCTGACCGGCTCTGAGGTAAGCGGCTCGTCGCGATGATCCGGTTCTTGCTTCCGGATCTTGAACGGCACGGCAGATTGAAGCTTTCTGCCGATGAGTGGTCGAAGGTTTGAGGGTGAGCGCGGCGACGATCGATCGCCTGCTGAGCGACCTAAAGACCGCAGCAGCCGGAGGACGCCGACGGCGGGCGGGCCTTTCCAGTGCCGTAAGGCGGCAAGTCCCGGTGCGTACATTCATTGACTGGGGAGGGTACTGCGAAGCGGACCTGGTTGCGCACGGGGGCATGTCCGTATCCGGCGCCTTCATTCAGACGCTAGCAATGGTGGATTGGACCGAATGCTTTCCGCGCGTCGTTCGTGAAGCAGCTCTTGTGGTCGAGGCCCTCGAGCGCGCGCAGAACCTATTTCCCTGGCCCGTTCGCGGGCTCGATTTTGACATCGACAGCGCCTTCATGAACGACACGGTCGTGTCGTGGTGCCGTTCTCACGATGTCGAAGTCACTCGTTCCAGGGCCCACAAGAAGAACGATCAAGCGTTCGTTGAACAGAAGAACGGAGCTATCGTTCGACGTCTGGTGGGCTACGGGCGCTTTGAAGGCATTGATGTCGCTCGCTCATTCGCTCGCCTGTTTGCCGCGGCACGCCTGCACATCAATTTCTTCCAGCCCTCGTTTAAGCTGAAGGAGATGCACCGTGAAGGTGCCAAGGTGATCAAGCGCTATCTTCCTCCCGCTACGCCGTACGAAAGAGCATTGGTCTACCCGCATCTCAACGAGGCATTCAAACGTCGGCTGCGTGAGACTTACCGCACGCTTGATCCGGTGGCATTGCTGGCACAGATGAGGGATGCTCAAAATGAGCTGGAGGGCGCGCTTCACGACCGGCTTGCTCGGACTCGCGGCGGCCAATTCAGGGACAGCAGAGGGCGCTTCGGTAATATTGTCATCTGAGGCAATATGAGGGGGCAGTTGCGGATGGCGTTTGACACCTGCGGCAAGAGCGGCTCGAGCCTTTCGCGTGATCATGGCGACAGGAAAGTTTCATGGCGTGATCGCCGTCGCGACACCGATTGGCTGCTTACGCACATGAAGGAGACTGACGGGCTTGTGGCTGGGGATCGTCTCGCCGTATGCGCGCTCACCCTCCGCGGCGAACCACTCGAGAAATCCAGCACCGTAGCCAATTTCGTATCGAGCCTCAGCGATCGGTTTTCCCTGCTCGACAGTGACTAGGACGGCGAGCTCTTCCAGATGGTGACGCATCAACGACCCAAGACCGGAGAACTCCTCCTTGCCTTGTTGGCAATAGTTCGCGCCAAGCCTCAAAGGATCGTTCAGCTGCAGCGATCGCAAGGTTCATATCCGCAGCATTGCAACGAGCAACTTCCGCTATTTCCTCTCCAGCTGCAGGATCGACCACAAAGTCTCGTTGCTCGCCCGCAATCCAGCGCCATCGATGAGTGCGGCGCCCGCGACAAAATCGCGACGACCGATTTCCCAGGCGCTCCCTAGCAATAGCGACCAATGCCAGGTTTTATGCCAAGCAGTCTGAAGGGATATCCAAAGCTCACGCACAGGTCAGGCGGCGCTATTTTCGCCTTGCGCGAGAGCGACGTGGTTGTCGCGCTGCCGGCGCGCCGCCTCGACCGCAAGGCGCCCGTCGGCGGTTGGCGCTCGCGGATCGTTGCTCGGCAGCTAAACTGCAAGATGCTCTGAATTTCCGCTCAATTTCACTAGTTCTTGGCCGATTTTTAGCGTTTTTAGACTTGAGCAGCCTTCTACGTTCGCAACACAATCAAGGAGGAGAAGAATGATCATCCTGCGTGTTCTTGCGGCTGCGTTTGGCTTACTCGCGCTCAACGCAACGGTCTCCGCACAAACCAAGGACACGCTCGTTGCGGCGCTCGCCGCCGAGGCGACCGTCATCGATCCAACCAGGTCCTCTGCTGGCGTCGATGGATACTTCTACAGCCAGATGTTTGAACAGCTGGTCCGCTACGGACCCGATCTGAAGCCGGTTAATTGGCTCGCGGAATCTTGGAGTGTCGAGGGGACGGCGGACAAGCCGATTATTGATGTGCACATTCGAAGCGGCGTGAAGTTCCACAATGGGGACCCGCTCACGTCCGAGGACTTCCAGTTTGCCTATGATCGACTGAGGGATCCGAAAATTTCGCCCTGGAGCAACTTGCAGGCGAGCGTCGAACAGTTCGAAGTCATCGACGATCATCACTTCAAGCTGCATTTCAAGTCGCCCGATGCGAGTTACATTATTAATTCGCTCCAGCTGTGGGCGATACCAAAGAAGTACTTCGAAAAAGTGGGTGAGGCAGGCTTCGACAAAGCGCCGGTTGGCACTGGTCCGTGGAAGTTTGTGTCGCGAACAGTCAAGGAGGAGCTACGGCTCGAAGCGTTCGCTGATTACTGGAATAAGAACGCGCGGCCGACGGTCAAGAATCTGATTTTGAAGGTCATCCCGGAAGACCTCACGCGCCTTGCCGCGTTCAAGTCGGGCGCCGTTGACTGGATCGATGCGGTGCCGCTGTCTGCAGTCGCCGAAATTAAGAAGATGCCTGGAGTGAAAACATTCACAGCGCCGACCGGCAACAACCTCTTCATCGACTTCACCGCCTACAAGCCGGATTCGCCTTTCAGCAAGTTGAAAGTGCGGCTGGCTCTTGCTCATGCGGTCGACGTTGATGCCATCATCAAAAATGTGTTGTTCGGGCAGGGTGAACGGTACACGGAAGTGTGGCGCGGCTCGACGGGTTATGACTCAGAACTCAAGCCGTATACGTACGATCCGCGAGAGGCGAAGCAGCTGCTTGCTGAAGCTGGCTATCCCAATGGCTTCGACACAGCATGCTACAACCTCATCACCCCGCGAGAGCCGAACATCAAGGAGATGGGTGAGGCAGTGTTCGCCTATCTGGGAGCCGTCGGCATTCGTTGCAAGGTGCAGCAGCTGGAGTACTCGGCGTGGATCAATGTCGCCCGCCGCGCAACGCGCTCCGAGATTGACGGCATCTTGATGACGATGTGGGGTCATGGCTTGCCCGGCGATCCGGCTGAGCCTTGGGCTGGCATGGTACATAGCTATGTGCCGGGAAAGGGCTTTGGTTCGGCTTCGAGTACCAACGATGCAAAGGTCGACGCGATGATCGACGAGTTGAAACTGACTATGAACCCGGAAAAGCGGGTGGAGCTCATTAAACAGATCGCGCGCTACAAGCATGAAAATGTCCTTGGCGGCGTGACTACGTACCGCCCCGTGAATACGTTCGCATGGCATGACAACGTTGAGTTCCGGCCGTGGCCGTTTCCCGGATCGTGGCGTCAATTCCAGGAAGTCGGCTTTGCAAAATAGCCGACACTCCCGCGGCCAAGTGAGGCAATGATGAAAGCGGTTTTTGCCAAGGGACTGATCAACGCCGTGGTCAGCGTTCTCGGCGCGAGTTTAATCATTTTCGTAATCTCGCGTCTTTCTGGCGATCCGGTCACGATGATGCTGCCCATGGATGCCCCGCAGTCGGCGATAGATGCGCTGCGACAGGAGTTCGCGTTGGATCGGCCAATTTGGGAACAGTACCTGCGCTTCCTGTGGAGTGCGGTCCAGGGCGACTTTGGTCAGTCCTATCGCTGGCAGATGCCGGCGCTGGCACTCGTGTTCGAGCGGTTGCCGGCGACCATCTTCCTGGCCATGGCGGCGTTTGCCTTCAGTCTCGCGCTCGCGATTCCGCTCGGCGTGCTGTCGGCAGTCTATCGGGGCTCGTGGGTCGACCAAATCGGACGAATTATCGCAATGTTAGGCCAAGCAGTGCCCTCGTTCTGGGTTGGCCTCATCCTCATCCTCGTCTTCGCCGTCACCCTGCAGTGGCTTCCCGCCTTCGGCGCCGACGGTGTCCAGCATGTGATCCTCCCAGCGATCGCCCTTGGTTGGTATCCAGTCGCAGCGCAGACGCGCATCATCCGCTCTGGCATGCTCGAGGTGCTTGATAGCGATTATATTCGCATGGGGCGTTCCGTTGGCACGCCGGAGCGCTTGCTGATCTGGAAATACGCGTTTCGCAATGCACTGCTGCCGCTGGTCACCATCATGGGGGTCTACTTCGCTTCGATGCTGAGCGGCTCTTTCGTGGTCGAGACGGTGTTCGCGTGGCCCGGACTCGGACGGACGGTTGTAGAAGCGGTGTTCGCACGCGACTATCCAGTGGTGCAGGCGGGCGTTCTCGTCACGTCAATCCTGTTCGTGCTGTCGAACTTCCTCGTCGACCTGTCCTACAGCATCATTGATCCTAGGATCCGCCCGTGAGTGTAATCTCGGCTCCAACGCCTGTTACTGCCGTGGTAGACACAAAGCCGCATCCGTTTCTAGTTCGTTTCCGCTTGAAGGGCACGCCCTGGATTCCGATTCTGATCCTGTTGCTGATCATTGTCGCAGCCATCGGCGGAGAGAATATCGCCCCTCACGATCCCAACGGACTGAACCTCGCCGCCGCGTTCCGGCCACCGTTCTGGCAGCTTGGCGGCAGCTGCGAATATCTGCTCGGCACCGACAATCTTGGCCGAGACGTCTTCTCGCGCATCATCGCCGGCGCGAGGGTGTCGGCGATCGTCGCCCTCTATGCGATCGTGTTTTCCGGCGCGATCGGCACGATGCTTGGAATCATCGCGGGATACTTCGGCGGCATCGTTGACGCGGTGATCATCCGCATTGCCGAGATCATGATGGCGATCCCCAGTCTCGCCCTGGCGCTAATCATTTCCGCGACGATGGATCCGGGCCTTTCTACTGTCGTCATCGTTGTCGTGCTCACCTACTGGACCTGGTATTGCCGTATCGTCCGCAGCGAAATCCTGTCGTTGCGCGAGCGGGATTACGTATTGTTCGCCAAGGTCGCCGGCTGCGGTCCGCTAACGATCTTCTTCCGGCACCTCTTGCCGAACATCTTCAACACGCTTCTGATCCTGATGACGTTGCAGGTCGGTCAGGTGATCCTCTTCGAGGCGTCACTGTCATTCCTCGGACTCGGCATACAGGCGCCCGATACCTCGTGGGGCCTAATGCTCGCTGACGCGCGGCAGTACATCACCTATGCCTGGTGGGGGATCACAATGCCTGGCATCGTCATCATGCTGACCTGCCTTTCCTCGAATCTGCTCGGTGACTGGCTGCGCGACCTGCTCGATCCGAAACGGAGACAACTGTGACCGCCGCGCCCCTTCTGCAAGTCGAGAATCTGCAAATGCACCTGCATCTGCGCCGTGGCGTGGTGAAGGCGGTGGATGGCGTTTCATTTCATGTCAATGAAGGCGAGACGCTTGGCATCGTCGGCGAGTCCGGCTCAGGCAAGACAATGACCTGCCTCTCGATCCTGCGCCTCCTGCCGATCCACGGGGACGGCCGGCTGGACGGTAGTGTGAAGCTGGACGGCGAGGACCTGCTGCAGCTCACCGAAAAGGAGATGGCGAGCCGCGTGCGCGGTCCGAAGATTGCGATGATCTCGCAAGACCCTATGACCTCGCTCAATCCCGTTTTCACGGTCGGCGACCAAGTCTCTGGACCGTTTCTCTACCACAAGCTGGTCAGGACCGTTCGCGAGGCGATGGCTGCTGCCACGGCTGGGCTTCGGCGGGTGCGGATTCCGTCACCGGAGCGGCGGCTTAAGAATTATCCGTACCAGTTTTCCGGCGGCATGCGCCAGCGTGTCGTAACCGCCATGGCGATCGCCTGCTCGCCACGCCTGTTGATCGCCGACGAGCCGACCACGGCGCTCGACGTCACCATCCAGGTGCAGATTATGAGCCTGCTGCGCGGCATCCAACGTGACTCGAAGCTTGGCATCATCCTGATCACTCACGATCTGTCGGTCGTCGCCGGCCTCTGCCACCGCATTGCGGTCATGTACGCCGGCCGGATCATCGAAACTGGCAAGGTGCGCGACATCTACCGCAACGCGCAGCATCCCTATACCCAAGCGCTGCTGGAAGCGATCCCGCATCTCGGCCAGAAACGCAAACGGCTTGCGGCGATTCCCGGCCAGCCGCCGAATTTGATGGACCTGCCGACGGGCTGCCGCTTCGCGCCGCGCTGCCCGAAGCGGATGGCCGTCTGCGACGACTATCCGCCGGCGACAGAGCTGCGCGACGGCCATGTCGTCAATTGCTGGCTCGCAGCGACGCAGTAGCGACACGGGTAAAGCGACAGATGGGCCTCGAACTTCGCGACCTCTCCAAACATTTCACTGTCCGCACCGATCGCGGAAGCGCCGTTGTGCGCGCGGCGGAAAAGATCAACCTCGAGATTCCGGAAGGCCAGACCGTAGCCCTCGTCGGCGAATCCGGCTGCGGCAAGACCACAATCGCCAAGCTCGTGCTGATGCTGGAGCGGCCGACCGGCGGGGCAGTGACCTTCGACGGCAAGAGCCTCGGCGAGATGTCGAGGCGCGAGATCAAGAATTACCGCCGCCAGGTGCAGGCGGTGTTTCAGGACCCTTATGCCTCCCTCAACCCGCGCCTTACGGTGCGCCGAATCATCACCGAGCCCATTCTTGCGCATTACAAGCGCGATCGCGCGACGCTCGATGCTCGCCTCGCCGAGCTCCTGGAGATCGTTGGTCTGCCGCCGACGGCGGCAGATCTTTATCCGCATGAATTCTCCGGCGGACAGCGGCAGCGCATAGCGATCGCGCGGGCGCTTGCGCTCGATCCGCGCATCATCATCCTTGATGAACCGACCTCGGCCCTGGACGTGTCGATCCGCGCGCAGGTGCTGAACCTGCTGATGGACATCCAGGAGAAGTTCGGCCTGACATATCTCCTGATTGCACACGATCTGGCGCTGGTTGAGCATCTGTCGGCGCGCGTAGTGGTGCTATACCTCGGCAGCGTGGTCGAATGCGGAGAAAGCCAGCAGATCTTTACCGCGCCAAAGCATCCTTACACGCAGGCGCTGCTGGACGCCGTTCCGCGTCCAGATCCGGACTACATACCGAAAGCAGCCGAAGGCTTCGACGACACGGGTAGCGCGCTCGAGCCGCCAAGCGGCTGCAAGTTTCACCCGCGATGTCCGCATGCGATGCCGATCTGCACTTCCGAGGATCCATCGCTCATAACGCTCGCCGACGGCCGCAAGGCGGCCTGCCATCTGTTGAGCGGTCCGCCAGCGGTTTAAGGGTGAACAGAACCGACACGTTGGTAAGCGTAAAGCTCCTTCGCGTACCCGACTCGCGCCGGCTGATGCCCGCCTGGCGCCCTCGAGAGACGATGATCGACCGATCGAGCATGTGTGTTGGATCGCGCGATGGCCGAAGATCATGACGTTCGTCCGCAGTTCGGCTCGTAGTCGTGCTTACTCCAATGTACACGAGAGCTCCTGGCTTTTTGGCAATGCCCATAGTTGCGGCGAAGCCACCCATCTTTTGTGCATTGCGAGTGCAAATTGTATTCTTGAATGGCCTTATCGGGCGCTTACGTCCTGTCGTTATCTCGAATTGGCCGCGGATGTTTGGTCGCGATATGACTTGCCGAGGATCTCCCGATTTGGTTGAGGCTCGCTTGGAGATCCAGAAGCTTCGGGACCTGATCGGCTCGCTCGGAAAAGCTGAAACGCCTAGCCTTGGTGAGAAATTTGGCTCAGCCACCGGCCTGATACAGCTCGATGCCGTTCGCACTCCGTGGACAAAAGGAACAGGCCTGATAACACCGACTTAGCAGCTTGGCTCACGACCCAGCATTGCGATTGAACCTGTTCTGCACATCCATCATCCATCCCCCATTGCCGCAAGAGCTCATTTTTCAAGACCATTGTCATGTTCGCGTGAGTGCAGCAGCTGCTGTCGTAACCACCGAAACGAAAGCGGCCGCGCTGGGCGGATATGAAGCAGAATTTCGACGGCGGTTGCGCTGATATCGCGGAAATTCGGCGAGCGGGCGAAGTAAGTTCTCGCGATCGGGCGAGGTAGCCTCTTGTTGGTTGAAGGCATCGTCAGGAGTCGGAGGCCATCAACCTTCAAGCCGGCCGCGCTGCTGGGGCACCGCCGTTGTCGTAGGTCCACTCTGCCGCTCTGAGCTTGGGTGAGCGGTTATTCCAGTTCGACGGATGGAATTGCCGCGGCGGAGCGGCGAAAAGGAAAAGGAGGAACGCTTGAAATTACTTTCGTTCAAGGTCGATGGGCGCGAACGCTTCGGACTTCTCTCTGGGGGCGGCGTCGTCGACCTCACTAAGCGAACCAAATTTGAAGACCTCCGCGCGGCGTTAGGGGAGTTGGACAAACTTCAGTCGCATGCGGGTGAAACTCCGGACTACGGATTGGAGGACATCCGGTTTCTTCCGGTGATTCCCAACCCCTCCCGCATCCTGTGTGCCGGCTTGAACTACCTGAGCCATATCACCGAAACGAGGCTGCCGCGTCCGCCGCGCCCGATAATCTTCACTCGTTTCGCGAGTTCGCAGGTTGGGCATTTCGATAGCCTGGTGCGCCCGCGTCTCTCGGAAAAGTTCGATTTTGAGGGCGAGCTGGCTGTTATCATTAGGAAGCCTTGCAGGTATGTGAGCCGCGAAGACGCTTTTGACGTTATCGCAGGCTATAGCTGTTACAACGACGGCAGCATTCGCGACTGGCAGCTGCACTCCAGCCAGTGGATTCCAGGAAAAAATTTCCCAGCGAGCGGTGCATTTGGACCTTGCCTCGTGACGCGTGATGAAGTCGGTGATATCACGCGCTCGAGCTTGGTAACTCGCCTAAATGGAGAAGAAGTCCAGCGCGCGCTTATTAATGACCTCATGTTCGATATTCCGTCGCTCGTAGCGTATTGCTCCTCATTCACGATGCTAGACGCTGGTGACGTAATCGTCACCGGTACCACTGGAGGTGTCGGAGAGTCACGTAGGCCGCAGCTCTGGATGAAACCAGGCGATCTGATCGAAGTGGAGATCGATGGGGTTGGCCGCTTATCGAATCAGGTGATCGCCGAACCGTGAGGTGCAAGCACATGAGCTTGTACGTGACAGGTCTCGTAGCGAATGTCCGCGTGCGAATGATGTGTACGTCCGACACCGCCGCATCCTGTTCGACTAGATGACGGATATCGCCGAAAGCCGGATACGGCCGCACGAGTTGAAGATAACTTGGTTCGAAGAGGCCTAAGAAGTGGTTTCAAAATCAAGAACGATCTTAGTTGCATCCCTCCTTTTTCTGACTGCTCAAGCGCAGACTGCTTTGGCACAAGCCCAAGTAAACTCGGACACGTTGACGGTGGCATTTGCTGCCGAGCCAGCGACGCTCGATCCCTCACGAATAACCTCAGGTGTAGATTCGTACTTTACCTCCCAGATGTTCGAGCCTTTAATCAGGTTCACGCCCGATCTTCACCGCGAGGGCTGGCTCGCGGAATCTTGGAGTTCTGGCGAGCTCAACGGAAAGCCTATTGTCGACGTCGTCCTTCGAGCGGGTGTGAAATTCCACAACGGCGATCCCGTCACGTCTGATGACATCGTATTCTCTTGCGATCGGTTTCGTGATCCAAGAAGCGGGTACAATTTAGGCTCTATCGACAAGGTCGAAGCTCTCGATGAACGACGTGTGCGCATCCATCTAAAGAGAGCAGATGCTCAGTTTTTCGTCGATAACCTCGTTCTTCTTGTGATGCCGAAGAAATATTTTGAGCAAGTCGGTGAGCAGGAGTTCGCGCAGCATCCCATTGGGACAGGTCCGTGGAAGTTCGTGTCGCGCAAAATCAAAGACGAGCTCCGCCTCGAAAGGTTCAATGATTACTGGAAGCGCGACGCGGCCCCGGGTTACGCAAATCTTGTGATCAAGGTCATACAGGAAGATGTCACACGGGTCAGCGCTTACAAAACGGGCCGCGTCGATTTGATTGACAACGTCCCGTTGGCTCTCGTCGATGAATTCAAGGCGCTACCCAATACAAGGACCGTCACGGTTCCGAGCGGTAACAACGTCTTTCTCAACTTTAATACTCAAATGCCGAATTCACCGTTCAACGATCTGCGTGTGCGAAAGGCAGTAGCTCATGCAATTGACCTGGATGCTATTATCCAGAAGGTCCTCTTCGGGCAGGGCAAGCGGTATGTTCAGGTCGCTGAAGCTGCTGCCGGCTACGAACCCTCCCTTAAGCCCTATGCTTACGATCAAGCGAAGGCACGGAGTCTGCTGAAGGAAGCAGGCTTCCCCAATGGCTTTGAAATACCTTGCTACAATCATGCGACCCCGCGCGAACCGAACATCAAGGAGTTCGGTGAGGCCGTGTATGCCTATCTCGCGATCGTGGGAATTCGCTGCCGTGTGCGATCCCTCGAACTTGGTGCCTATCTCGCGCTCGTCAAGCGTGACCGGGGTGCGCCGGGCCTTCCCGGGGTCGATGGCATCATTAACTGGCAATGGCCGCAGGGATTGCCGGGCGATCCTGCGCAGGCTTGGATGGGGCACTTACATAGCTACGATCCCGGGAAAGGCGCGGGGGGCTACTCGTACTCGAGCGATCCTGAAGTGGACATGTTGCTCGAAAAGCAAGCCGAGGTGCTCGACGAGAATCAACGAAATGAATTGCTCAAGCGTATTGCCGCTCTAAAGAATGAGAGGATGCTTGGAGGGTTGCCTACCTATCTCCCGATAATAACATTCGCCTTTAGAGACACGATCAACTGGACGCCTTGGCCCAATGCCCAATGGAGAGCAATGCAGCAGATCAGGCCGGTCAAATAATGGACAACGATTGAGTTGAGAACGCATCATGACTCCCGAGGGAAAAGTTGCTGTAGTGACAGGCGCTGGTTCTGGCATTGGTCGCGCATCGGCCGGCGCCTTAGCGAAGGTGGGTGCGCGACTTCTTGCTTGCGATATCGACTATGAAAGCGCGCAACAGACGGTATCCGCAATCGAGCGTAATGGCGGTAAGGCATTTGCGCTTCACGCTGACGTCTCGAAGCCGGATGATGTCAAGCGGATGATAGATGCCGCTGTGTCGCGTTTTGGGGGCTTGGATATCCTCCATAACAATGCCGGGATCCTTTCGGGGCCGCGCTTCCCAGATTCTGATCCATCGTGTTGGATGCGAGCGATCTCGGTGAACATCATGGGTGTCCTGTCAGGAATTCACTACGGCACAGAAGCAATGCGCCAGCGAGGCTGTGGTGTTATTATCAACACCGCTTCCATCTCCGGCTTGAAGCCTCATTTTAGTGATCCGGTCTACGCCGCAACTAAAGCCGCAGTCGTAAATCTCACGCGTTCGCTTGCCTTTCTGAAGAAGGAAGCCAACATCCGGGTAAATTGCATTTGCCCTGGCTTCGTCCGCACGGACTTGGAATCTCACTCAGCTGCGGTACTTGACCCAGAGGCTCAGCGGCGTTTCAGAAGCCGACGTGCCGGCTTTCAAGATCTGCCTGCTCTGGAACCTGACGATATCGCACGGGCCGTGATGATGTTGATTAATGAAGATGGCCTCAACGGCAAAGCCTGCATAGTTGAGCCCGGCGAACCTTGGCGCGTTCAATAGTTACGGGATTAGCAAGGGTGAGAAGAGAGCAGACAGACGTAGTTGTCATCGGAGCCGGTATGGCCGGTCTTTGCGCGGCGGTTACCGCAATTGAAAAAGGCGCAGACGTTCTTGTCCTTGAAAAGGGCAACCGGGTCGGCGGTTCTATGCTGCTATCACATGGACTAATCTGGACCTTCTCCGACAAGAGGCAGCTAAAGCATGAGATTCCTGACGGCAACGAAGCGCTCCAGGAGCTTGTCGTAGATCATCTGCCAGCTGGTCACGCTTGGCTAGAAGAGCTCGGTATTGCGCTCGAGCCCGAAACGTCATTTGAATGGTATGGGCAAGGCCGAGCAGCGGATCCTCGCTCTATGACCTCGACGCTGATGCAGCAGTTGGACGAGAAGGGCGGGCGGCTTCGCGTCCGGACGGGCATGCAGCGACTGCTCCTTTGCGATGACCAGGTTGCGGGGGTAGTGGCCTTTGATGATGAGGGACCTCTTGTCGTCGAGGCGAAGTCAGCGGTGCTTGCTACCGGAGGATTTCAGGGCAGCGCGAGTTTGATTACGCAATACATTACCCCCCATGCAAATTCCCTCTACCTTCGAAGCAATCCTTGGAGTGCCGGCGACGGATTTCTCGCCGCCACAACAGCGGGCGCAGCGGCCACAACACATCTAAACTGCTTCTATGGCCATGCGTTGGCGGCGCCTCCCGCTCGTTTCTCCCACCATGAATTCTCCAATTTGACACAACGCTACGGGCAATTTGCCGTAGCCCTAAATTTGGAAGGCCGGCGTTTTGCAGACGAGTCGGAGGGAACAGGAGAAGAAGCGCTCAATCTAGCAATGGCCACGCAGCCGAACGCGACAGGAATCTATATTGTCGATGCGTTCATAGCGAATGGCGCTGGACCGAATGCCTATCCTCCTCAGATTGCCATCGATCGGGCGCGCAATGCAGGAGGTCCAGTTCTTTGTGCGGACACGCTCGAAGAACTTGCTGCCAAATTATCTGACTGGTCGGTTCCGTCCGGCGTCGCGCTAGCCTCGCTGCGTGAATATAACGCTGCGATTCGCGAAGGGCGTGGCAGCACACTATTCCCATCGAGACAAAAGAATGCCGTGCCCCTTGATACCGCTCCGTTTACCGCAGTCATGGTGCGGTCTGGCATCACCTTCACTTGCGGCGGGCTCCAAGCCGATCTTGATATGAACGTCCTGCGAAGATCTCTAACGACGTCTACCTTGGCACTGACGAAAGCGGATATGGACGAGCTTTCGCTCACACCGATGGCGAATCTCTATGCCGCAGGTTGCGATCTAGGCGGCATAAGCACGCGCGGATATGTGGGCGGCTTAGCGACGGCGTTAGTGACAGGGAGGATCGCAGGAGAGTCGGCAGCTTATAATGCACGACACAATGACCTTAAATGAAGCCTTGGGGCGAGCGATGACCTATCCGAAGCGAGTGGTAGTTGTAGGGGTAAGCCATTGGCATTCAACGTATGACGCCGCCTATATCGAGCTGCTGCGCGATATGAAGGTTGATGTCGTCGGTATCGCGGATGAGAACGAGAGAATTGTCCGCAATCGCGCCGAGCGCTTCAAGGTTGAGCCGTTTCAAGACTACCGCGAAATGATTGACCGGACACGGCCAGATTTCATCGTGGGCCTCGGGCGCCACGTCGATATGCCGGAAATATTTCGTCACCTCGTCGAAACCGGAATTCCTTTTCTCATGGAAAAGCCGTGGGGCGTTGATGACGTAACTGTAAGAGAGCTTGCCGAGCTCGCATCAAAGCGTAATTCGTGGGTATGCGTCCCTTACTTCGCCCGCTATACTCCGTGGGCAGAGGTGGCGCGCTCAATGGTGCAGAGCGGAGAAGTTGGAGCTATTTCTCATATCGTTTTCCGAATGATCCGGCCAACCATGGAGCGCTATGTGGCGTGGGACTCGCCCTGGATGCTTAGTAAGAAGCAAGCTGGCGGCGGTGCTCTGCTTAACCTTGGGTCCCACGGCTTTGACATCTGCCGATTCATCACAGGAGAGGAGCCTTCGGTGGTCTCGGCAGTATTGAGCAACGTTGTTCATAACTCCGAAGTCGAGGACTACGCGCATGTAACCCTGCGTACGCCTAAGGGAATAATCTTCCACAATGAAGTCGGATACACATTACCGACGTGGCCCAAGAATGTGACTGACGGAGAGCAAAAGCTAGCTGGAGAAAAGGCAGTCGTGCGCGAGGTCGCTGGTGGAGTTCATATCCTCGGTGCCGATCGAGATGAAATGGTGTCTGCACCGCAGGGGTATGTAAGCGGTTGCCGTCGGGTGTTGCTTGAGTGTTTCGAGCGGCTTGCCGTTGGTAAGCCTCCCCCAATCACAGCTGATGACTGTGCTCGCGCTGTAACCTTAATCCATGACGCCTATCGACTGGCGCAATAATGGCGAAGTCTGAAGCTATGATGCATGACCCGAACTGCGATATTTGCAGAACCAACATGAATGCTTCTTCGGTGCCAGGAGGAGTCATTTATGAAAACGATCTGTGGCTCGTTCGCCACTTGATGCCAGGCAGGGGGGTACCAGGCTGGATGATGGCTCAGACTCGGCGCCATGTAGCGGGCATTGCGTTCTTCAACGACGCTGAGGCCCTGAGTTTTGGTCCTACGTTTCGGCATTTGCAAAAGGTATTGATGGAAGTAACGGGCGCTTTGCGGATCTATACCGCTTCAATGAACGAAAGCGTGCCCCATTTCCATTGCCACCTTGTGCCGCGCTACGAAACAATGCCGAAGAATGCTCAGGGATGGGACGTTTTTGACCTCTTTCGTGCATCGGCTGCAGGCGAAATTGAGGTTGATGCAGGCGCGGTCATTAGCATGACCAACCGTTACCGCGAGGCTCTCAAGATTGATCCACCTGTCGCGATTGTCTCGGATTGATAGCGATATCGGAGGACGGATGGAAATCTGTGGCCGAAGCCGATCGCGATCGGCGCTGCCTCAGTGATTGGTCCCGCGTCACTTATGGCACTAACGGACCCTGGTTCGCGCATCGTTGTCGTTGACATCGGTCCGAATTGAAGGCGGGTCGCTTACGCGATCAAAAGCGCGGGGGTGCGAAGCGAGCTTCGTTCCCCATGTTTCTCGGCCATGGATACATCCGAGGTGGGTCGTGCGCGCGCTACTCGCGGCAACATCACCTTTCACTGCGAGACGGTGAACGATTGTGCAGACCGCCTCAATCGCGGGGATGCTAGCGAATCCTAGTTCGCCGATCTGCGCAGCTCCCAAGTGGCGTTGTGAGCGCCTGATCTGTCCCCGAAAAGTATGGTTTAAGCGTACGCCT
>NZ_LBKA01000003.1:0-428 GCF_028128955.1 Bradyrhizobium sp. CCBAU 11386
GTGTGCGGGCTGCCAGACGCTGGCGTGTTCGGCATCCCAACGCCTCCGCCCTGGAGTGCTTTTCCGCGTGATGCCTTGCGGCAGCAAAGGCCACGGAAAGGGAGGATTTGATGATGTTAATTTGCCAATGCAACGCAATTCATCGACGCGATGTGGTATGCGGCGGCGGAGTTGCCTTGTTCAGCGCCGTCGTGGCGACGCTGATCGGCAGCGGGAAGCCGGTACGCGCAGAAGCGATCGCCGGAAAGGTTCCGGAGATCGATCGCGTGGCAGTGCGCGTGGTCGTCGACAGCTACCAATTCGCTGTCGCGCCGAGCCGGAAGGTTTCCGGTGTTGAGATTGAACACTTCGGCTGGGGCATAGGCGGTGGCAAGCCGCCGGGTAAGACATTGATCAGTGAGTTCGGACTGTCGATGCACGTCGAGTCG
>NZ_LBKA01000003.1:1029-2267 GCF_028128955.1 Bradyrhizobium sp. CCBAU 11386
GATCGCAAGGCACTGGAAGGTGCCAATGTTGCGGTGACCTATGCAGAAGGGCCGGCACTGGTCGCCGATCACGGCTTCACTACGGGGCACATCGGCCAAACGAGCTTTGAGAAGCTGCTGTCCCCCAGCGCCATGAAGATCGGCGTGGACCACGGCATTGGATGCTATGCCGACAAGCTTCCGGAGGACGAACGGACGAAGGCTGTCGTCCCGGACCAGTTCCGTCACGAGATCGCCACCGCATTCAATCTGAAAGGCCGCGGATTGATCGTGTTGACGTCTTGCAGCCATCGCGGAGTAATTAACGCAATCAAACAAGCCCAAGAGGCTTCGGGTATCAGCAAGGTTCATGCGGTGATCGGCGGGTTCCATCTCGCGCCCTACAAAGAGGACTATGTGCGCGACACGATCACAGCGCTGAAGGGTATCGACATCGACTACGTCATTCCACTGCACTGCACTGGCGAGCCGTTCTACGAAATGGCAAAAGCCGAGATACCGGACAAGCTCCTGCGCTCCTACACTGGCACACGCTTCGTCTTCGCTGCCTGAGCAAGGAGGACACACGCAATCCTAGCGCTCATGGCCGCGAACAGGGTTGCAATTGCTGGCCGCAGCGGATGCTGGAGGGTCCAAATGGCATCGCCATGCCGAACGAGTAGTGCGATGCCGATGACTCTGGGCGTCGTGCTAACGATGTCCGGATTTGGGCCCGTGTGAGACATGCCGGGGCGGTCTGACGATGTCCGTTCACAGGGGTAGACCGGAAGAGAACGGCACGCGGCCAAAGTGACGATTGGACCCATTGCGGACGCGTTCCCGCCCATTGACCCGAGGTTGTCTGATGACCCATATGCAGGTCGAGGGGGCAGCACATGGTCACTCGCGCATAACCCATCGAGACCGCAGCCTTCGGTTTCTCCAGATGGTTGGCGACGATCTCTCCATGGTGTCAATGATCGCATCAAGCTGGCGAACTAACGTCGATCTATCTCGCCCTTAAGGGGGCTTCCCTTTCCACTGTGCTCTCGCTTCCCCCTGATACTGCTCTGAGAGCTTTGCCCTCGGGCGTTGTGGTGGATCAGTTGTGATCTTGATCGCTAATGATGATCGAAAGGGCGCTCAATTGAAAACCTGCTTTTGCCATTTTATCGAATGGGACAGCATCGCTGGCTTGAAGAGCATCGCCGCCAGTCACATGTGATTAAAGATCGGGGATCGTTGACCCGACACAGTGG
>NZ_LBKA01000003.1:2425-43209 GCF_028128955.1 Bradyrhizobium sp. CCBAU 11386
GTACCTCTACGCAAACGCAACGGCACGAGCCGTCGAGGGAAACCTTGGCGGCTTTTTGCGTGTGGCCAGAGTAACCGGAGCGAGTTTGGAAANATACCTCTACGCAAACGCAACGGCACGAGCCGTCGAGGGAAACCTTGGCGGCTTTTTGCGTGTGGCCAGAGTAACCGGAGCGAGTTTGGAAATCGGTGATATCGTTGGGGTGTTGAAAGCGTGTGAGGCCGCCCAAGTGAGGCTGGTCTAGCTGGGAGGAAGGGCCATGGAATGGTTTAGCCGGAAAACATCGATAGTGGGTATCCAAATTTCCAATTGGATAGTCGTTCTGGTGGCTCTCGTCGTAATTTGGATTATCTATCGCTCTGCAACGTGACGGTGGCTGCTTCCCCCTACGCCGTTGCTCACGGCGCTCCAGCCATTTTGCGATTTCGCCATCGATGCAATGGATCACGCTGGCAAGGTGCGTGTCGGCGGGCTTGACGTTGCCGTAGCAGACGATGACGTCGACAGTCGGCAGCGTAGCCGACCGATGTCTGCCTTCGGGGGTAATACAGACATCCCATTTCAGGGGCGCCACGACCGTTTTTGACCCATCTGCGACATTGGGCAGCACTCAAGAAAGTGCACGACCTCACTTGATCGGCGGAATGGTTCGCCCAGGCGGCGATGTCCTGAGCCTACCCGCTAATGTTCAACTGCCGAACGGCGCTAAACCGGACGCCACGCGGATAGCCCAATTCGGTCGAGAATGACCCCGCCACTTCGAGCCGCCCTGAGGGGATCTTGGTGGTTGGGCGGGGTCAGGCAGTGTGGTCCGGTAACGAGACAAAGTTGCCGGATCGGGTGCCTGCCTCGGCTGGGATGAACAGGCCGCCGGCAGCCGCTTCAAAGATCGTCACCGCCACTACGTCGCCGACCCCGAATTTAATACTTGGCGCCGGTCGCCGGTCGGGAAACGTTGCAGAGATCGCGCTCGGTCCATATTCTTTCAACAAATCGAGTACGATCGGAGTGAGCTTGCGCAGTCAGCTTGAAACAGACGAGATGTATTGTAAGCGTAGTAGGATCGCGGGGTAAGCGGCGTTCGAGGAAGACGCCGCAAGCCCTTCTGTCTTTTGATTGAAACAAATTGCCCGACGCGCCGCCGCCAACCGAATGTCTAGTCGTTTCCTCGACCACCGTGATGCGGCCGGGAGCTCTGCATGAATGGGTTTGCTCACCGATTGCCTCTATTACTTGTGCTTCTGATTATCCAACTCCAGGTAGCGAGCGTCGGTGCCGAAACGTTGGATCAATCCGTACCGGCGCTCTCGATCTTAGAGCACCCATCGCCGCTAGATTTGCGGCTTTTCCGACCGCTATCTCGATCTGAAGAAAGCGCATTGGTGCCGCCTGATCACTTTAAAGAGTGTGATCTCTGTCCGGTGATGATTGTCGTTCCTGCCGGTCGGTTCACCATGGGCGCAAGCGCGGATGAAGCAGGAAGCACGGAGGACGAACGGCCGCAACACCAGGTGACATTTCCGAGTTTCTCGGTCGGACGTTTTCCCGTTTCTCTCGATGAGTGGAGCGCCTGCGTCATTGGGAAGGGCTGCAGCTTTCGACCGCCGGATCAGACCAGCCGCAGCGAATGGAAACCCGTCACCAATATTCAATGGGCCGAAGCCAAAGAGTACGTCGAATGGCTGTCGCTTGCGACCGGAAAGCCATATCGGTTGTTGAGCGAATCGGAGCGGGAGTACGTCGCGCGCGCCGGAACGACGACCGCTTTCTGGTGGGGCGATTCCTTCGCTATTGATCGGGTCGAAGAGCGCCAACTCGCCGGGGCGAACTCTCCGCCGCCAAGACCGTCGCTTCCTAATCCCTGGGGGATCTACGAAGTGCATGGTAACGTCTACGACTGGGTGGAGGATTGCTGGCACGACAATTACCAAGGCGCACCGGCGGACGGATCGGCGTGGATAGAAGGTGATTGCAGCCGACACGTCCTGCGCGGTGGCTCGCTCAGTCGAGCGGTGCAAACACGCCGAGCTGCGGCGCGCATTTGGTTCGGCTCATCGAATCGGATGCATTACATGAGTGTTCGTGTCGCAAGAACGCTACAGCGATAGGCAAGATGGGCCCGTCGACCACAAGCGCGGCTGCGTCAGTGCGGCGAGATGCAGACGACAGAGGTTTGACCGAAAACATGATCCGGCGAAAAGGCGAGGTGGTGGTCGACCCAGTGGCACGGAGACAACCTCGACTTCGGCGTCGGCTATTTCACCGTCGCGGTCGAACGCCCATAAGCACGAACAGCCTCGATAAACGCGTCCCAATCCTTTACGGAGGAGATCGTGGCTTCGATGTCATCCCACGTAAGGGTTGCCTCGGCGTCTAGCTCTGTCGCTCCGCGGTCCTGCAAATCCTCTTTTGCGGCCAGGCCGGCCAAGCGAGAGGCAACGAAGTCGCGATCGAGGTCGAGCAGACATAGGTTTTCCGAGACTGATGAAACCTGAGCGCCGCTCCGATCACGGATGTCGAGCAATCCGAGCTCCTCTCGTCTGACGGCCGCTGTCTCATCACACCAAATCTTTTCGGCCCGCTGCGCCAACTGGATGAGCCGAATGTAGAGGCTCGTAGGGATCCCGGACAGCTCCGCCTGGGTCTGCGCGATGGCATGGATTCGGTGAGACTGGAAATCGAGCACCTTACCCGATTGTACGTGGGAGCGATCCTTGCTTTCGTCAGTCGGCATCGTAGTCTCCGCGACGACCACTAATGTAACGGCAGTAAAAACAAGTCCAAAAATGCAACGATGGGCGAGCGCCAGCATTTCTACGCTTCGATTCCTCGGCCCAGAACACAGTTGTCCGAAATACCGCTCAGTTGGTGGAGAAGCAGTAAAACAATCCCGCTCCGCCGACGCGCTGCAAGTTCGCCAGGGAACAACCCGGCGTCTTGTGCGAATAGTTCCAGAAATTGGGACCCTGAGTGTTGCCGATCAGGTCATGGTGCCCGACGATCGCGCTACCCTGTCCGTCAGTGCTGCTGGTCCAGTTGCTGCAAGTTGCGTCGGCACCCGGAATGGCCGTGCCATCGTGTTGTGTGCCGGTGAGCATGTCATGTTGATTGGGGTTGTCGACGCGTCCCTTGACCACCATGCCCTTCTCGTCGAGGCCGGTCTCTTTGTTGATCTTGTTGTTGTCGCTGTGCAGGTCGGCCACGTTTGCCGCGATCTGGGTACCCTTGGCGTTGGACCAGGGACCGTTACCGATCCGATCCTTGGCATTGATAGCGCCCGGCCCCTGCGTCGAAAGATAGGCGTGCCATGTTTTGCCGCCCGCGCCTGCGGCCTGGGCGAGGGCCTGGCAATGTCGATCCGCCCCGTCGAGCCCACCGAGGTCGCCGCCCCTCCCAAGCCCGACACTGGTTATGAAGAAACCCATGCTGCTTTGCTGGGCTTCCGCCGGTCCCCGCACACTCAGCGTCAACAATACCATGGATGAGAGTAGAGCCAAATTCGCTATCTTGGTCATGCGGTTGGTCCTTGCCAGTGAGGACTCTCGTCCTCCACAATCACGCGCCGCTGCAACACTGCTCCAACCGGGTATCCCGGCATTCGCTAAAACCTATTATACGATCAGATTATCCATAATCACACTTCGTCTTTCACCCTAAAGTGGAGGAGAGGCCTATCGTCGTGGGCGGCGCGGCCGTAGCGCATGCCGGGATTTAAACGGACTAAAGTGACTGCCGCCCCTGGACAGGGTTTCGTGGGCGGCAACGCATTCAGAGCATTCCTGTCTCTCGCCAACACCTTACGCCATTCTAAAGCCCACCGAGGTCGCCTGTTGGCCCATCGCTTCAGTTGGCGCAGTGCAGCGTCATGTCTGAAGTTGGGGGTAGAGCGGACGTGGCTGGCCAACTGCAAGAATGTCGAGATTGACCCATTCCGGACATTGCGCGCGGTTTGAAATTTGCTCGACTGGATGCCCTCGAAATACATTGTCTCAGGCATTGTCAGTGCAACATGCGGCCTATTGTCGTGACTTCGATGATCGAGGCTGAGACTCATACGACACGCGCTCCATGCCGCAGGCACTCTGTTCAATCCTGTGGCCGAACGGTCCAGTCTGCCCTCAATGCGGTTCGATGGAAAGGATAATGCTAAGCAGCTTCTTTACAAAAGTGGACTCATTGACGGATAGTACCTCCCGGATTGTCAAGGAGGCACTGATGGCAACATGCGCGCGTATTCTCCCGTTCGTTCTGCTTACCGGCTTTCTGAGCGGCGTGGCACGCGCTGACGACAGAGCCGATGTGCTCGCGGCCAATCAGGCGGTGAGCGCAGCGTTCTCCACCCTAGACATAAAGGCGTTCGATCCGCTTTGGGCGCACAACGATAGCGTCACGATCATTCATCCTATCAGCAAGACGGTGTTGGTTGGATGGGATTCCGTGCGGAAAAGCTGGGCAGAGGGAACGCTGACTAGATACAAGGAAATCACGGTTACTATGGACGACCCAAGCATCAGCATAACGAACAACGTCGCGCGCGTTGTGGGGATCGAGAAAGTGCGTGGCACCCGTGCGAACGGCGATGCCGCTGAATTCTCAGCCCTGACAACAAACGTCTATGAGAAGCGCGATGGGCGCTGGCTCATGGTCCACCACCATGGGAGCCGAATGCCGCAGTGAGCGGAACGCTTGGTTCGCGAACAATAATCGCCATCCGCCGCCTGGCCGATTTGTCGATCCAAGCGCCAACCAAGTTTGAGTTGGTGATCAACCTCAAGACCGCCAAGGCTCTCGGCCTCACTGTGCCGCTGGCGCTGCTCACCAGCGCCGACGAGGTGATCGAATAGCGGCACTGTTTGTTGCGATGCATGAGTCTCTTGTTGGCCCAACTCGGACCTCCCGAGAGGTACGGTATTGCGCCGCTATCAGAGGCACAGCGGACCTCACGCGCCCGATTCCGGCGAGGGCCCATGAGCACACTTCCGAGGGCAAGCCTCGCCCCGCAAATCCGGTTTGCCGCGATTTACGCAAGCGGCTCGGCCGGGAGTAGCCGGCGGCCGACAAACTCACCAGTGGCCGTTTACAGCCGAGGCCGTTGGAGGTCCGCCTCGGTCAGCGTCAAGTCCGCCAGCCGCGATACCCTCAGGCCATGCTCGCCGCCGCCATTTTCCCGCATCACTGCCTTGCGCTCTCGGCCATGCGCCTCACGGAGCAAGGTCAGAAACCGCGCCCGATCGGCTCGCGAAAGCGCTCGCCATGCCTGCCACACCTGATCAAGATTGGTCATTGCCTCGGCCTACCTTGCGGATTCCGCTAGATAAGCCCGCCAAGCGAAATGGCAAACCGAAAATCGCAAATATGCGAAAGGGGCGCGGTCGCGCGTCCCCGCGCGGCCCTCCCCAATCGGTAGGACCCGGCGAAGATCAGAGCAGCAAGGCCGGGGGCTTTCCAATTGTGCGGCGCGGGGGGATTACTTGTAACGCTCGCTGCTCGGGTTTCGGGTGCACACTGGAACCATCACCGCACGGGCCCTGTGGCATTTATCGGTGTTGAGAACGCCGGTCGCGCTCCCGCCCAATCCTCGAACGGATGGAGCGGCGCATGCCAGAGCGTCGCCGTTTCATACAAGCCGAACCGCAGCCACTAGAGAAACGACTTGCGGAGGAAGCTGCACGTTTGCGCAAGGAAGCCCAAGGCACCCCGCCGGGCATTGAGCGCGAGCGCCTTATCCGCAGAGCCCGCCGAGCCGAGATAACCTCTCACCTAGAGGTGTGGCTGACCTCACCCGGTCAACAAGCACCAAAATAAGTTCAATAGAGATGGCCATCTAACCGCGCCCGCTGTGCTCGTAACAATACGGTCTTGTTTCAGCACCCGGAGTGCGCTTTAACCAGGTTGCATTTTGTGGCTGCTCTAACCTTGGATTGCCAGAGAAGGGCTAAATGTGCCGCTTATCCTCAACCTCTTGGTGCTGAGCGCAGGAATGGGAGCGGCGACCGCTTCTCTGAGGTTCCGCGCGCAGGCGCTTGTTCCGGTGTCATTGGCAATCGCGTTGGCTGCCGCGCTCGTGCTTCATTCTAACGGATTTGGCTTTCTTGCGTGGGCGTCCATAATTGTCGCTTGCCTTGTTATCGCGCAGCTTGCGTACGTTCTTGCGGCCTTCGTCGTCTACCGGGGGCAAGAGGAAATCGACGACGTCCCAGAACGTCCGCAACAAGAACGAGTAGCGCCAACGGAGCCCAGGAGATCGCACGGCGCACAATGAGCCACGGCAGCCCTCCGTAAGGACAACCGGGGCTTCACGCCGGGCGCGAGGCCCCGTGCGTCGTGGGTGTCGACAATGTAGGCCGACGACGGTTATCGGCTATTGCAAAAGCTCACTCTGGAGCCGGAAATGGTCAGCCGCATCACAGCGGCTTACGAGCAAGCACTTCATATCCTCTGCGTTGTGGACCGCGACGACCCCCTAACGGAAATGATCGCGAAGAAGATCATCAAGGTCGCGCAAACCGGTGTCCATGACCCCGCACAGATTTCGGCGTAAGCGATCAAGGAACTGGAAATGCGCTAGGGCCTTCGTCCTCACTTGAATCAACATCAGCAGGCTCTATGGGCCGCAGTTGAGGCTCAGGTGATAGGCCGTGGTGGTCTGTCGATGCTCGAACGGCTAACCGGAATTCCGGCCCAAACAATTTCTCGTCGAGCTCGCCAAAGCAAGTTGATCAAGAGTACAAAAAATAGAAGCCTTGCACGCGTCGCCAGCGTTCCGCAGAGTCGGACGCGCGACGATCTACATGATCCTCAAATTGCAGCCGCTCTCGAGCTTGTCGTCAAAGAGGAAATCGCTCGCCATCCGACAGGCCGAAAAAAATGTGTGCGCGGTAGCCTTAGGATGCTTTGCAGCGCGCTCAAGGAGCGAGGCTATTGCGTGGAACCGAATATAGTGACCAAGCTCCTGCAAAGGCTTGGCTACCGGCGCAAGACGACGAGGGGAAGAAAGCTGACTGAAATGCTCGATCCTGGCGTCGAGCCAGCTCTTCAGGGGCTGCTCTCCGAGGAAATCGCGGGCGATCCCATCCGCGAGTTTGCTTCGGCTAAGTCGGCCTCCGCCTCAACTTCCTTGCCGATTTCTAAGGCTTTCCCAGAAACCGGCAAGGTATCGAGGCGCCTCGCGAGCCGAGGGTTCCATTCTCTGCGTGGCAACCTTAGCGCATTCCGGCCTGATCGCTTTGGTTGAGTGATTTTTCGCAGCCGGGCTGTGCCTCGGCCGCGCAGCACTCGCGGTTCGCAGAATGAGCGGTTATGGAGTGAACGCTCATGGCGCTTGCCGCACCAATTCAGGCTGTTCATTGCCGATGCGGCTGGTGATTTCGGCTGCGCTGGCAATGGAAAGACGATGCCGGGCAGCCGTGGCCGCGTCGCCATAGATCACGCGTCCCACATGAAGGTTCTTGTTGGCCTCGTCATACAGCTCGTCGCGGTCTGGCTGGAACAGAGACGGGGCGAATCCGATCGCATAACCGCGCCCCCCGTCGCCATATTGCTGCCATTGAGGCGGGTGGTCGCGATGGCTGCTGAGGCTGAGAAGGTAGAATTCAAAGGGGCTGGCGAGGCCGCTGGTCTCGATCATGTCGTCGACGCAGGCACAGAAATTATCCATCAAGAAATCGCCGGTCTGGCCGACTTCCCGTAGCACCTGCCTGGCGACGCCAAGCGCATACTCGAATTCCCGCTTGTCGCTCTGCTGCAAATGGCTGAAGAACCATGGCCGCTGGCCGGTGAGGATGCCGCGCAGGCCTTCCTCGCGCGTGAAGTGGTACAACGGGCTGACGGGCGTACTATCGTTCAGCTCGACCAGCATCCTCTCCCGCGACCAGGCGGTAAACAGCCGCAGCGCCTCCAGCAACGCTGGCGGCAGAGACAGATCGTCAATCCCGGTCGTCGATCCTGATTGATCCTGTCGGCCAGTCCCGCGTTTGGGATGAATGGGTCAGGATGACCCACGAGGCGGTCTCCGAACTCAATACCAGGCTCAACGTTTTGAACGAAGTGCTGGAGAGGGTTTTCCCGTCTGCAACGCGCGACTGACAATAGGTAACGGCCCATTTCCACAGTTGGAAGCTTGCTGCTGAAAGCGATCGAAGCAAGCCAACCGATTAAGAGCCGGTCTTTTCGCTATCCCCGGTCTCGGATGCAGTATTTGCCGCCTGCGGTTCTAAGGGTTGGCTTGGCGCTGGTTTATCGAAGGGAAGCTGTAGCTGTTCCCGGTAAGGAAAGAGGGGAATGAGGCAGAGCCGGAAAATCAGCCAGCAGGCGTAGACGGCATCAGGGCCGTAAGGGTCCCCGTCATGCAGCAAGCCATGCGATAGCGCATGCCGAAGAGACGGGCCGGGCTTCTTGAGGAAGAAGCGTTCGATGTCGGCCGTGATGGCTGTACCGAAAATCGTGTCGAGTTCGTTCCTCATCTGCTCAAATAGGGAGGAGATCGTGCGATCCTGCTGCGTTTGGTTCGCATCGTCGAAGATCGTCACGTCATGCCCATGCGCCTTCAGGACATGGCGCAACGAATTCTCCAGCAGGGGCGTCAAGATGTATAGCGCGCTGACGAAGTCGCCCTGAAGGAAACGCAGGAAGCCGCGGCTGAACGTCCTGACCAGATCGTTTGGAACAAATGCGCTATGAACGAGAATTCGCGCGAAGATATCGTCCGATAAGAAATGATCGGCTCCGATTGCTTGGCGGGCGGTCTCAATCTTTCCAGCCGCGGCGACCTGCCGGCGAATGCGTTCGTCCTGCGCAATTTGATGTTGAATGGCACTTGCATCCCCCTCATCGCCGAAGCCGGCCCCCGCAGTCCGATGGACGACTTTGCCTTCGCTGTCATGATGGGAAGTACCAAAAAGCGACGCCAACGGATGTGCGCGAATGGAATCGGAAGCGGCTTCGGCCAGCTCTTTAGGTTCAGGTGAATTTTCGAGAGCGGCAAAGACAAAGAGCTTGTCGCGCAGGGTCGGCTGGCGCTTGACGCCTTGCTCAATCTGCCGAGCCATATCTTCAAGATTGAACGGAATGGAAAATCCTGACATTTCCTCGCCGATGCCCGCCTGAGCATCGATAAGCCGGTGCCGCAGTTCTTTTCGCCGGTCCTTTTTTCCGGGAACGCCGTGAAGCTCAGCAATGGCATTGGCCAGCATCGACGATGTCATCATCGCCACCGGTTGGCGGTCGGCCATCAAGACAAACTGGTCGGCTGCGGCTGACTGACAGCGGTGCTGGTCGTCAGGCTGCTTAGCGAGATGGTACGCACGTGCGCCAAGCCGCCAGAGTTCAACGATGCTGTGCGCATCGGTTTCTGCGGGCAGGGCGCCAATCAAATCCTCGATATCTTTTCCGATGACGGCGGGGTCAGAGATGCCGAAGTCCAGGTCAAGCTCGCAAAACCAGAACGCGGGGACGGCGAGGGGTTTTTGGATAGCCCTCACACGCAATTCGTTCGCTATCGCGCGAGCCGCGATCGCTTCGGGCTTGTTCCATCCCACGGCACGGCCAAGTTGCAAGGCCCGCCGCAGGAGGTCCCGGGCGTCGTGCTTGAGCGCTCCTTTGCCATCGTCGAAACGGAATGCGAGCGCTCCGCTGTCAACCTTCCTCAGGATTTCGACGTAAGCGGCTACCGCCGCGGTACCCGAGTCAGCTCGCCTTCGTTCGAGAAACCAGCAGAGATCGGAAAGGCGCGCCCGCAAAGCCGGATGCGTTGCGCGCTGAGCCATGGCGGATAGCACTTTGACAGGCGGCCCCCGAAAATCGCCAGCAACGGGCGACCGGCGACCATCGGCCCACACCATCATAGCGCCGAAGGGTTCGCTCCGATCCTTGGGCCGAAACAGCATGCCGGCAACCGCCGACAGCATGCGAAATACGCGTGCGGCGGGGGTATCTTCCGTTTCACCAGCGGCTTTGCGAAACAGATCGCCAAGCTCCTGGCTGTCGGCGCTCTTTGACTCTGCGATCGGGCTCTCGAATTCGAGGTCCGCAAGATCGGCGAGCGTGGCGCGCAGCCAAAACGGCGGAAAGGTTTCCGCCGGGTCGCCGCGTTGTGGTCCTGCGTCGCCGTTCTTATCGTTGTCCATGCTATGCTCGTCATCGTTTCAGCGCGTAGCGGCCACCGACGAGGCTCGCGTTGGCAGTCGACCAGCTTCTCCTGTGAATCGGCGTAGCATTTGACCCCCAAGCGGCCTCCAACATTCGGGGCCGCTACACAAAGGTCGATCCGAATCACAAACTTCGGTTCTGAGCTTAGCCCGGCTTAGACGGTTGGGCCCGAAAGAGATGTGATTCCGGATCGGGAAAACACGCCATTCCGCGTCAGGTAGGCCTGCGAGCAACTTTGCGATTGTGTGTGAAAATGCTCAATTTTGACCACTCGCATGGGGTCGTGGAGCTGACGTTAGGCGCCGAATCCTCCACGCACACTTTTTCAGGCGAACTGGGTCTCTTCCACGGAGTTGGGCGGGACCTGCGGAGCCTTGGGCCCGTGACGCCGAAATTGGAGCTGAGTAAGGGGCCTGATGTCGGCTAGGTGCACATTCGGCGCCCCGTCACGCGTCGGCGCGCTGGTTGGGGGAGTCCCACCGAAAATTGCTGGAAGACAGATGTTTGTGGCGACAAGCAGAATAGCGAGATTGGGCATGATTGTCCCTCAGAACCGTTCCGGATTGTAAATCGGCCCGCCGTTCTCTTGAATCAGCCAAGCAACGTCCGGGCTATCAGCGAGCGGGCGCTCATGGGTCGGCAGTTTCACTCTGAGGTCGACGGCTTCCGCATTCTCGTCGATCATCGCGAGCCACGCGTCCTTTGCGACGGTTTTATTCATGCGAATGCTGGCCACAACGAGCGTGTCACTCGCGACCGTCAGACGGTCGGGATGGCCTTGGCGGTAATCTCGAAGTGTTGCCCAGAGCTGCTGCACAATGTCATCATCGAGATGAGCCCACGCCCCTTGATCGTCGAACACCCAGAAACCGCGGATGTCAGCGAGAGATTTCCGGAAGAGACTGAGCATGGCTAGGTGATTGAGGCGCGCATATAGCCAAAGAACTGCGTACTCCTTATCGCTCCACAAGTCCCGATCTTTCGCCTGTTTCGTACGCGCATGGTGGATGAGCCTGCAAGCGACTGCGGCTCGATGAACTGCAAGCTGAACGAGTGATTGGGCGTCAAGCCGTTCTGAAGTGGGATGCGTGACGGCAACGCGCCACGCCACATGCATGCCGGTCAAATTCAGAAGAGCTCTTCGGACGGTATCCTGGCACGTGTCGGCGGCCGTCTCGCTCACGTCGAGCGTCGCAAAACGGAAAACGGCAGGTGCGTTATAGAAGTCGAGATAGGTGTGGGCTCGGTCTTCCAGTTCAAGCGCGTCGGCCTGGCGTAGCTCGGCAAGATAATCGGCCTCCTGGAGTTTCCAGTTGATGAGAGGCATGCCGTATTTGTCGCAACAGACCTCTGAGGCATATTTGGCAATCTGTTGAGCCTTGGAGGGGCCGATGTTGACTCGTTCTTCCCTCCAGTCGCGCACTCTCGACCGATCCTGATTGGTCAGGGCCTCGGCAACCTCCGTCACCGTCTTCTCCTGCAACACGAGGAGCAGAGCGCGTTTCGGCTCGGCAAGCGGGTCAAACATTGGAAACGTCTCCCGAAAAAACCGCTCCCTCTACATAAGAAGCTGTGCGCAAACGAAACAGGTGCAGGATTGCTCGCGGTGCTCCCCCAGGTGAGGCACTAAGCGTGCTCATGCGCCGGAGCAGAACTCCAAACTATGTTGCTGATCAACAATGAGAATTTCGGGCAATCCTTCGCGGGCCGTGTCGCGACCCGTGGGGGTCACACGGCAACAAGGAGAGGTACCGACCATGAAAAGCAATCGCTTTGCGGCGACTATGATTGCGGGGCTAATGGCCGTGTCGGCTGGGAGCCCGGTAGTGGCCCAGGAGGCGTCCACGACGCGGATCAAGATCGCGAGCGCGGCCCACCGGGAGAATGGATGTTCGGAGAGTTCGAAGAACTTCAAGATCGTTGTCCCCAACGCGGACAAGCTCGACCTGAACTACAAGGGAGTAGTCGCGGGTATTGAGCGGGTCTACACTGAGGGCAACGGAACGCGCAGCGACGGCGATTATGCCTTCGCGGATAACGGCAACGCGCTGACCTTCCGGCTTTGGGTGAAGGGCGGCGGGACGCGCATCTCGGGGTTCGGACGGAATGTTTGTCACAGGGCCACTGGCGCAAACACCGCTATCGATTTCTACGGCCACTACAAGCGCTAGGTGAGGCCCAGGACCGATCCTGCCTGCGCGAGAGTGCGGATCGGAGCAATGGAAAAGTTTGGGAAGGTCGGACGGCGCAAGCCGGCCGACCTTTCTTTCGGCCTTTTGGAAAAAGACGACTTCACTCGCAGCGACCACCATGGGTCTAGTTTGCCCCTCAGCGCGGCCTAACCCCCGATCGGCGCCGAAGGTTGGGTCTGACTCACTTCTGATGAAGTTTGGCGGGCGACTGTGGTTCTCAAACGGAGAATCAGCGCCATGCGGACGGGCTTTCAAATCTCATCGCTAGTACTGAGTGGTTTGGTGTTTGATGGTGTAAGTGCCTCAATGGATTCGTTCATTCTGGCTGTTAGGTCGGAAGCTGCGGAGGCTCGGTGCCCTTTGTGCGCGACAGCATCGAGCCGCATCCATAGCCGCTATGTCCGGCACGTTGCCGATTTGCCATCAGCGGGCAGAAAGGTGCGCCTCCGATTGCTCACGCGGCGCTTCACATGCGAGGTGCCGCATTGCCGCCGGCGGATCTTCGCGGAGCGGTTCGGAGAAGACGTCGTTCCGCTTCGACGGCGTCGGACGGCACGGCTCGAACACATCGTCCATCACCTTGGGGTTGGCGCTCGGCGATCGGCCGGCAGTAAGCTTCGCCAAGCGGCTCATGCTGCCTGTCAGCAACGATACCTTGCTGCGGGTGGTCCGCCGGCGGACGGCGATGCCGACGGATCCACGCATTGCCTCACGCAGAATGTTACTGGACAACTTCTCGCCGATGAATGCAGCAGCGCCACCAAATTGGTTCGGTGGCCTCTATGGCGGGAAAGATCAGCATGGGCGCGCGGCGTGAGGTGTTGTCGGCGGTGATGGCGCGTTACCGGTCGGCCAAACGAGCGGAGAAGGGGCGCATCCTCGACGAGCTGTGCGCGACGACGGGTTGGCATCGTAAGCGTGCGGTGCGCGCACTCCGGCGACGCGCAACGGTTGGGCCCGGAGCAGTCGAGGCACTTCGAGAGCGCAAGCGTAGATATGGTGCGACGATCAAGGACGCGATGACAGCGCTGTGGGAGGCGTCGGATCGCCGGTCCGGCCGCGGGCCTATACCAGACCCAGTTGTACCTACGGCGTCCGCTCTCGGTCTCGCCTCCGGCGCCAGGCACCAAGAAGCCGATGATGTGGGAGTAGGGCATTCGGAAGTATGCGAAGCGGTCGAGCAGTTCCTCTCCCGCGAAGCCAGGCAAAGCGGATTCCGCAAGGAGACCGCGCCACCCGACGTAGCCGGCATAGCAATTCAAGGCTGAAGGGCCGTCCACGACCGCACGCACTACGGATGCTACCCCGTCCGCGCCGACGACCAGGTCAGCCATCGCTTCGTTGCCGTTTTCGAAGCGGAGAACGACACGATCGGCGTCCTCGCGAAGATGTTCGACCTTCTTGCCCAGCAGGTACGTGCCGTCCGCCCTCCGCTCGCGAAAGACTCGATAGACGGTGTCCCAAGATATCTGCATTTGCGGCGGCATCGGTTGGACAAGCGAAGTCCCGGCGTCGCCGAAGACGATGCGCTCTCGCGCGACCACACCGACTCGCGCGACGTGCTCGCATCCGGACGCCCGAAGGATCGCGAATGATTCGCGCTTGCCGAGGAAGCCGGCGCCGCGTCCCGCCGGTCCATGGAGCGATCGTTCGTAGACCGTGACGTCGTGCCCGTCCTGTGCAAGCAACGTCGCGGTGAACAGTACCGCGAGAGAGCCTCCGACGACCGCGATGCGCATGCTTTGCAACCTTCGCAGGGACCGTGGCCTTAGTGTTTCGATGCCTTGCCGGCGCGGGTCGCAAGCGTCGGCAGTTGCAGAAGCAGCCCCGCTGCCGCAAGCGCGGCCCCATAGGCGCAGACGCCGAGCCAGGAAAGGTGCGTATACGCCCAACTCGCCCCGAGGGAACCGAGCGAGCCGCCGATGAACATTGCCGTCATGAACACGGTATTCAACCTGCTCCGGGCCTCCGGACGAAGCGCGAAGATCAGATGTTGGTTCGATACAAGTGCAGCGTTCACGCCGATATCGAGGAACACCACTCCTACGACCAATCCCGCGATCGCGTTCCAGCCCGCGAAAACGGCCCATGAGGAAAGCGAGATGGCGGCTGCGATCGCGACCACCACGTGTGGACCGCGTCTGTCGGCGACGCGTCCTGCGAGAGGAGCGGCGAAGATGCCGGACGCGCCGATGACGCCGAACAGACCTGCGATCTCGGGTCCAAGCCCGAAGGCGGGTTCCTGGAGATGAAGCGAAAGTATGGTCCAGAAGGCGATGAAGGAGGCGAACAGCATAGCTTGCGTCGCGGCGGCGAGACGAAGCTGTGGCTCCTCGACGAGCAAGTGGACGAGCGAGCGCAGCGCGGCGAGATATCCGATGTCTTGCTTCGCATGGTGCTGAGGCAGGATCGAACGGACCAACGCGGCAGCGCTAAGCGCCAAAGGAACGCCCAGCCAGAACATCTCGCGCCATCCGAAGTGCGATCCGACGAAGCCGGCGATCGTACGGCTGAGGAGAATGCCTCCCAGAATTCCGCTGACCACGGTGCCTACGGCGCTGCCTCTGGTCCGGTCGTCGGCGAGCGTCGCGGCGAAGGGGACGATCTGTTGGGCCACGGTCGCTGCCACGCCCAGTGTTAGCGACGCCGAGATCAGAGCAAGCGTAGACGGAGCGATTGCGGCGAACGCGAGAGCAGCAGACAGAACGAGGAATTGCGCCGCGATTAGGCGCCTTCTCTCCACAATGTCGCCTAATGGCACCAGAAAGAGAAGGCCGACGGCGTAACCGAATTGCGTGGCGGTGGGAATGAGGCCGATTGCGGTCGAGTCCGGATAGCTCGCTTCGATCAGGCCGAGCAGGGGCTGGTTGTAGTATATATTTGCGACTGCGATCCCGGCGCAGACCGCCATCGCGAAGATGCGAGCGCGGGTGAGGCTGGGTGCCTGGTGGTCCGTCGTGACGGTTGAAGTCGACATGGCGGCAAAATCCTCTTTGCGCCGGCAACTTCTTTTTTCCGCGCCGGCTCATGACCTCGAACAGGATTGACAGTTAATTATCAATTGATAAATAACAGGGCGTGGCGGCGACTCCAATCTGCAGTATGGTTTTGGACACGTGAGCACTACGATCCTACGGAGCGATGTCATCCGCAGCCTCGCATTAGTCCTGAAGCAAGGCTCTTACCCACGCCTCTTACTCCGTGAACGAGCGGCCGTATTGGATTCCGTGAGCGTGGTTTGGACTGGCTCGTCGAGCAGCGATCTGGAAATCGTGCAAGCCGCGCATGAAACTCAAAAGAAATCGCGCGGCGTCCCCTGATATGTCCTGGGTCTCGATGAAGGATCGGTGATGAAGTTCAGGTTTGTCTTCTTCGCGCTACTTGCGATCGGTGCGTTGGGCGGAACGGCGGCGCTTCTATATGCGTGGGAATCGCCTATTGCTCCGATCGATCCTCGATCGCATGTAACGCCCGATCGCGCATTGGCTCGTCGTGGCGCAAGTCTCGCTCTTCTCGGAGACTGCGCCACATGCCATACCGCGGCGGGCGGACTCCCATACGCCGGAGGGCTCGCGATGCCGACGCCCTTTGGAACGATCTACTCCACGAACATCACGCCGGATCCGGAGACGGGCATAGGTCGCTGGTCGGAGCAGGCTTTCATTCGCGCTCTACGGTCTGGCGTTGATCGCGAAGGTCGCCATCTCTATCCGGCGTTTCCCTACGACCACTTCACGCGCGTGACCGACGATGATGCCAAGGCGTTGTACGCCTTCTTCATGTCGATCGATCCGGTTAAGTCGTCGGCGCCGTCCAACGAACTTCCATTTCCTCTCAACGTCCGTCTCACTCTGGCCGGCTGGAAGCTTCTCTTTCTGCATCCAGCGCGTTTCGTCGCCGACCCGTCGAAGGACGAGAAATGGAATAGGGGAAAATATCTGGTTGACGGACTGGGCCATTGCGGAGCCTGCCATTCCCCTCGAAATCTCCTCGGAGCCGAGATGACATCCTCCGGCTTTTCCGGAGGCGAGGCCGAAGGCTGGCGCGCCTATGCGCTTGGCGGAACTTCGCCGGCACCGGCCGCGTGGGATGAAGCCGCCCTTGCGGATTATCTCGCGCATGGTTTTCATCCGCAACATGGCACCGCCCAGGGCCCCATGGCGAACGTGGTCGACAATCTGTCCCAGGTAGATCCGTCGGACGTGGGAGCGATGGCCTATTATCTCGCCTCTCTCGGAAAGGGGAAGGGGCGGGACGACGTCAAGAAGGTTGCTTCCGGGCCGGGCCGCCTGCCGCAGGCGGCCGGCATGCAGGCGGCTACACCTGCCATCCCGGCCGAGGCTGGCGGCGCGATCTACATCACCGTCTGCGCTTCGTGTCACGAAGGCGACAGACCAGTGCCGTTGGGGGGCTTGAGACTCGATCTCTCCACCGCGCTCGCCGATGCGACGCCAGCCAACCTGGTTAACCTCGTGATAGGGGGAATCCCGGCGGCCGCCGGCGCTTCCGCGCGCCCAATCATGCCCGGTTTCGGTGAAGTTCTCGACGACCGACAGATCTCGGATCTTGCGAATTATCTGCGCACCCGACTTGCGGGAAGGCAGCGGTGGGACGGGCTGGAAAAAGCGGTCGCGGAAGCAAGAGGCGGACAATGAGGGCTATCGGTCAAGGACTAAGGAGGCTCGGCGCAACATTATGACAACTCTGATAGTCAACGGTGAGAGCAGAACGATCAAAGCAAGCGCCGATACGCCGCTGCTCTACGTCCTCAGGGACGAACTCGGTCTTAACGCCGCAAAGTTCGGTTGCGGATTAGGCCAGTGCGGTGCCTGCACCGTCATCGTCGACGGCAAGGCGATATTCTCTTGCGTGACGCCGGTGATGGTTCTGGAGGGACGTAAGGTGACAACGCTTGAGGGGATCGGGAGCCAGGACGCACCTGGTCCGATGCAACGCGTTTTCATCGAGGAACAGGCCGCACAATGCGGCTACTGCATCCCGGGCATGATGATGCGAGCCCAAGCGCTACTCGATCGCGATCCGCATGCCTCCGACGAGTCGATCAAGGCGGAACTGCAGCCCCATCTCTGCCGATGCGGGACGCACATGCGCATTCTGCGAGCGGTGCGAAGAGCCGCGGATGAATTGCGATCGAAGACTACTGTCGAAGTAAGGACAAGGCGATGACGAGAACGGTTTCGCGTCGCAGTGTCCTGGCCGGCGCCCTCGTCGTCGCCTTCCAAATATCCCGGTCGCATGCACAGACCGAAACCGGTACGGGGGGAGGTCCCTCGAAGCTTGGTTTAGCGGGAGGCCTGGACGATACTCCGAGAATCGACGCCTGGATCCGCATCGACGCTTCAGGCGCAGCCACGATTCTTACCGGAAAGGCCGAACTCGGCCAGGGTCTCAAGACGGCGCTCTTGCAGATCGCTGCCGAAGAACTCAAGCTCCCGTTGAGCAGGCTTTCTCTGATCACGGCCGACACGGGGCGAACGCCGAACGAAGGCTACACGGCCGCCAGCCACTCGATGCAGGATTCGGGCACCGCGATCCGGCATGCGGCAGCCCAGGCGCGCGAACTGCTCCGCGAAGAGGCGGCCCGAAGGCTCGATGTACCTGCCGCCTCGCTGCGGGTGCATGGCGGCGAGGTGTCGGGCGAGGACGGTAGGCGCCTCGGCTTCGGCGAATTGGTGCGCGATCAGCTGCTGGCTGTCGACGCCGGTCAGATATCGCATCTGACCCCTCCGTCAGACTTCACCGTCATGAACCGGCCGGTTCCGCGAATCGACCTTCCGGCCAAGGTGACGGGGGGAGCGGCCTACGTCCAGGATCTTCGCCCGGAGGGGATGCTGCACGGTCGCGTCGTTCGCCCGCCGAGCTATGGCGCAACGCTCCGGGACTGCGATGTGGCGCGTATCGAGCGGATGAGCGGGATCGTCAAGGTCGTGCGAGACGGAAACTTCCTTGGTGTCGTCGCGGAGAGCGAATGGACCGCGGTCCAGGCGATGCGAAACTTGGCGGCCTCCACGACGTGGATCGAGCAACAGGAACTGCCCGACGAGAAGGATCTGCCGACCGCGCTGATGAATCTCCCGTCGCGCGACACGACGATTCGTGACAGCGGAAATCCAGGTAAGCCGGGCATCACGGTCGATGGCACCTTCAGCAGGCCCTATCTCACCCACGGATCGATCGGACCTGCGTGCGCTCTTGCGACGTTCGAGGAGGGAAAGCTCACGGTTTGGACCCATACCCAAGGCGTGTTCTTCCTCCGCGATGCGATCGCCGGCATGTTGAAAATGCAGACCGAAGATGTGCGCTGCGTGCACGCCGAAGGCGCGGGGTGCTACGGCCAGAATGGCGCAGATGACGTCGCGGCCGACGCCGCTATGCTTGCTCTCACTGTCGCAGGCCGACCGGTCAGGGTCCAACTGATGCGCGAGCAGGAACACGCGTGGGATCCGTTCGGGCCCGGCATGGTGGTCAAGCTCAAGGCCACGGTCGGAGCCAACGGCGCGATCGCCGATTGGCACCACGAAGTTTGGAGCCAGTCGCACATGATGCGGCCAGGTCCGCCCGGGACATTGATCGCGGCGCGTCTCAAGTCAAACGCCTTCCCGCCGGCGCCTCCTGTCGCCCTCGCGCAGCCCGAGGGAGGCGGCGACCGGAACGCGATTCCGCTCTACGCGATCGAGAACTGCAAGGTGATCAGCCACTTTCTTCCCGACATGCCCTTGCGCGGCTCGTCAATGCGTTCATTGGGCGGCTATCTGAATGTATTCTCGATCGAGAGCGTCCTCGACGAATTGGCAGTCCGTTCGGGGCAGGATCCCGTTGCGTTTCGGCTCAGGCACATGGAAGATCCACGCGCGCGGTCCGTCATCGAAACGGCAGCTTCGCGTTTCGGGTGGAGCGGACGGAAGAAGCTTTCCGGAAGCACCGGATTCGGGTTCGGCTTCGCCAGGTACAAGAATCTCGAAGCCTGGTGCGCGGTGGCGGTCGAGGTCGAACTCATCCGCTTGAGCGGCGCGGTTCGCGTTCGTCGGGTCGTGGCGGCCGTGGACACCGGGCAGATCGTAAATCCGGACGGCGTCCGCAATCAGATCGAAGGCGGCATCCTGCAGGCGACAAGCTGGACGCTCTTCGAGCAGGTCAGATTCGACCGCACCCGTGTCACATCCGTGGATTGGTCGTCCTATCCGATCATGCGATTCGACAGCGTGCCAGAGAGCGTCGAAGTCCATCTGGTGGATCGCCCGGGCGACGGCTTCTACGGCGTCGCCGAGGCCGCGCAAGGTCCGACGGGGGCCGCGCTGACGAATGCCATCAGGGATGCCTCGGGCGTCAGGTTCTCTCAACTTCCGATCACGTCGGCGAGGATAAGAAAAGCGATTGGTGCGTGATTGGAACGCGAGGCCAGCTCACACGACCGGAGGTGACCCGCTTGGCACCAGCCGCGCTACCGGGCCGAATTAAGCGCGCCAGGTCGGGCCATGGCTTGGATCTATCCATCTTTCGCGTCGCGATCTCACGGCGGCGCTATGGAGATCTGGAACGCCCAGCGGTTGCGAGTTTGCAGTGTCGAGTTCACAATTTCGCCGGCAGAACGGAGCGGATGCCGCCAAGGAACGTCGTCACCTTCGCGTCAATGATCGAATTGACGTCGGCTTCCAGCGGCATGGAATAGATGAACTGACGCACTCCAAGATAGAAGATCGCCGCATGAAGTCCCCATACCATCTCGATCTCGAGGACGGTGGTCGGCACCTCTCGGGTGGACGGACGTCCGTATTCGAACCGGATTTCCTCTATCACCCTTTCGAATGCGCGTTCGCGGAGCATCTTCAGGTAGCGGGCGTTCAATCCGAGATCCTTCAGACCCGCGAACATGAACAGGCGGATCCATTCGTACGTGAGAATGACTTCGGCATACTCGCGGTAAAACCGGGTCAGCCTCATCTTGAGGGGAACGGAACGGTCGGCAATGACCTTTTCCCATGACGGCTTCCAGCGCCCGACAAAGACCTCCTGGTAGACTCGTTCGATGAGGGCTTCCTTGCTGGGGAAGTATCGGTAGAGCAGGGGCTGTGTGATCCGCAGTCGCTTGGCGAGCTCGCGGGTCTGCCCCTCGAACCCATGCTCGGCGAAGAAGGAGACCGCCTCGCGTGCGATGATCGCCTCGCGCTCGGACGGGTCTAGCCGCTGCTGCTCTCGGACGGGTGTTTTGGGACGAGCACCGATGGATTTCTTCACATTTGCTTCTTCGACTGGAGTGCCATTTTCCATAGTCATACACCGTACTCCCAATTCGCCCGGGCCGCCAAAAACGATCACTTTATATTTATCAAACGATAAATAATCGTTGACTCCCGTCAATGCTGTCGCAATAATTGATCAAACGATAAATAACGATCTGACGACCGTCCGATTGCATTGAAGGGAGGCCGCCTATGACCAACGATCGCAGCACAAGCGAAGCGCAGCCGAGAGCGCTTGTGATCGGTGGCTCCATGGCCGGATTGTTCGCGGCGTTACTCCTGCGACGGGAAGGCTGGAGTGTCGACATATACGAACGCATCGGTGCCGAACTCGCCGGCCGAGGCGCGGGGATCGTTACGCACCGCGAATTGTTCGACGTGTTGGGGCGGGCTGGCATCGACACCGAAGCGGCCGCCGTTGGCGTAGTCGTCCCGGGCCGACGGGTGCTCGACCGCAGCGGACGCATCGAGGGCGAACTCGGGCTGCGTCAGGTACTTACGTCGTGGGGTCATCTCTACGGGCTTTTGAGGGCGGCCTTTCCGACTGAGAACTACCATCACGGCAAGAACCTTGTGGCGGTGGCCGAAGTGGGGGGGCGGGTAACGGCGCGCTTCTCCGACGGTTCCAAGGCTTCCGGGGATCTGTTGATCGGCGCCGACGGCATTTTTTCGTCCGTCAGGTCCCAGCTCGCTGCGGAAGTCCGCCCCGGATACGCAGGCTACATCGCCTGGCGAGGCCTGGTCGATGAAGGGGAATTGTCCCCGAGGACCCGCGCGGAATTGTGCGACTGGTTCGGTTTCAGCCTCCCGCCGGGGGAGCAGATGCTCGGCTATCCCGTAGCCGGGGTGAACGAAGAGATGGGCGTCGGCGAGCGGCGCTACAACTTCGTTTGGTACCGCCCGGCCGATGCTGATCTCGGACTGGCCGATCTCCTGACAGACATCGACGGCGTTCGCCACGAACTATCCATTCCGCCGACCCGGATTCGTCCGGAGGTGATCGCCTCGATGCGGCGAGACGCCGAGCGATTACTGGCGCCGCAATTCGCCGAGGTCGTTCGCCTCACGCGTCAGCCGTTCATACAGGCGATCCTGGACCTCGAGACGCCGCGAATGGCGCTCCGACCCCGAACGGTGATCCTGGGCGATGCCGCCTTCGTGGCCCGACCGCACGTCGGAATGGGGGTGACGAAAGCTGCGGGAGACGCGGCCGCCCTCGTCGACGCGCTGCGGGACCATCCAGGAAATCTCTCAGCCGCGCTGGCGAAATTCGAATCGGTGCGGCTCCCGTTCGGCTCGGCGGTCGTTCGTCGGGCGCGCGATCTCGGCGCCTACATGCAGGCCCAGATCGCGACCGCAGAAGAGCGGAGGATGGCGGAACGTCATCGCAGTCCCGAGGCGGTGATGGCAGAGACCGCTGTCACCACGGGAATCGCCGCGTGACAAAGTTCAAGAATTCAGAAAGGGAGGACGACCAACCAATGGATCTGCAAGCCATCCAGAACAATCCGGCGTTCCGACAACTCGCCAGCGAGCGGGCACGCCTCGGCGTCGGTATGTCGGTCGTCATGGCGACCACATACTTCGCCTACATCCTGACCATAGCGTTCCGGCCGGGCCTGTTAGGACATCCGCTCTGGAACGGCACTGTCATCACCTGGGGGGTGCTGATCGGAGTCGGTCTGATCGCCTTGGGCTTCTTTCTCACGGCCCTCTACGTCCGACGGGCCAATTCCCGCTTTGATCGCCTCAGTCAACTTCTGCGGGAGAATCTCCGATGATTGTACGCCCTGCTTACGCGGCTTTCGTCGCTGTCGTATCCGCGGTCATTTCAAGTCCCGCCGCGGCCGATGCGCTGGCATCCACGACGGGCGCGCGGCAATCGCTGAATGCGACCGCGATCGCCATGTTTCTCGGCTTCGTCGCCGTCAGTCTAGGCATCACGTGGTGGGCCGCCAGACGAGGTACGAACACCGCAAGGGACTTCTACGCCGCCGGTGCCGGCCTGAAGGGGGTCCATAACGGACTCGCGATCGCAGGCGATTACACGTCTGCGGCGACCTTCCTGGGCGTTACGGCGCTCGTTTATACGTCGGGCTACGACGGCATGATATACGCCATAGGCTTTCTCGTCGGCTTTCCCATGATCCTGTTCCTGATCGCGGAGCCGCTGCGTAACCTCGGCCGCTATACGTTCGCCGACGTCGCGGCGTATCGCCTTTCCGAGGTGCCGGTGAGGGCGGTCGCCGGCGTCAACACCCTTGTCATCGTGGTCTTCTACCTGATCGCTCAGTTGGTCGGAGCCGGGAAGCTCATCCAGCTACTGTTCGGGCTCCCTTACATCTACGCAGTCGGCATCGTGGGCGTCCTGATGATGGTCTACGTGACCTTCGGAGGAATGCTCGCGACGACCTGGGTGCAGATCATCAAAGCTGTCCTGTTGATGTCGGGATCGGTATTGATGTCAATTCTGATTCTCAGTCACTTTGGTTTCAGCCTAGAGGCGCTCTTCCGGGAGGCCGTAGCACTGCACCCGAAGGCGAGCGGGATCATGGCTCCTGGCGGTCTCGTCAAGGATCCGGTGTCTGCAATTTCCCTCGGATTGGCCCTGATCTTCGGCACGGCCGGTCTACCGCATATCCTTATGCGCTTCTTCACGGTGAGCGACGCCCGTCAAGCTCGAACTTCGGTTCTAGTTGCGACGGGATTTATCTCCATCTTCTACAGCCTGCTTTTCGTGCTCGGCTTCGGCGCAATCGCGATCGTTTCGACGGATCCGCAGTTCCGTGATCCGTCGGGTGGCTTGTTGGGTGGCGTCAACATGGTGGCCCTCCATCTGGCCGACGCCGTCGGCGGGGCGCTGCTGCTCGGGTTCATCTCCGCAGTGGCATTCGCGACCATCCTAGCAGTCGTGTCGGGGTTGACGCTCGCGGGCGCTTCAGCCGTCAGCCACGATCTCTACGCACGCGTCATCCGCAGAGGGCGCGCGAACGAGCGCGAGGAAGTGCTCGTCTCAAAGGCTGCCGCGGTCGCGATCAGCGTTCTTTCGATGGCATTGGGCGTCCTGTTCGAGAACCAGAACATTGCGTTCATGGTGGGGCTGGTCTTCGCGATCGCCGCGAGCGCCAACTTCCCGGTTATCCTTCTTTCGATCGTCTGGCCAAACCTCACGACACGGGGAGCGGTGACCGGTTCGCTCGCCGGTCTGTTGGCATCGGTCGGGCTGGTCGCTCTCAGCCCCGGCGTGTGGACCGCCACATTCAAGCTCGGTGCCGCACCGTTCCCCTATGACAACCCGGCGCTCGTTTCTGTTCCGCTGGCCTTCGTGGTGTCTTGGGTCGTGTCGATGCTGGACCGCAGCGCAGCTGCGGCATCGGTCCGCGCATCGTATGGAGCGCAGCATGTTCGGGCCCAGACGGGCCTGGCCGTCGAATGACGGTTCTCGGCGATCCCCAAACAACGGAGGTGCGATAATGGAAACCACTTTCAAAACGGGCAGGGTCGCTTGGCCCGACGCGATTCAGAAGGAATTCGACACCAATCAGTTCAACGGGCGGGTAGGGACCCGCCTCTTATCGGAAACCGAGCGCGTGCGTGTCTGGGAAATACGACTTGCGCCGGGCGAACGCATCGGCTTTCACCGTCATGTGCTTGATTATTTCTGGACTGCGGTCACGCCGGGGCGGGCGCGGTCATATGCGGAGGACGGAACGATCGTCGAAGCAGTTTACTCGGCCGGTGAGACGCGTCACTTCGTCTACGGAAAGGGCGAGTACAAGATCCACGACCTCAAGAACGTCGGAGATGCGGACTTGTGGTTCACCACCGTCGAATTTCTTGACAGCGCGAACGTGCCGCTGGAAATCGGGACGAAGAATTCGTGAAATGACAGCGGACCGCAGCGCGAGGCGTTCGGTCCGTACGCCCGCTATGGGTTGCCAAACTGTCGGCGCCGTTGGCCATGTCGAGCTCGTCGACATAAACCGGGTCTCGATTGCCGAAGCCGTGCAGCGCGCCCGACGATGAAGTTCGTGGCGACCAAGACCGCGGAGCAACTGGATCTGCAGGCGCTGCATCGGGTGCGCGAGCGGCTGGTGTCGCAAAGCACCGGCAGGCCTTCATGCCTGGAACGCGGGATCGCGGTGCGCCAGGGCATCGGCTTCCCGCGCACAGATGCTGGCTAAAGGACGCGCCTTCGAGCTGACAAGGACCAACGATGCACAGGCGTCCGACCCGCTTGATCCTCGCGCCGTGCTCGGCGCGGTCAAGTGGTGACCCAAATGGCCCAATCGAGGCTTGTCCGCTAATGAGAACGCACGCGCGCTGATATCCATGATGGCCCGGAGAAAATGCTCCAATCAAAGGCCGGATACATTGATGCAAGACCACTTACCACCTGATCGACGAACCTCTTGCTACGCACGGCCGGACCATACATGCCGATCACGGCGATCGCAGTACTGGGTGTCTGGGACATGGCGTGCTCCTTGTCTTGGCGCCCCTGGCCAGCTTATCGCTGGCGGGGCAGAAGCACGGTGCCGAGTTGGATTGGCGTCCGGTTCGCCCCTGACAGCCGACATGACACCCAATCGACCTTCGGCTAGGTGTCTGGTCAGATCCCAAGTCGGCGAACTTCGCCTGGTCGAAGCGCATCTGATTTCACGCGCAGGCGGTGCTGCAAGAGCCTAACGTTTTGCCCGTCGCCAACGACCTGCGCGACCGCTTCGGTCGCCTTCTCAGGTTCGACCGCTGCAACCCAGTATGATCTTTCCCCGTCGGGCGCGATGACCGCGACCATAGGTAATCGGACCATCATCAAGAAATTCCATACTGAAAGTCACAACCATAAGTTTTAGGACTTGCCAAAACAAGACCTGGTCGCAGTTATGGTTAGCGTCGGCGTCTGGTCTCGTGTCTGCAGCGCGACGCGCTGCCCGCCGCGCCAGCGCTGGCGCTAGAACTCGCGGCTCATGGCCGGGTGAGACCCGTTCTTGACCTTGATCCACTCCTTCGTGCGACCGGCGATATAGCGACGATCTCGGCGCTTGGAGACGATGCCTTCGAGGCCGAGGTCGCAGGCGGCGCGAAACAGGTCCGGTCCGATCTCGCCGCTTTCGAACGGCGCGATGAAGATGCCGTCGGGTCGGCCGCGCAGCAGCCGGGCGAGATGGGTCTTGCGCATCTCCAGCGGCAGCTGACGCAGATCCTCGCCGCCGAGCGCGAGGATGTCGAACGCGTACAGCTGCACCTCATCGTCGTGCTTGCGCGAGTGCAGGGCGTTGAAGTCGGAGACGCCATCGACGCCAAGGACGACCGCCTCGCCATCGACCGCGAAGCGTTGCTCGCGATTGCGCAGCGCGGCCTGGACCATCCAGGGGAAGCGGTCGGTCCAGTTGTGGCCGTTCTTGGTGACCAGGCGTACCTGGCGGCCGTTACGCTCAAGGCGCAGACGGTATCCATCGTACTTTATCTCATGGACCCATTCAGGCCCGGCTGGAACAGCCTTGGCTGCAGTTGGCAGGCAGAACTCGAACGCGCGGTGCATGAGAACGAGATAGTCACGCGGCCGCGAATATGCGAATCTCGCTCCCGTTTCAGCATCGGAATTCGTCAGTGAGGAACCGATGACAATTGCGTTGCCGTACCTTGGAATTGCGCTCTGCTGCTCGCTCGCGGTCTGGTTGGTGAGTTTGGTGCTTTAGGCGCAGCCTCAGTGTCGCCAACCATCCTTGTCGACCTCGACGCGGAAGCCCTCCGGCATCCGCGGCGCCTCGCCGTCGACCGGAGCGTTGCAGGCCGGGCAGGGCGCGCCAGCGCCGCCGCAGGTGCATGCGCGCGGGCCATCCCATGGGCGGTCCAGATGGTTCTCGCAAACCCAGCCGAGGTCGTCACAGGTCGTGCACTTCACAGCCGCGCCGCCGTGTGGCCTTTCTCCGGCTGGCATCACGCGGCACCTGGCGGCGGCAGCGCGAGCTGCACGTCGAAGCGCCTGGTGGCGTTGGCGGTAATGAAGTCCTGCAGCGCGGACGGGACCTCTGCGTCGGTATCAGTGGCGCGCTGCGCCAGCGCGTCAGCGACGTCGGACGTGGCGTCCCGTGACCAGCCTTCGCCCGGATTGAAGCACACAATCCGGACCGGATAGGCGTAATCGCCGGACAGGAGATGCCTGAGGATAGTCTCGAGGTCGGTGTCGGTTTCATCGGTCTCGCGCCAGGCGCAGCCGGCGCGGGCGCCGACGTCCTCAAGGACCAGATAGATGTCGCGGTCGAGGCGGTCCGCCGGGACGATCGAGGGCGAGAAACGCATACGCAAACTCCAACACAGACGGGTATCGGAGAGACGACCCCGGCTTCAGGGGCTTCCGGCGGGGAGGGCCGGGGTCGCTCCGCCAGCTCGGGGGGAGCCGGCAACGATTCAAATGCGCCGCGCTCGCGTGGTTCCTGCACCTCACAAACGTCGGCTTACCAACGCAAAGTGGAAGTCTGCCATCTTGAGCGTGATCGGCGGCTTGTGACCCTTATCGGAAGTCGGTGGGCCCAATCTCGCCGTCTACCGTTGGCAGGTATCGGAGCCATTCGCCGGATCGGATCCCTCGCGGGTCAATACCTCGGTGCGAAGCGATGTAGTCGATCTCTCCGCGCGTGGTGCCGATGTCCATCAGCTCCGTGTCGCTTAACTTGGACAGGATGGCGCGCAATTTTTGGCATTCGCGGCGCTCCCGAAAGGCATCCCAATATTTCCAGATGAAGCTGGAGACATGCCGGGTCGATACGGATGTCCGTTCCAGCCACGTTGTGCCGTGCGTCGAGCTCATTGCGAAGTCCCCCTGGGACGGTGTTTCTTCCAGGGCTTTAGCGTTCCCCTGTTGCCACCATGGGTCAGGAGCCGTCACAGCCGGCACGAGGGTGCCGCGAGAGCGGCGGGTATGCTTGACCGGCATCTTACATTTTCCTCACCTGCAGCTTATTCTTGCGATGTCCAGGCCAAAGCGCTACCCGGTTATCGGGGGCTCTCATCCAAGGGGATTCGCATCTTGCGCTATCTCTTCGAGGATTACGCATTCGACCCTGACCGGCGCGAGCTGCATCGCGGCGCGGACGTCGTCTCCATCGCACCACAGGTGTTCGATCTGCTTGATTACCTGATCCGCAACAGGGAGCGCGTCGTCAGTAAAGACGACCTCATCAATGCCGTCTGGAATGGGCGCAGCGTTTCGGATGCAGCACTGACGACCCGGCTAAATGTCGCCCGAAGCGCAATCGGCGATTCCGGGGAGCAACAGCGACTGATCAAGACGTTACCGCGTAAGGGATTCCGTTTCGTCGGACAGGTGCGGGAGGCGCGAGAAGTTGCGGGCTCAAATCCGGGCGATGCGCCCGAGAGCGCTCCTGCAGTTCCCGACAAACCCTCCATCGCCGTGCTGCCATTTGAGAACATGAGCGGCGATCCAGAGCAGGAATTCTTCGCCGAAGGCATGGTGGAAGAAATCATCACGGCTCTGTCGCGCTTCAAGTCGCTGTTCGTCATCGCGCGCAATTCGAGCTTCACCTTCAAGGGCCGGGCGGTCGATATCAAGGAAGTCGGGCGAAGGCTCGGCGTGCGCTATGTCCTCGTGGGGGCTGTGCGGAAGGCGTCGGGGAAAGTTCGCATCACAGGGCAGTTGATCGATGCGGTTGCTGGCGCGCATCTATGGGCGGACAGGTTTGAGCGTGACTTGACCGACGTCTTCTCTCTTCAGGACGAAGTTACCATCGCCGTCGTCTCGGCTATTCAGCCAAAGATGCTTCAAACAGAAATTGCAATGGCGACGCGGCGGCGACCAGAGAACCTCACTGCCTATGACTGTTTTCTCCGAGCCATGCACCAGTATCACCTGACGACCCGCGAAAGTTTGGCCGAGGCGATCAAGCTGGCTCATCGCGCTTTGGAGCTAGACCCGAGGTTCGCCTTTGCGGCGGCTTTGGCAGGTGACTGTCATGCGAGCAACGTCGCTCTAGGCTATGCCAACGATCCCCAGTTCGACTGCAAGGAAGCAGTTCGGCTTGCTCGTTTGGCATTGAGCATCGATGATGGTGATCCGGACACGCTGTCAAGGGTTGCAGTAATCTTGGCGGGCATGGTCGGCGATAGCGAAGCCGAGATTGCAATGGCTGACCGGGCGGTCGCGCTCAACCCAAACTCATGGCGCACTTGGAACAACAGAGGCTGGGTCTATATATTGGCGGGGCTTCCAGAGGAAGCGATGCGGAGCTTTGAACGCGCCATTCGCATGAGCCCCGTAGACCCGCTGCTACACATGACGTTTTTTGGCATTGGGAATGCCCTTATGAGGCTTCGCCGCTTTGACGAGGCGATCGTAGTATTTAAGAAAGCCCTTCGTCACAATCCCTCCTTCATGCCAGCTTACCGCGGCCTTGCGTCCGCCTTTGCCCATCTCGGACGCGACGCTGAGGCGCACGAGGCGGCGGCGTGCGTGCTTGAGATCGATCCCGCCTTTACAATATCGGCGTGGATCGCCCAGGTCCCCAAACACTCAAAGCTGTTTGTTGAGGGTCTTCGGAAAGCGGGGTTGCCCGAATAGCCCGCTGCGCAGGAGGAACGAGGCGATCGAATGACTGCTTCTGGCCCATGAGCGAAGTGGCGACACCTTTCATTGAGGGCCGCTTGGTGGGGTAGAGCGGACTGACTTTGCTCACTCTGAGTTCTTCGCATTTTGCCCCCGAGCGGACGTCGTTGCCTCGCGAGACCTGCACCGCGTCGGGACAGTTCTGTCACCAATAGTGGTGCAATCAAGAGCCAAGTTTCAAGCCGTGCCATCCGCGGCTGGGGTCTGTCGCGCCGCTTTCTCTTGCGCGAGAGTTGCTTCCAGCCGCGAGATGTTTTCCTGGAGGCGCTGGTTGTTTTCCAGCAGACGCTGACTGGTGAGGAGGAGGATGTAGTAGCCGAATTGCTGATTACTTTGAAAGTAGATTTCAAGCAACCTTTCATAAGTTATAGTCAGGACTTGTCCGTCTTCTATGCACTCGACCGTTCCGGTTCGTCGCTTATCGGGCGCAAGGAAGCCAAGTTCTCCCATGAGACGCCCTGGCGGAAGCTCGACGCCGATTTCTTTGACGAGAAACTTCCCGGTGACGGTGAGAAACATTTCGGCCGCCGCATCACCCTTCCTAAATAATCGGTCGCCATGGCGATATCTGCGTTCGGTCATGAACGGTTTGAGCCATTCCATCGACATGTCACCTTGCGTCGCGTTACGTGCCTTCTTAACGAGCCTGAGCAGTTGACGGAGACGAACGGCATTGACCGGCAGCAACAGCAGATAAAGCAGAAAGGTGGCGACGCTTCCGGAAAGCGCGCCAGAGGTTGCGAAGAATGCACAGCCGACCATATTCGCGACCCGCAGCGGCACCATTCTCTGCATCAGCAAGGTAGCGACAAAGAAGATTGCGCCGACCAAGGCAAACATGTTGGCGAGCGTGATGTTGGCCAACACAATTTCCAGCAGCCGATCAAACAGTGCGTCGTAGGTGATGTTGTTGGGATCAAGCCCCATTTGAACGAGAATCTTTGCAATCCTGAGATTATCTGCCGCCGTATCAAGGATGCGGTTTAGTATCGTGGAAAGATCTGCACTGATGGGCTCCATTGGATCATCTCTCACAAAGCGGTCAGTATCCCCCGAATATATCCCGGATATTGATGATCGAGGGGCGATATTGAAGGCGCTTTTTGTTGCGGCGCATGAGTCCGAAAGTGGCCCGAATGCGAAGTTCGAGCCGGATCAGAAATCGTCTGCTTGTAAGGGTAGAACGGAAGCGATCGACCGGCCTCAAAATAGCGGTTTTGACCGTGCGCCCTGAAACCTGCGACGCGCGGGCGTCAAGCTCAAGCCTGTGTACCGAAAACGCAAAGGCGAGGCGCTTCAAACGGCTTGCGGCCTTATGCCCGCTCCACCCAACGCGCTGCGTTTGGAACCGAAACATTTTGTAGCCTGAATGAGTTACTCCCGGGGCTTCGCAAGATGCGAGGCATTCATGAACCCTCTCTCGGCGAGCGACGTGTTCCTTACGGTCGCGATCATGAGCGTCACTTTCCTGACCGAGGTCGGGATTTTCATCTTGATTGGAATGCTCTGTAAGGAGCGCGCGATCCAGGCAGCGCGCAGCAATGCGAAGGTTTAGTTCTCCGGGAACTTGATGGTTGAGACCGGCCATCTTCCATCATGACCTTTGATCGAAATCCGAAGCCCGTGCAGTTCATCCAGCCAAACGTTCTCGACCGTGCCTGCCTTTCCGTCGGTAAGGACGACGGCTTTACCGATCAATTCGGCTTGCGCCTCGCCGAACTCGTTCAGAATATTTGACGCATGGACCTTCACCGATGGCATTGTTCATCCATGAAAGGCCGAGCCGTCTTTGGCTCAATGGCGAGGCCTTTTCCAGCGCTCGGCACTGGGAACGATTGACGGTGAGCCTTCCTCCAATTCGCGGAGCTGGTGAATTTGCTTTTTAAATCTTGTTGGTAGTTCCGGCTCTGGTCTCACCGACGCGCGCAATCTCTCGCCGATCTCTCGAACGATGGCCCGGCTGTTTGTGTGGTCGATGTCGACGCGGCGGGGCATAACAAGCCTCCTTCGGGTAAGAAGCGCCAGCAGCGGAGACCCCGCGCCCTACCTCCCGCAGCTTTCACTTTGCGAGCACGACCGGTAATTCTGGACTGAACTGGAGACCGCCGCTTTTGGCTATCTGCGCGAGCGCTTGTTCTGAGAACAGCGGGTCTTTCGTAACGACCTTGGCTATCTGCGACATGCGCCGTGTTGTTACCGGCGAGCGGCGGTCTCACGCTTCCAAAGTCCTGACCGAAGCTTTCGTTCCCCGATCTTTGGTCGCGACGCCGTTCCGGACGGAATGGGGAAACAATTGGAGCGCCGGCCGACCTATTGAGGAACTTGCCGCGTGGACGTGGAGTAGATCCGGGCCCACTTCACCGCGCCCGAACGGATTGACGAGGATGCCTGCCGGACGGCGCGCAAGCGTGCGTTCCAAGGGCTAGGGTCAAACAGCGCTCTCGGAACCATTTCTCGGCGTGTCCGGTTAGTTCATGGGGTCGATGGAGGAACCATCGCCATGAGGATCGAGTATTTTGCTGCAATTGCGATAGCGGCCTTTGCCGTTGGTACTGGACTTGCGGTCCATTCTGTCGGCTCGCTGCCGCCCGAAAAGCAGTCCACGCCTGCCGTCGCCCAATTGGCGACCCGGCTAGTCGAGTCCGTGGATCCGTTTTTGCATCGGTCCGGGAGCTAACGGCCAGCGCAACTCAAAACGCCTTGGCGAGGCTGTCCTGCCTGAAGGCCGGGCATTCAGACGATCTGGCACTGGCAGCCGCTGACTTCGTTCCTGCACCACAGCGAATAGCCGAGCCGAAACGTCTCCGCCTCGATTGTTGCGAACGTGGACGACAATTGCATGTTTCCGCTTTTCGGGGCGCTTTTTGGGTGTCACCATGCTCGTGAAAGGACGGGAGGGCCGCCATGCGCTGGTGTGTCTCGGTCGGGGCGGTGCTTGTTGCGGGGACGATAGTCGGAGGTGACGTTGCTGGCATTGCCGCGCCGAGCCCGAAATCTCGATTCGCCGACACCAAACACAATGCATCATCCGTCAATGTCGAGCTCGTGATCGCCGTCGACGTCTCCTATTCGATGGATATGGACGAACTTGCCATTCAGCGCGAGGGCTATGCACAGGCCATCGTGTCGAAAGACTTCCTTCAGGCGCTGAGGGCCGTTCCGGGCAGCAAGGTGGCCGTGACCTATTTCGAGTGGTCAATGTCAGGCGACGAGAAGATCATCATTCCCTGGCGCGTGATCGACGGCCCGGAATCGGCGGATGCGGTGGCCGCCGAGATCATGAAAACGCCGGTTCGCCGAGGTTCGAGTACCTCGATTTCCGGCGCGATCAATTTCGCACTGCAGCTGTTCGAAGAGAACCCGTATCGCGGGTTGCGGCGCGTCATCGACATTTCCGGCGATGGGCCGAACAACGACGGAGCCCCCGTAACCGGCGCGCGCGACGCTGCCCTGGAGAAGGGCATCATCATCAACGGCCTCCCGATCATGGTGAAGGAGCCATCCCTTTTGACGATCGATATCGAGAATCTCGATCTCTATTACGAGGACTGCGTGATCGGAGGGCCGGGCGCCTTCATCATGACGATCAAAGATCGCGAAAAATTCCAGGAAGCGATCCGGACCAAGCTTGTTCTCGAAGTTGCGGGCCTCACGCCAGAGAGCGGGATCGTCCCAACCGCCGAGAAAGAGCCCCGTGTGCCCTGTCTGATCGGCGAAAAAAACTCGCAGGAGCGCGTGCGGCGGTGAGTGTCGAGACAATCATTCAGAGCTGCCGGACGAACAAACTTTAGACAGCGGTTCATCATGGTCGCAGCCAGCGCCCACGCTCCGGGGCTTTAGAGGTGCTAACGTCCGTTCATGGCCCATCGCGTCAATTGATGCGTCGCACCGATGTGTCCGGAATCAGGGGTGGACCGGAAGTAGCCTGCCCATGGTCAAAAGGGCGCTCGTGACCCCTACCGGACATTGGCAATCACGTATGCCGACCGGGCTCACCGCCACCTCGGCAGGATTGGCTGGATTAGCGCGCCGGCGCTCTTTGTGAGCGGACCATCTACTTGTCGAGCCAGACATCCTCCATGCGCCAGCTGTTGAAGGTGCTGTTGACCATGATCGTCAGGCCCTTGACATAGGGGCGCTCGCAGGTGCCGCCGCGGCGGTAGAATATGATCGGCCGCACATTGTCGTTGGCCAGCTTGCGCTCGATCGTCCATAGGATCTGCTTGCGCTTGGCCGCGTCACCCTCGCGTGATTGCGCCTCGATCATCTTGTCCAATTCGGGATTGCAATAGTTGTCCCAGTTGAGGTTCGAGCCGCAGCCGTAGAACTGCTGCACAATCGGGTCGGGATCGGGCCCCGCCGTCTGCACGTTGAGCGCGACCGTGTATTCCTTTCGTTGGATCTTCGGGAAATATTGCGCCGTGTCGACGAGGTCGAGTTCGCCGTCGATGTAGATCTGCTTGAGCTGACCAATCAACAGCACCGCTGGATCGCGATACATCGACCAGTCACGCGTCGTCACTTTGATCTTGAGCCGGTTGTCGGGGCCGTAGCCGAGTTTTCGCACCAGGGCGAGCGCCTCTTCTCGGTTCTTCTGCACATCGAGGCCGTACCCTGGCAGCTCGGCGATCTGTTCCGGGGGCATGCCCCACAACCCGGCCGGAGGTGGCTGCAAAATGCCGCCGATCTCGCCTTCGCCCTGGCCGAGCGTGTCGATATAGCCCTTGCGGTCGATGGTCAGCGACATCGCCCGCCGCAGATCGGGATTATCGAACGGCGGCCGGACACGGTTGATCAGCAAGTGGGTGCTAAGGGTGCCGGGCGACAGCTCGCACACCGCGTCCGGCACTCGCTTGCGCATCTCCTTATAGCGGGGAACTGAAAGTTCAAACGGGAATGTCATATCGAACTTCCCGGAAACAAATGCCAGGTCCGCAGTCGAGGGCTCTTGGATGATGGTGTATTCGATCCCGTCGAGATACGGCCGGTCCTTCTTCCAGTAATCCGGGTTGCGGGTGACTTTTATGCCTTCATTGGGCTTGAACTCGACAAATTTGAACGGGCCGGTACCTATCGGCTGCTGGCGCATCTGCGTCGCTGTGATGTGGCACGGATAGATCGCCCCGAATCCGCCGGCAAGCAGCATCGGGAAAGCTGGCTGCGGCCGTTTTAGTTTGAAGGTGACCTCGTAATCACCGTTGGTCGTTACGTCGCTTAGGTTCTCATATCCGCTCTTGCGCGGGTTGAGCCGCAGCTTGTCGGGCTGCTTGTCGAGCAGCAGGTCCCAGCTGCACTTGACATCGGCGGCGGTGAACGGCTTGCCGTCATGCCATTTGACGTCCTGACGCAGCTGGAAGGTCAGCGCGGTGTCGTCCTCGTTCCACGACCAGCTTGTCGCCAGATCGGAGACTATCGTGTCGAGGCTGACCTGCGGCTTGTGCTGGTCGAACACGATGAGATTGTTGAACACGCCCATCATCGGCATCTCGGCAACGATGGTCGACGTCTCGTGGATCGACATGTTGGCCGGGCTGGCCGGGCTCGCGAGCCGCAGGATGCCGCCGCGCTTCTGCGCCCAGGCCGGATGGCCGGCGGAAAGCGCCAACAGCAGTGAGCCCACGGCAATGCAACGCAAGGACTGCTTCACCATATTGTCCTCCCTGTGCTCGTGGCTCGGTCGCCCCAGGAAAGCGGTTACCAGCGAGATACCGCGCCCCCTAGAAGCGTGATCAACTCCCGCCGCTTCATTCGATCACCCATCGACGCGGCTGCCCGTGAAATCGCCGCCCGGCTCTGGCCGGCCGGAGGAGTATTCTACACCGAAGAGCACGAGGGCGGGGGGCGTCGGGCCCCGACGCGTGCCCTGGCAGCGTAGCCTACTCGGCCATCTGGATGGCCATCGCCGGTCACGCACGGGAGGTCGGCTACTGGCCCTTCGCGACATATTGCAGCGCCGCGCGATCTCGGTCGCTAACGGGGCATAGCGGAAATTGAAGGGCAGCCGTCTGTTGGCGAGGGCGACGCTGATGACCCATTTCGGACTTCGCGAGGCTTCGTTTCTTCTGCTTCCCGGTCTGTCCGGTGGCCGACACGCCATGAATCGTGATGCGTCTGGGGGACACGGATACAAGCCAAGTCGGCCTCGGCGTGCCTTCCCCGATTAGCGCTGGGGCCGTTTTCGCACCGGCTAGCCAGAGCAAAACGGCCCACTCGCGAAACTGAAAAGGCCCGAGGTCGGAACTTTTTTCTCGGCTTCTTCTTAGTTCGTCAGGTCATCTCGGCTTCAAGCTGCTTGCTGCTTACAACCGTTGGGCTAACCCCCGACTTTACGCGGCAGCTCTTGACCTATCAGAACTGTCATACCGCCTTCACACCGGTGTCTACTTCGGTAGCCTCCACGGAACGCTGAATCATCTGCTGCTGACCGACAGGCTTTGGTTGAAACGATTGACCGGTGAAGGCGACCTTCCAAACGATCTCAATGCAATCTTGTATGAAGACCGCATCGAACTAACCAAGGCTCGTATCGCAGAAGACAATCGGATGGTCGAGGTCACCGGAAAGTACGATGAAACAGCACTGAGAGGTCTTCACAGTTACAGAACCACATCTGGAATGCCACAGTCTCAGGTTCTCGCGGATATTCTGCTGCATCTATTAAATCATTAAACTCATCATCGCGGCCAAGCGCATGCCTGTCTCTCCATCCTTACTGGTGGCGAGCCGCCGTCGTTGGACTTGTTGGCCTTTCAAAGAGGCGGTCCAGCGCCAAACCTCGAAAAACTAATTGCCAACAAACCAGCGGATTGGAAGAAAGACAAAGTGCGCGACAACCGCCGTGGGCCGAAGTCGCGCTCGCAAAGGGATTTGCGCTAGCGGTTGCCTCGCCTTTTCCATCACCCGTTCATTCAACCCGGCAAGAACTCCGCTCTCAGCAACAGCGGGATTCTGGTTTAGGCTCAGCAACGCTGACGTCAGGGAGCCTGCGCTACGACGGCGCGATCCGGATGCCCGGCTCATCGACCCAGGCTTCCCGCGCAAACCACGCGTGATCGGTGCGGCAGATCGGACAACGTGTGCGCGAGAAAAATACCGCGCGGCGCCCAAAGCTCTCGCGATCAGTCTTGATGCCGGTGGGAATCACGTGTCCGGTTTGCGGACATTTGACCATGACCATACCCATGTTGCCTCCCTCGCAATTGGTCTTCATTGCATTTGCAGAAAAGTACCGGCCGGTTGGAATGCGCCTCTTGTCGGTGCGGTTACTTGGGGGGCATGCACCTTGTTGATCGAGCACGGCCAGTGGGGGCTGCATGCTCGCTGCTGGGCTTGTTCCAACCGGCCGGATCCCTCCTCAAACGAACCCTGGACGTGAATTGAGTGCGCTTTCTAGCCGGTTGGGTGGAGAACCTTGGTGAGGTGCTTCCTGATCGGCTCACCCGTTTCCGTCGCAAGCTTCTGGGCAAGCGCCCACAATTCCTTGTTCTGGTCGGATGCGGTGTTGAACGCCTTGCGCGCTTGCGCCTCGGACAAGGCGAAGACATCGGTCGGTGACTTGCTGCCGAAGAGATGGACGAAGAAATCGAGCGCAGAGGCGGCATTGGCGTTTGAGATTTCGAACACCTTGAGCCCGTAGTCGGTCGCACATCTCGCATTGCCCGAATAGGACTCGCGCAGCGCTTCCGTCATTTCCTCCGACGCGGCCTTGACCTTTGCGTAGCCTTCCCGTGCGCGGGCGAGGCCCTGTTCGGCAAGTTCGCCGCTCACGCCAGGCAAGGCGATCTTCGAGAAGTCCAGCAACGGCATCCCGAAAACATTCGTTCCGTTCGGCGTGACTTTCATTTCGCTTTCACTCACGACAACATCACCTTTCTCAAGCGAAAGCATTCCCCGCAACGCAGGCTTGCGTCACGAGAGCTCACGCTCTGTGTTCGATCAGATTTTGGATGAGCCTTGATTTAGCCCCGACCCGATACGACTTTGTTCTAAGAGAAGCGGGACTGTCGGTTCGGTTTGCGACTCTCGCTCAAAATTTTCTTGAGATTGTCAACACAAACGAAAGTATATCTGGGGAGTACTGTGCATAACAGGGATATCCCAAGGAGTGGGAAGTTCCTTCCTCAGCGTCGTTGCAAAGGAGCCCTAGCTGCGTTGTGACGGCCATCTGACCGAGCCGCCTGCCCAAACAAAAACCCCGGCATCGCTGCCGGGGTTTTGCATTTCTTGAAAGTCGCCGCCTTGAGAGGCTGGATCAGAAGTCCATGCCGCCCATGCCGCCGCCCGGAGGCATGCCGCCGGCGCCTGCGCCTTCTTCGGCAGTTCGGCGATCATGGCTTCGGCCCCGATGCAGCCGATCTGTTCCGCCGTGCAGGCGGATACGTCGATAAGATCCTCAAAGGCGCGCCAAGCCTTCCGATCTGCCGGTAGAGCAGCCGACCAAATTCGAACTAGTGATCAACCTGAAGACTGCCAAGGCGCTCGGACTCACCGTGCCGACCTCGTTACTCCTTCGCGCTGATGAGGTGATCGAATAGCAATTCATGTCCGTTGGTGGCCCTTCGCGACATATTGCACCGCCACAGGACCTCGGTCGCGAACGGGGCATAGCGGAAGCTGACGAACTGCCGTGTGTTGCAGAAGGCGACACTCGTGACCCAAGTGAGACATCGCGGTCACTGGCACCTGCCTGGTAACGCAGGTTGGCTCGTCAGTCGTTGAGAACTGCCAAGTGGACCCAGCGAAGGCGCTCGGAGTCGGCAACAACGTCGATTTCGACGATCCCTGCCTGCGCGATGGTGAAGCCCACAAAGCGCCGTCCACGCGGAGCTACGACGACTCCCCACGGCTCCGTTCATGAGCGGGCTGTGCGAACCAGCCACGTCCCCGAGAAGATTGAGCGCCTCGTCGGCCATGCCGGCGCACCATCGACCTCTCTATGCGCCCAGAGGCGCGGCACCGCGGTCGGTTTTGAACACGACGTCCCGTTTTGCGGTTACGCGCCGCGCTCGAGCAGCTCCTTCAGCTTTTGCTCGTTTCTCGGCAGCTGCCTTCGCACTTGCCGGAGGATGAGCGGAGCAAGCACCCTGGCGATCCCGTGGGCTTCTAATTCGAGGGCGATCGTTACGCGCGACCGCTTGCCGTCATCGAGTGGCTCAACTGTGCCTTTGGCAATCGCTGTGAGCGGGCCGCCAACACCGCGCACCGTCCACGTCCTCGGAGGGTTCAGTTCGGTTATCTCCTCCGTCCTCTGCAACTTTCGCGGACCGAGCCGCCGAGTCACCACGGCTTTCAGTGGGGCGTCGCCTTCCCGGCGTGCCGATACGACGCCCCCCTGCCATTCGGGGAAATGCGAAAAGTCCGTCGCGTATAGGAAGACGTCTTCGGGCCGACGGGATATCTCAATGCTCTCTACGATCGTTGCCATCTCTTCCTCCTTTGCTCCGATCTCCTGCGCATGGTGCCGGGCCGGGGCGCTGAGCATCCGTCGCCGAGGCCGCAAGTCGAGCTGGCGGAGGCACGCCGGGTCAGCAAGGGTGTCGTACTCGTCTGGGCCGATGGGCTCATCTCCTTTTCGCTCATGCTCTGGGCCTTCGCATCGTACTCCTCCGATCACCCGGCGGATAGCCGGACGCCCCGAACTGGTCATTGCGGGCGAGAGAAAGTCAGTTCTATACTCTCAAGACGCCGACAGCTGAGGAGGCGGTCATGCCCAAAGGCATCCGTCATCCTTCGGGGGATGCTGTAGCTGGAAACGGTCTGATTGACCGGCGTGCACTTCTCGGGCAGGGCGTCGCTATAGCAGGCGCGCTCAGCACGGGCGTCGGGGCCTCGCTGACAAGCGCCGCGGCCGAGCCACTCAAGGATGATCCATGGAGCCTCGAGCCCGGTTCGAGCATCAAATCGTATGAGCTGCCGTCTCGGTTTGAGAAGAACGTCGCCCGAACGCTGAACAACCCCGACGGCCTGCCATTCGTTCAAACTGCGCGTACCCCGCATCACATGCTAAACGGAATGATCACGCCGAATGGCCTGCATTTCGTGGTCGCCTATGGCGGCCCGCCCGACATCGATCCGGATAAACACCGCCTCGTGATCCACGGCCTCGTCAAACGCCCCTTGATGTTCAAGCTTGAGGCACTTGCGCGCTATCCGATGGTGTCGCGTATCAGCTTCCTGGAATGCGGCGGCAACAGCGCACCGCTGTTTTCCCCCCAGCCGTTGCAGGGCAACGTTCAGGCACTGCACGGCCTCGCGTCTTGTGCTGAATGGACGGGTGTGAAACTCTCCACCCTGCTCGAAGAAACCGGCATTGATCCGAAGGCGAAATGGTTCATCGCCGAAGGCGCGGACGCGCCTCACCTGACACGCAGCGTGCCCGTGGCGAAGGCCTTGGACGATGCCATGATCGCCCTCTATCAAAATGGCGAGCGCCTTACGCCGAGTAACGGGTATCCGGTGCGCCTGCTGTTGCCCGGCTACGAGGGCAACATGAACGTCAAGTATCTGCGGCGCATCAAGCTCGTGGCGGAACCAGCCATGGGCTTCTGGGAGACCAAGACCTACACGCAGCTTCTCCCGAACGGCGAGGCATACCAGTTTTATTTCCTGCAAGAAGTCAAATCGTTCATCACGCAGCCGTCTCCCGGAATGACCCTAAAGCAGCTCGGCCTTTACCAGATTTCAGGTGTCGCATATTCCGGCACCGGCCGTATCGCCAGGGTTATGGTTTCGGCCGATGGCGGGCAGAGTTGGGCCGAAGCGGCGCTGCAGGAGCCGGTATTGGCCAAGGCTTTCACCCGTTTCCGCATGGCTTGGCATTGGAACGGTGGCCCTGCAATACTTCAAAGCCGGGCCTGGGATGAAGCAGGGAACTTCCAACCCACACGCGCCGAGTTCGTAGCTCAGCGCGGCGAGTTGAAGAATGCCCCACCGATCGGGGCGTTTCCCAACCAGCACTTCAACGCGGTCACTAGTTGGGCGGTCGACGCCAAAGGGCAGATCAGCCATGCCTATACATAGAATTTTCGTCTATAGCGCTTCGTTGGTGTTCGCTCTGAGCATCAGCGTAGCGTTCGCCGACGGGCCCAATCTTGGCACGCCTATCGACCCCGCCGACGTCGCGGCTTGGGATATCAGCGTTATGCCTGACGGCTCCGGCCTGCCGGCAGGAAGCGGTACGCCGGCGCAAGGCGAGCCGATTTACGCGGAAAAATGCGTCGCCTGCCACGACAAGGACGGCAAGAACAAATTCGGTTTTTCACCACTGTTCGGAGGCGGCAAGATCACCGACATATCGGCCGGGATGAAGACCATCGCGAACTTTTGGCCTTATTCCACGACGCTCTTCGACTTCATTCGTAGAGGGATGCCGTGGCAGCAGCCCAAGTCACTCACCGACGACGAGGTCTACGCTCTGACCGCGTTCATCCTGGCGAAAAACAAACTCATAGGTGAGACCGACACGATGAACCCCGAGACGCTGCCCAAGGTGCGGATGCCGAACCGTGGCGGCTTCATCATCCGTTTCCCTGATAAAATTTAAGTTGGAATGTCGGCTCG
>NZ_LBKA01000030.1:0-26586 GCF_028128955.1 Bradyrhizobium sp. CCBAU 11386
CGAGTTTGACGAAGACTCCGGGTTGCCAGCTCGCGCAATAACCACTCCCTGTGGTTATAGGTCCCGGATCTGCGCGCGCTTGGGGCGCGCTTGTCCGGGACGACGACCGCGTATGCGGTGACAGCGGGGCCGAATCCTTCCCCTATCGGAATCGGTATCGTATGGTCGGACCCAACAAGCCCGCCCCCATCGGGCCATCCGGAAACCTTCATGCCCGAACCCGTCTGGTCGCTGCACTCCCGCCTGAAAGAGGACACCATCGACATCGGCGATCTGCCGTTGTCGAAGGTGCTGGTCATCAAGGACGCGCATTATCCCTGGCTGCTGCTGGTGCCGCGGCGCCCCGATGCGGTCGAGATCATCGATCTCGACGAGGTGCAGCAGGCGCAGCTGATGACCGAGATCTCCCGCGTCTCGCGCGCGCTGAAGGAGATCACCAAATGCGACAAGCTCAATATCGCGGCGCTCGGCAACCTCGTGCCGCAGCTCCACGTCCACATCATCGCCCGCCGCACCGGTGACGCCGCCTGGCCGCGGCCGGTCTGGGGCGTGATGCAGCCCTTGGCGCATGACGCCACCGAGGTGCAGAATTTCATCAGCGCGCTTCGCCGAAAAATCTGGTTGGGTTGAAAGAACAAGAAATGTCAGCATTCGACGCATTTCCGCTGGGGCAGCCGGCCTTCGTCTCCAACGTCCTCGACCGCGCCGCGCATCTGCGCCGCGACGACGAAAAGCTGTTCGCGCTCGAGCGGAAGCCGACCTCGCGCGCCTATGTCGTCCATCGCGACTCGCTGCTGGTGAAGCGCGAGGGCGAAAAGGTGCGCGCGCTGCTGGGAATCGACGAGGCGCTGAAATGCGGTGCCAATCCCGGCACGATCTTCCTGGGGCTGCGCGACGGCGCTGCTGTGTTCGGCATGGGCCTGTCGCAAGCCGCCGCCGAGAAGCTGGTCGGCCGCGAGGACTACAGCCTCACCGAGCTGCGCGGCATGGCCATGCAGGGCGCGATCCGCCCCGACGAGCTCTCGGCGGTCGCGATGGCGAAGTCGATGGTGAGCTGGCACCAGCGTCACGGCTATTGCGCCAATTGCGGCACGCGCAGCGCGATGAAGGAAGGCGGCTGGAAGCGCGATTGCCCTGCCTGCAAGGCCGAGCATTTTCCGCGCACAGATCCGGTCGTGATCATGCTGGTCGCCTCCGGCGATAAATGCCTGCTCGGCCGCCAAAAGCAGTTTCCGCCGGGCATGTTTTCGTGCCTTGCCGGCTTCGTCGAGGCCGCCGAGACCATCGAGGACGCGGTGCGCCGCGAGATTCTCGAAGAGTCCGGGATCCGCTGCACTGACGTGCAGTATTACATGACGCAGCCGTGGCCCTACCCGTCGTCCCTGATGATCGGTTGCAGCGCGCGGGCGCTGAACGAGGATATCGTCGTGGACCACGCCGAGCTCGAGGATGCGCGGTGGTTCACGCGCGAGGAGGCGGCCCTGATGCTGACGCGGACGCATCCCGACGGGCTCGCCGGCCCGCATCCCTTCGCCATCGCCCATCATCTGCTCGGCCGCTGGGTGCACGACACGAGCGGCGCTTGAGCTGAGGCCAGTGATGGCCGGGATCGCACCGCGCATCCTCTGCATCGGCATTCCCGTACGCGACCTGACCTTTCGCGTGGAGGCGGTGCCCGCGCGTGGCAGCAAGGCGAACGCCACGCATCTTGCCGAGATCTGCGGCGGCAACGCGCTCAATGCCGCGATCGCGATGGCACGGCTTGGCGGCCACGTCGCGTTCGCAGGTCCCATGGGCGATGCGCGGGAGACGTCGAGCGGCTTCATTCTCGAACGGATGGCCCAGGAAGGCATCGACACAAGCCATATCGTGCGCATGCCGGATGTGACGACGCCCGTCTCCGCGATCATGATCGAGCCCTCCGGCGAACGGACACTCACGATCTATCGCGATGCCGGCCTGTGGAGCGTGGAGCTGCCGGACGCCGACGTCCTGCTCGCCGATTGTCGGGCAATCCTCGTCGAAAGCCGCTGTGCCGCGTTCGCGACCTCGCTCTGCACCGAGGCGCGCCAGCGCGGCATCCCCGTCGTCGTCGGCGTCGACCGCGCGATGTCTTTGCAGGACGGCCTGCTCACGGCCGCCTCGCACCTGCTGTTCGCCAGTGAACAGGTGCAGGAGACTGCCGGTATCGCCGACGACGGCGAGGCATTGAGGCACCTGGCGAGGCTGACGCCGGCCTTCCTCGCCGCCACCCGCGGTCCCCTCGGTACGATCTGGCTGAACGAGACGGGCGAGTTGGAGCAGACGCCGGCCTTCCCGGTCCAGGCGGTCGATACGCTCGGCGCCGGCGACGTCTTCCATGGCGCCTTCACGCTTCGCCTCGCCGAGGGCCAGGGGGTGCGCGAGGCGCTGCGATTCGCCGCGGCGGCCGCAGCGCTGAAATGCACCCGCCATGGCGGTGGCATGGCCGCACCACAACGCATTGAAGTTGAAGAGTTTTTAAGCGGGCAGCGGGTGGCGACGCCGGACCGGGCGCCGACATTATAAGCTTGCTGTGGAAGGATTTTCTCTATATGAGGGAAATCTGCCCCTGAAATGGAACAAAGTTCTTCAAATGACTGACCTCGCTGTCCAGATCCCCGAGACCAGCCGCCGCCTCGACGCCATCGACCGCAAGATCCTGATGGTACTCCAGGAGGATGCCTCCCTGTCCGTCGCCGAGATCGGCGACCGTGTCGGCCTGTCCTCGACCCCCTGCTGGAAGCGCATCCAGCGGCTGGAGGCCGACGGCGTGATCCTGAAGCGGGTCGCCCTGGTCGACCAGAACAAGATCGGGCTCGGCATCTCCGTGTTCGTCTCGGTGGAGAGTGCCGACCATTCCGACGCCTGGCTGAAGAAGTTCGCCGAAGCCGTCAGCGCCATGCCCGAGGTGATGGAGTTTTACCGGATGGCCGGCGACGTCGACTACATGCTGCGCGTCGTGGTCGCGGACATGCAGGCCTATGACGTGTTCTACAAGAAGCTGATCAGCGCCGTGCCGCTGAAGAACGTCACCTCGCGCTTCGCGATGGAGAAGATCAAGTCGGTCACCGCGCTGCCAATCCCGACGGTGGTGGCGGCCTGACGCTTGGAGGTTCGATTCCGATGGAACCGAAGCTCCAGATTCTTGTTTTGACGCGTTTTCTTCACGCGAACCGGTAACCACTTCGCTCGAAAACGCTCTAAGCTGGTTGAAAGACCGGCAGGGTGACGTTGACGCGCGTGCCTCCGTTCGGGGCCGCGCTGATCTCGATCGTTCCGCCATGAGCCTCGACCAGGTTGCGGGCCACGGCGAGGCCAAGACCGGCACCGCCGGTCGCGCGATTGCGCGACTTCTCCAGGCGGTGGAACGGCTCCAGCACGGTCTGCCGCTGATCGGCGGGAATGCCGGGTCCCTCGTCCTCGACCGACACCAGCATGGCACCGTCCTTCAGGGACATCCGCACATGCGCCGCACGGCCGTAGGCAAGCGCATTGTCGATGATGTTGGCGAGGACCCGGCGCAAGGCGAGCCGGTCGCCGAGCACGACCGCCTTCCGCACATGTTCGTCCGTCACGAGATCGACCGGGGCGCCCTGAACGCGACGATCATGCATCTCGACAGCGATCAGCGCAGCAAGCTCGACCATCTCCTGTGACAGGCCGCCGGCGCCCGCCCGCGTCGACAACAGCGCGTCGTCGAGCAGCCGGATCATGTCGTCGATATCGGCAACCGCCCGCTGCCGCTCGGCATCATCAGGGATCTGCTCGACGCGCAGCCGCAGCCGCGTCGCAAAGGTCCTGACATCGTGGGCAATGCCGCCGACCAGCGTCATGCGCGCGCGCAACATCTCCGCGAGCCGGCCCTGCAGGCGATTGAACGCGGCGATGACGGCGCGGATTTCCGGCGCACTGCGCCGTGCGTCCGGCAATGGCGGCGGATCGGCCGACAGGTCGACACGATCGACCGCCGCGGCGAGCCGCGCCAGCGGCCGCGTCTCGCGCTGCATGACGAGCAACGCCAGCAGCGCCACAATGGAGCCGAACAGGCCCGCGCCGAAGCCGACGGGCAGGCCGAACGGGGTGACCGGCAGGCGAGTATAGGCATCGATGACCAGCAGATCGCCGCTGCGCAGACCGATGCGGAATTCGACCGCGTTGGCCATCAGCCGTGCGATGCGGGGAAACAGCCGGTCGGCGCGATGTTCGGGCGGCGACACGATCTCCACGGAACGGCCCGCAAGGCCGGCCGCATAGGTCTCGCGCAATTGCTGCTGCTGGGACGGCGTCTCGCCGCCGACTGGCGCGGCCGAGGGCACGATCCGCACCATGAATTGCGGTGACGACACCGCGTCGAGGACGGCTTGCCGCGCATCGCCCGACGTGCGCTCGAGCAGCGTTGCCAGCACGTCGAGCCGCGCCGGCGAAGGCCGTGTCAGCTCGTTCTCCCGGAGGGTCGTCCGGTAGAAGATTGCCACGACCACAGTGGTCACCACGGTGAATCCGACCAGTCCGATCAGAGCGAGCCGCGCGGCCAATGTCACGCGCAGCATCACGACACCTGCTTGACGGTCGCGGTGAACAGATAGCCGCCGTTGCGCACCGTGGTGATCAGGTTGGAGCCGGGGCTCGCGCCATCGAGCTTCTTGCGCAACCGCGAGATCAGCATGTCCACGGTGCGATCGAACGGCTCTGCCGAGCGCCCGCGGGTCCAATCGAGGATCTGATCGCGCGTGAGCACCCGACGCGGCCGTTGCACGAAACAACCGAGCAGGTCGAACTCGGCACTGGTCAATTGCAGCTCCGGCGTCTCGGCCTCGATCGTCTCGACGCTTCGCGCATCGAGATCGACGACGAAGCGGTCGAACGCGAAGCGCTGGATCAGTGGCTTTACCGCCGCCCCATTGGCGCGGCGCAGGATGGCGCGGACGCGCGCCAAGAGCTCGCGCGGCCCGAACGGCTTGGTGAGATAATCGTCGGCGCCCATCTCGAGGCCGACCACGCGATCGATCTCGTCGCTCTTGGCGGTCAACATCAGGATCGGGAGGGAATCGTCGGCGCGCAGCCGGCGGCAGATCGACAGGCCGTCCTCGCCCGGCAGCATCAGATCGAGGATGATGAGGTCGGGCCGCACGCGCTGGAGCATCGCGTCCATCGCCTTGCCGTCACCGACGCAGGCGACCTCGAACCCCTCGCGCCGCATGAAGTCGGCGACGAGGCGGCTGATCTCGGGATCGTCCTCCACCATGAGAATCGTGGCCGGATGCGCGTTCATCGCCGCATTTTTGGACGACGGCACGCGCCGCGCAAGGGTGCGAGCGCCGTTGTTACATACTGTTACCTGCGCCCGACAAAGCCACAACAATCGTTTCGTCCCGGCAATGCGGCGCAGACGCCGCGGCCGCAGTCTCCTGCGCATGGCTCCCGCTCACGGCAGCCCCACAAGGAGACGACGATCATGAACAAGTTCTTCCTCACCTCCCTCGTCATCGGCGCCCTGTCGGTGGCCGCGGCGGCCGACGCCAATGCCTGGACGCGGACGGCGACCGGCACCGGGCCGCGCGGCACCTCCAGCGTCACCGCGACGGGAAGCTGCGCCAACGGCAGCTGCACGCGCAACGTCACCCGCACCGGCCCGGCCGGCAACACCTACACCCGCACCGGCACGATCTCGCGCTGAGCCGCGGGCCGGGCCGTCGCCGCGTCCGCCCCACGCGGCGGCGGCCAGTCTCGCCAGATCAGAAAGGACGAACACCATGCCATCGACTTTCCGTCTCCTCTCAATCCCGCAGGCCGCAATCATCGTCGCCCTCGGCGTCGCCGCCTCGACATCCACGTTCGCCCAGAGCCAGTTGCAAACGCAGATCACGCCGCAAATGCGCAGCGAAGCGAGGGCCGTCATGCAGGCCTGCCGCGCCGATTACGACCGGCTTTGCAGCGACGTCGCGCCGGGGGGCGGTCGCATCCTCGCCTGCCTGCAATCCCATGCCGGCCAGCTCACGCCAGCCTGCGCACAAACGCTGCCCCGCGCGCAGGCGCTGAGGGACGGCGCGGTCAGCGCCGGCGTCGCGCCGAAATAGGAGAGTGCCGTGGGCTACGCCTCACTCCTGCTCGATCCGACGCTGAGACGCGTGATCCTGGCAACGGCGATCGGCCTGATGCTGCTCGAATACGGCATCGGCCGGCTCGCGCATCGCGAGACCCACGACTGGCGCGAAAGCGCGGCGTCGTTCGGTGCTGCGCTGGGACAGAACGTGCTGCGCGCGATCGAGGCCGGACTTCTCGCCGTGCCCTTTGCGTTCCTGTACGAGCACCGCCTGTTCGACTTTGAACAGACCGGCCCGCTCACGCTTGCCGGATTGTTCCTCGGCAGCGAATTTCTCTACTACTGGCAGCACCGCGCCTCGCATCGTATTCGCTGGATGTGGGCGACACATGCGGTGCATCACTCGACGACACGGCTGAATCTGACGGCGGCGATCCGGCTCGGCTGGACCGGCAATATCTCGGGCAACTTTCTGTTCTTCCTGCCGCTGGCGCTGATCGGTTTTCATCCCCTCGCGATCGTCGCAATGCTGGGGATCAATCTATTCTACCAGTTCTTCATCCACAGCGACTTCGCGCCGCGGCTCGGCGTGCTCGAATGGCTGCTCAACACGCCGAGCCATCATCGTGTGCACCACGCCTGCAACGCGCCGTGCCTGGACAAGAACTACGGTGGCATCCTGATCGTGTTCGACCGCCTGTTCGGCACCTTCGCCGAGCGGCCCTCCGACCAGCCGCTCCGTTTCGGCCTGGTCGGCGGCACACCGTCCTTCAATCCGATCCGGATCGCGCTCGGCGAATGGATCGCGATGCTGGACGACGCCTGGAAGGCCCGGGGGCCAGGCGCGAAGCTCCGCGCCCTGTTCGGCCCGCCGGGAGGCTGAGCGCTCGCCGGCGATGGCCCTTACCTCTCCCCGCTTGCGGGAGAGGTCGGATCGCACTTGCGGTCCGGGTGAGGGGGTACAGGTCTCTCGACGATCTCGCGTGTCGAGAGAGGCCCCTCACCCCAACCCTCTCAGCGCGAGCGAAGCTCGTCGCGGCCCCGTAAGAACGGGGCGAGGAGCAGACCTTCGCCGCGGTCGCACCTCAGATCTTCTGATTGTACTCGCCGACTTCGGGATGCGTGCGCAGCACGCTGTTCACCATCTCGAACATGTCGTGCATGCGCTGCTCGGAGACCGGGCTCTCGACCACGACCACGAGCTCGGGCTTGTTGGAGGAGGCGCGCACCAGGCCCCAGCTGCCGTCCTCGACCGTGACGCGCACGCCGTTGACGGTGACGAGGTCGCGGATCGCCTGGCCGCCGATCTTGGCGCCCTTGGCCTGCAGGCCTTCGAAGTGCTTCACCACGGCGTCGATGACGCCGTATTTGACCTCGTCGGCGCAATGCGGCGACATGGTCGGCGACGACCAAGTCTTCGGCAGCGCGTTCTTCAGGTCGGCCATCGACTTGCCGGGAGCGCGGTCGAGCATCTCGCAGATCGCGATCGCCGAGACCAGGCCGTCGTCATAGCCGCGGCCGAACGGCTTGTTGAAGAAGAAATGGCCCGACTTCTCGAAGCCCGCGAGCGCGCCCATCTCGTTGGTGCGGCGCTTCATGTAGGAATGCCCGGTCTTCCAATAGGCGGTCCTGGCGCCCTGCTTCTGGAGCACCGGATCGGTCATGTAGAGGCCCGTCGACTTCACGTCGACGACGAACTGTGCGTCCTTGTGGATCGCCGACATGTCGCGCGCCAGCATCACGCCGACCTTGTCGGCGAAGATTTCCTCGCCGGTGTTGTCGACGACGCCGCAGCGGTCGCCGTCGCCGTCGAAGCCGAGACCGACATCGGCCTTGTGATGCAGCACGGCGTCGCGGATCGCGTGCAGCATCTCCATGTCTTCAGGATTCGGATTGTATTTCGGGAAAGTGTAGTCGAGCTCGGTGTCGAGCGGGATCACCTCGCAGCCGATCGCCTCCAGCACCTGCGGCGCGAATGCGCCGGCGGTGCCGTTGCCGCAGGCCGCGACGACCTTGAGCTTGCGCGTCAGCTTCGGACGGCTGGTGAGATCGGCGATGTAACGCGCCGGATAATTCTCGTGGAACTGGTAGGAGCCGCCGACCTTGTTCTTGAACTCGGCGCCCAGCACGATCTCCTTGAGCCGCGTCATCTCGTCGGGGCCGAAGGTCAGCGGACGGTTGGCGCCCATCTTCACGCCGGTCCAGCCATTGTCGTTGTGCGAGGCCGTGACCATCGCGCAGCAGGGCACGTCGAGATCGAACTGCGCGAAATAGGCCATCGGCGTCACCGCGAGCCCGATGTCGTGCACCTTGCACCCCGCCGCCATCAGGCCGGAGATCAGCGCATATTTGATCGAGGCCGAATAGCCGCGGAAATCATGGCCGGTGACGATCTCCTGCTTGACGCCGAGTTCCGCAATCAGCGCGCCCAGCCCCATGCCGAGCGCCTGGATCCCCATCAGGTTGATTTCCTTCTGGAACAGCCAGCGCGCGTCGTATTCGCGAAAACCCGTGGGTTTCACCATCGGCTCGGATTCGAAGGCGTAGGTGTTGGGCAACAAGACGGATTTCGGCTTGGGAAACATTGAGACGGTCTCGTGAAAAGGGGGGGCAGGATCTGATGCAGCCTTAGCGAATGCCAGGCCGCAGCGGAAGGCGGGAATGGCAGCTTGTGGCTTATAATTGCGGCAGTTTGGTAACAGGGAAAATCTGACCGCGACAGCGGTCGAAACAGAGACGTTTTTTGAAATATACGGTCGCAGGAGCCTTCGGGAGGCCCTTACTGCTCCAGCACCATCTGGCCGTTGGCGTACTCGAAACGCTTCAGGCGGGACAGGAAGGAGAGGCCGAGCAGGTTCTCCGACAGCGCCTCATCCGGCAGCACCATGGCCTCGACGTCGCGCACGACGAGGCCGCCGACCTCCAGCATGGCGATGCGGGTGCGCGCGGCCTTGATGGTGCCGTTGGCGGTGGAGACGGTGGCGTTGTATTCGCTACGCGAGGGACGCAGGCCGAAGCGGGCGGCCGAGGTCTCGTTCAGCGCAACGACGGAAGCGCCGGTGTCGACCATGAAGCCGATGCGCTGGCCATCGATCCGGCCCTCGGTCTGGAAATGGCCGCGGCCGTCGCGGCCAATGGCGAGGCTGCGGCCGCCGGCCGGCGCCGTGGCTGCGACCGCGACCGTCGTGCGCGGCGCCGACGTGGCGGAAGCGGAGCTCATCCTGTCCGCCATCTGCGCCATGAAGGTGCCGAGGCCGATCATGATGGCCGCGAAGATCATTATGTTACGCATCACACCACTTCCGAGCCGGAAAGCTCGATTTCACCACGCGACACGACCGTCCGCGAGCGACGCTGCGGCCGGGCCATTGCCATTTTGACGAAAAGGATGAGCGGACGGTTAATGCCGGTTCGTGATTTCTCAGGTGCCGCGCGGTTTGACCCGCCGGGTCGGCAGTGCATTCGCCGGATCTTCCGGCCAGGGATGGCGCGGGTAGCGGCCGCGCAGGTCGGAGCGCACCGCGGCGTAGCTGCCGCGCCAGAAACCCGGAAGATCCCGCGTCACCTGCACCGGCCGCTGCGCCGGCGACAGCAATTCCAGCACCAGCGGCACCTTGCCGGCCGCAACCGACGGATGGGTGTTGAGCCCGAACAGCTCCTGGAGCCGCACCGCGATGGTCGGGCCCTGCTCAGCTTCGTAGTCGATCGCGAGCACGGTGCCGGTCGGCGCTTCGAAATGCGTCGGCGCCTCGCGGTCGAGCCGCGCGCGCATCTCCCACGGCAACAGCGCCATCAGCGCATCGGAGAGATCGCCGGCGGAGATATCCTTGAGCGCAATCTTGTCGTAGAGCGCGGGCACCAGCCAATCGTCGCGCCGCGCGATCAGCCCGTCGTCGGACAGATCGGGCCAGCTGTCGCCTTCGGCCTTGCGCAGGAACATCACGCGGTCGCGCCATTGTTTGGCCGCCTTCGACCAGGGCAACCGGTCAAGGCCTGCGGCGATCAGCCCATCGGCGAAGATGCGCGCAGTCTGCTCCGACGGTGACACAGCCAGTGTCGCCTCGGAGAGCGTGATCGCATGCAGTGCGCGCTTGCGCCGTGCACGCAGCGCCATCGCGCCGCGGTCGAACGAGATCTCGTCGACGGTCTCGATATGCTCGGCGAAATGCCGCTCGATGTCGTCCTCGGTGATCTGCGCGGCGAGCAGGATGCGCCCGCTCGCGGCCGTTCCCGTCATTTCGCCGATCGCGATATAGGGCGCGCGGGCGAGCGACGAGGTCTGCTCGACGGCAGCGCCGCGGCCGTTGGCAAGCACGAAACTGCCATTGCCGCGATTGCGGGCGACGCGGTCCGGGAAGGCATAGGCGAGCATCAGGCCGGTCGAGAGATCTTCCTGCTGCCCCGCCTTCTCCGACGCCGCGACCTGCGAGGCCCAGCGCCGGGCGAGGTCGCGCGCACTCGATGCGCGCGGCGAGCGGTCGCGGCGGAACTGGTCGCGCCGGTGCTCGAGATCGGCGCTGTCGCCGCCGAGCCCGCGCTCGGTGAGGATGGCCGCGATCTCGGCGGCGGCTTCGCCGCTGCCTGCGCGATGCGAATCCACGATCATGCGCGCCAACCGCGGCGGCAATGCCAGCGCGCGCAGGCTCTTGCCCTCCGCGGTGATGCGGCCGTCGCCGTCCAGCGCGTTGAGCTCGCTGAGAAGGCTCTTGGCTTCCTTCCGGGCCGGCTGCGGCGGCGGGTCGAGGAACGACAGCGCGGCGGGATCGGCGACGCCCCATTGCGCCAGATCGAGCACCAGCGAGGACAGATCGGCGCTGAGAATTTCCGGCTGGGTGTAGGGTGCAAGCGAGGCCGTCTGCGGCTCGTCCCAGAGCCGGTAGCAGACGCCCGGTTCGGTGCGGCCGGCGCGGCCGCGGCGCTGGTCGACCGCCGCGCGCGAAGCGCGCACGGTCTCGAGCCGCGTCAGGCCGATATCGGGCTCGTAGCGCGGCACGCGGGCAAGACCTGAATCGACCACGATGCGCACGCCTTCGATGGTGAGCGAGGTCTCGGCGATCGAGGTCGCCAGCACCACCTTGCGCGTGCCCTTGGGCGCCGGCGCGATGGCGCGATCCTGCACGGCGGCATCGAGCGCGCCGAACAGCGGCACGATCTCGATACTGGCGTCCTGCACGCGCTCAGCCAGAAAATTCTGGGTGCGGCGGATTTCGGCGGCGCCGGGCAGGAACGCCAGCACCGAACCGCTGTCGGCGCGGAGCGCAGACGCGATCGCATCCGCCATCTGCCGCTCGATCGGCGCATCCGCCTTGCGGCCGAGATAGCGCGTCTCGACCGGAAAGGCGCGGCCCTCGCTTTCGACGACGGGCGCTTCGCCGAGCAGCTTTGCGACGCGGGCGCCGTCGAGCGTTGCCGACATCACGAGAATGCGCAGATCCTCGCGCAGGCCGGTTTGCGCGTCGCGCGCCAGCGCGAGGCCGAGATCGGCGTCGAGCGAACGTTCGTGGAATTCGTCGAACAGGACGGCGGCAACGCCCGAGAGCTCGGGATCGTCCATGATCTGGCGGGTGAAGATGCCTTCGGTCACGACCTCGATGCGCGTCGCGCGCGATATCTTCGAGCCGAAACGGACGCGATAACCGACGGTCTCACCTGCCCGCTCGCCGAGCGATTTGGCCATGCGGTCGGCGCTGGCGCGCGCGGCGATGCGCCGCGGCTCCAGCACGATGATCTTCTTGCCCTTGGCCCAGGGCGCATCCAGCAATGCCAGCGGCACGCGCGTGGTCTTGCCGGCGCCGGGCGGCGCCACCAGCACGGCCGCATTGTGTGCCTCGAGCGTGCGCGACAAATCGCCGAGCACGGCATCGATCGGGAGGGGCGTGTCGAAGTTGCGGGGCAAAGGTCTATCCGTTCGTCATGCCCGGGCTTGTCCCGGGCATCCACGTTCTTTCACTTGGGAGTGAACAAGACGTGGATGGCCGGGACAAGCCCGGCCATGACGGAATCATCAGCCCTGCGCCGACGGGCGGCCGACGCTCTCATAGACGAAGCCCGCCGCTTCCATCTCTTCAGGGCGGTAGATGTTGCGGAGATCGACGATGATGGGCTTCGCCATGGTCGCCTTCAGCCGGTCGAGATCCAGCGCGCGGAACTGCACCCATTCGGTGACGATGACGAGCGCATCGGCACCTTCCGCGCAGGAATAGGCATCCTCGCAATAGGTGATGCTGGGGAGTTCACCCTTGGCCTGCTCCATCCCGACGGGATCGAAGGCCTTCACCTTCGCGCCCATGTCGATCAGGCCGGTCACCAGCGGGATCGACGGCGCGTCGCGCATGTCGTCGGTGTCGGGCTTGAAGGTGAGGCCGAGCACGGCGATGGTCTTGCCGCGCAGCGAGCCGCCGAGCGCCTGGCTCACTTTCCGCGCCATCGCGCGCTTGCGGTTCTCGTTGACGGCCAGCACGGATTCGACGATGCGCAAGGACACATCGTAGTCCTGCGCGATCTTGATCAACGCCTTGGTGTCCTTCGGGAAGCACGAGCCGCCGAAGCCGGGACCTGCATGCAGGAACTTGGTGCCGATGCGGTTGTCCAGGCCAATGCCGCGCGCGACCTCCTGCACGTTGGCGCCGACCTTTTCGGAGAGGTCGGCAATCTCGTTGATGAAGGTGATCTTGGTCGCGAGGAACGCGTTGGCAGCGTATTTGATCATCTCGGCGGTGCGGCGCGCCGTGAACATCAGCGGCGCCTGGTTCAGCGACAGCGGACGATAGATGTCGCCCATCACCTTGCGGCCGCGCTCGTCGGAGGTGCCGACCACGACGCGATCGGGATACTTGAAGTCGCGGATCGCCGCGCCCTCGCGCAGGAATTCGGGGTTGGAGGCGACGACGACGTCGGCTAACGGATTGGTCTCGCGGATGATGCGCTCGACCTCGTCGCCGGTGCCGACCGGCACGGTCGACTTGGTCACCACGACGGTGAAGCCCGACAGCGACTGCGCGATCTCGCGCGCGGCGGCGTAGACGTAGGACAGATCGGCGTGCCCGTCGCCGCGGCGCGACGGCGTGCCGACCGCGATGAAGACGGCATCGGCGTCCGCGACCGGCTTGGACAGGTCGGTGGTGAAGTCGAGCCGCTTGGCCTTGACGTTGGTCGCGACCAGCTCGTCGAGCCCAGGCTCGTAGATCGGAATCTCGCCGCGATGGAGCGCCGCGATCTTCTTCTCGTCCTTGTCGACGCAGGTGACGTCGTGACCGAAATCCGCAAAGCAGGCTCCGGACACCAGTCCCACATAGCCCGTTCCGATCATCGCGATTCGCATGAAAAACCCTGTCTTGGCTTGGTTAACGAAACCCCAATGTGGGGCGGTTTAGCATTTTCCCGAGGCGAGGGAACCGTCCGCGCGCAAAAACCGGCACGCGAATTGTACCGGTAAAGAAATCGTAAGCCGCAAGGCTCCACACTGCCTCGCGCCCGGACAGCATCGGGCGGAACTCGGCTCGAAAAGGGACACCATGGCAGCAACCGGCACAATCGCCGCGAGCGGGGGACTCAAGCCCCCGGCTGCCGCGCGTGTCGACTGGGTCGACTATGCCAAGGGCATCTGCATCGTCATGGTCGTGATGATGCATTCGGTGCTGGGGGTCGAGCTCGCCGCCGGCGAGACCGGTTTCATGCATGTCGCCGTGGCCTTTGCAAAGCCGTTCCGGATGCCGGATTTCTTCCTGATTTCGGGCCTGTTCCTGTCATTGGTGATCGACCGCAACTGGCGAACCTATCTCGATCGCAAGGTGGTGCATTTCGCCTATTTCTATGTCGTCTGGGTGACAATCCAGTTCGGCTTCAAGGCGCCCGCCTTCGCGGCGCAGACGAGCTGGCGCGAGGTAGGCCTCTTATATCTCGAATCCTTCATCGAGCCGTTCGGCACGCTCTGGTTCATTTATCTGCTGCCGGTCTTCTTCGTCGTCACAAAACTGACACGGCGCGTCCCGCCGCTCGCGATCTGGCTCATCGCCGCCGCACTGGAGACGGCACGCATCACGACCGGCTGGACCGCGATCGACGAGTTCTGCGCGCGCTTCGTCTATTTCTATTCCGGCTACCTGTTCGCGCCCTACGTGTTCGCGCTGTCGGATCGCGCGCGCAACCATCCTGCGCCCGCACTCGCAGCACTCGCGACCTGGGCGCTGGTCAATGCTGGCCTCGTCGCAGTCGGCGCCAGCGAATGGAAGATCGTCTCACTCGTGCTCGGCTTTGCAGGGGCCTGCGCCATCATCACCATGGGCACGCTGCTCGCGCGCGCGCAGTGGCTGAACTTCTTCCGCTTCTGCGGCGAGCATTCGATCGTGATCTATCTCGCCTTCTTCCTGCCGATGGCGGCGACGCGAACGCTGCTGCTGCGCACGGGAACCATTCCCGACATCGGCACGGTGTCGCTGATCGTCACCATCGCCGGCGTGCTCGGTTCGCTCGCGATCTGGCAGCTGGCCCTGCGGCTCGGTGCCAATTTCCTGTTCGAGCGGCCGGATGCGTTCTGGATCGCGCCGAAGAAGGCGGGGCCGGTGTTGCAAGCGGCGGAGTAGCTGGGCGACGCTCTCTACCGTCGTCCCGGCGAACGCCGGGACCCATACCGCGTGATTTATCGATGGATCACGGTCTCCATACCACGGCCTAATCATTCAACTGCTAGTCGTCGCCAAACTTCTCCCTGTGGTTATGGGTCCCTGCGTTCGCCGGGACGACGATGAGGTGTGGGAATCGCCCCAAATACCCACTGTTCGAGGCTGTCAAAGCCCGCAAAAATTCATACATTGCGGCCATGCCCAAGACATCCCCGAAGACCACCGCCAAAGCTGACACCAAGGCTGCCGCGCCCAAGACGGCCGCCGACAGCAAATCCACTGCTGACAAGCCAGCTGCCAAACCGGTGGCGGCGAAGGCGGCCGGCAAGGGCGACCACATCTTCCTGGTCGACGGTTCCGGCTACATCTTCCGCGCCTATCACGCGCTGCCGCCGCTGAACCGCAAGTCGGATGGCCTTCAGGTCAACGCCGTGCTCGGCTTCTGCAACATGCTGTGGAAGCTCTTGCGCGACATGCCCGCCGACAACCGGCCGACGCATCTGGCCATCGTGTTCGACAAGTCGGAGGTCACCTTCCGCAACAAGATCTACCCCGAGTACAAGGCGCACCGGCCGCCGGCGCCCGACGATCTGATCCCGCAATTCGCGCTGATCCGCGAGGCCGTGCGCGCCTTCGACCTGCCCTGCCTGGAACAAGGCGGCTTCGAGGCCGACGATCTGATCGCGACCTATGCGCGGGAGGCCAGCGACCGCGGCGCCACCACGACCATCGTGTCCTCCGACAAGGATCTGATGCAGCTCGTGAACGACAAGATCACGATGTACGACACCATGAAGGATCGCCGCATCGGCATTCCCGAGGTGATCGAGAAGTTCGGCGTTCCGCCGGAGAAGGTGGTCGAGGTGCAGGCGCTCGCCGGCGATTCCACCGACAACGTGCCCGGCGTGCCCGGCATCGGCATCAAGACCGCGGCGCAGCTGATCGTCGAATATGGCGACCTCGAGCAGCTCCTATTCCGCGCCACCGAGATCAAGCAGCCGAAGCGGCGCGAGGCGCTGATCGAGAACGCCGAGAAGGCGCGGATCTCGCGCAAGCTCGTGCTGCTCGACGACAAGGTCGATCTGGAGGTGCCGCTCGACGACCTCGCCGTCCACGAGCCCGATGCGCGCAAGCTGATCGCCTTCCTGAAGGCGATGGAATTCACGACGCTGACGCGCCGCGTCGCGGACTATTCGCAGATCGATCCGGCGAATGTCGATGCCGATGCGTCGAACAGCAGCGGCGCCAGGGCCGGCGACGGCGCGGCGAAAGCAAAACCGTCCGAGGCCTCCGGCGATCTCTTCGCCACCCCCGCCGCGACGGCAACGGGCGGCGACAAAGGCGACAAGTCGGCCAGCATCAAGGGCGCGCCGATCTCGCTCGCCGCGGCGCGCGAAGAGGCGCTGCGCAAGCTTCCGGTCGACCGCGCCAAGTACCAGGCCATCAAGACGCTCGCCGAATTGAACGCCTTCATCGCGCGCATCCACGATGCCGGCCATGTCGCGATCGAGATCCGGGGAAATTCGATCGATCCGATGCAGGCCGACCTCTGCGGCGTTGCGCTGGCGCTGGCGCCGAACGATGCGTGTTACGTGCCGCAGGCGCACAAGCAGTCCGGCGGCGGCGCCGGCCTGTTCGACGCCGGTCTCGCGCCGGACCAGGTCAAGCATGCCGACGCGGTCGACGCGCTGCGGCCGGTGCTGGAATCGTCAGGCATCCTCAAGATCGGTTTCGACGTCAAATTCACCGCCGTCATGCTGGCGCAGCACGGCATCACGCTGCGCAATACCGACGACGCGCAGCTGATCTCTTATGTGCTCGATGCCGGCCGCGGCTCGCACGGACTGGAATCGCTCGCCGAGCGCTGGTTCGGCCACGCCATGCTGAAGGAGGGCGAGCTGCTCGGCAGCGGCAAGGGCAAGATCACGTTCGACCAGGTCCCGATCGACAAGGCCGCGCCGCTGTCGGCGGAAGGCGCCGACATGGCCTTGCGCGTCTGGCGCGTGCTGAAGCCGCGCCTCGTCGCGGAGCACATGACCGCGGTCTACGAGACGCTGGAGCGGCCGCTGGTCGCTGTGCTCGCACGCATGGAGCGGCGCGGCATCTCGATCGACCGCCAGGTGCTGTCGCGTCTCTCCGGCGACTTCGCCCAGACCGCGGCGCGCGTCGAAGCCGAGATCCAGGAGATCGCGGGCGAGCCGGTCAATGTCGGCAGCCCAAAGCAGATCGGCGACATCCTGTTCGGCAAGATGAGCCTGCCGGGCGGCACCAAGACCAAGACCGGCGCGTGGTCGACCACCGCACAGGTGCTCGACGAGCTCGCCGAGCAGGGCCACGACCTCCCGAAGAAGATTCTGGAGTGGCGCCAGGTCTCCAAGCTGAAATCGACCTACACCGACGCACTGCCGACCTACGTCAATCCGCACACCCATCGCGTGCACACGACCTACGCGCTGGCCGCGACGACAACGGGCCGGCTGTCGTCGAATGAGCCGAATTTGCAGAACATCCCGGTGCGCACCGAGGACGGCCGCAAGATTCGCCGTGCCTTCATCGCGACGCCCGGGCACAAGCTCGTCTCCGCCGACTATTCGCAGATCGAATTGCGGCTGCTGGCGGAGATCGCCGACATCCCCGTGCTGAAGCAGGCGTTCCGCGACGGTCTCGACATTCACGCCATGACCGCATCGGAAATGTTCGGCGTGCCGATCAAGGGCATGCCGAGCGAGATCCGCCGCCGCGCCAAGGCGATCAATTTCGGCATCATCTACGGCATCTCGGCCTTCGGCCTCGCCAACCAGCTCGGCATCGCGCGCGAGGAGGCCTCGGCCTACATCAAGAAGTATTTCGAGCGCTTCCCCGGCATCCGCGCCTATATGGACGAGACGCGGGATTTCTGCCGGAGCCACGGCTATGTCACCACGCTGTTCGGCCGCAAGTGCCACTATCCCGACATCAAGGCCTCCAACGCCTCGGTGCGCGCCTTCAACGAGCGCGCCGCGATCAACGCGCGCCTTCAGGGCACCGCCGCCGACATCATCCGCCGCGCCATGACGCGGGTCGAGGACGCACTGGCCGAGAAGAAACTCTCGGCGCAGATGCTGCTCCAGGTGCATGACGAGTTGATCTTCGAGGTGCCGGACGCCGAGGTCGAGGCGACGCTGCCGGTCGTGCAGCACGTCATGCAGGACGCGCCATTCCCGGCCGTGCTGCTGTCGGTGCCGCTGCACGTCGACGCCCGCGCGGCGAACAATTGGGACGAGGCGCACTGAGCTGCATCTTCACCTCCGATGTCGTCCCGGCGAAGGCCGGGACCCATACCCCCAGGGAGAAGTTGTGGCGCGAGATGGTGGTTGGCAATCTTCGCCAAACCCAATTCGGTGGTTATGGGTCCCGGCCTTCGCCGGGACGACATCGGGTTGAGATGCGGACTCGAATTGTCCTCCGAGCAATTGCGCGATGGCCCGACGGCGCGGCGCATATTAGAACCGGGCCATCTCCCGCACCGGTTCACCCATGCCCCACACTTCCGCGCTGCTCGGCTTCGCCCTCGTCTGCCTCGGCCTCGTGCTCACGCCGGGACCGAACATGATCTATCTGATCTCGCGCTCGATCACGCAGGGGCCGGCGGCGGGCATCGTCTCGCTCGGCGGCGTGGCGCTCGGCTTCGTGTTCTACATGCTGTGCGCGGCGTTCGGCATCACGGCGCTGCTGCTCGCCATTCCCTTTGCCTATGACGCGCTGCGCTTTGCCGGCGCCGGTTATCTGTTGTGGCTGGCCTGGCAGGCGGTGAAGCCCGGCGGGCGCTCGCCGTTCCAGGTGAAGCAGCTTGCGATCGACAGCCCGCGCAAATTGTTCGCGATGGGCTTCGTCACCAATCTGCTCAATCCGAAGATCGCGATGCTGTATCTGGCGCTGCTGCCGCAGTTCATCGATCCCGCCGCCGGCAGCGTGCTGACGCAGTCGGTGGTGCTGGGCGCGATCCAGATCGCAATCAGCGTCAGCGTCAACGCGATGATCGCGCTCGCGGCGGGATCAATCGCGCTGTTCCTGGCGAACCGGCCGAGCTGGATGCTGGTGCAGCGCTGGCTGATGGGCACGGTGCTGGCCGGGCTTGCGGTCCGGATGGCGGTGGAAGCGCGGAAGGTGTGAGGCCCACTGTCATGCCCCGCGAAGGCGGGGCATCCAGTACGCTGCGGCCTCTCGGTTCAATTACCACCGCCTCTGGATACTGGATCGCCCGCCCCAGTGCGCAACTGCGCACAAGGCGGGCGATGACAGCATTCTCGGTCAATCCAGCTTCGCGTCCATTCCCCGCTTCACCGCCGGCCGGGCCATCAGGGCCTCGTACCAGCGCTTGACGTTGGGGAAATCGGCCAGATCAACCTTGTGGCGAGGGTGGCGCCAGGCCCAGCCCAGGATGGCAAAATCGGCAACGGAGAGGTCGCCGGCGACGAAGTCGCGGTCCGCCAGCCGGCGGTCGAGCACGCCGTAGAGCCGGCGGGTCTCGGCCATGAAGCGCTTCAGGCCGTAGGCGCGGTCCTGCTCGTTCTCGAGCGCGATGAAATGGTGCACCTGGCCGGGCATCGGGCCGAAGCCGCCCATCTGCCACATCAGCCATTCGTAGACCGGGATACGACCCGCAAGCGATTTCGGCAGGAATTTGCCGGTCTTTTCACCCAGATAGAGCAGGATCGCGCCGGATTCGAAGATGCTGACGGGCTTGCCGTCCGGCCCCTCGGGGTCGACGATCGCAGGAATCTTGTTGTTGGGGGAGAGCTTCAGGAACTCCGGCGCCATCTGCTCGCCCTTGGTGATGTTCACCGGGATGACCTTGTAGGACAGCCCCATTTCCTCCAGCGCAACCGAGATCTTGCGGCCGTTCGGCGTGTTCCAGGTGTGCAGCTCGATGGTCATGCGTCGTTTCCTTCCCCAAGAGGCTTGAGCCCCCACCTACTCCAGAAGGTTGCACCCCGACAACCGGCGGGCCGGGATGGCCGATCGTCGGCCGATCCCTGTTGACTGGGCCGGTCCCCTCTGGAATGTCGCGGCCGTCGCGGATAAATTCCGCCACTTCCAAAAACGCTCCCGAGGGACCGCCGTGTCGAAATCAGCCTCCCGCGCCCGCCTGTTCGAAATCATCCGCCGGCGCTCCTTCGGCCGCGGCGAGGTGACGCTCGCGTCGGGCCGCAAGAGCGATTTCTACTTCAACCTCAAGCCGACCATGCTCGACCCCGAGGGCGCGACGCTGCTCGCCGAGCTGACCTATGAGGCGCTGAAGGACGACAATCTCGATTTCATCGGCGGGCTCGAGATGGGTGCGGTGCCGCTCGCCGGCGCGCTGGCGCAGATCTCCTGGATCAAGGGCCATCCGATCGCGGCATTCTTCGTGCGCAAGAAGCCGAAGGAGCACGGCGCCAAGCTCGCGATCGAAGGCCTGCCCAGGGGCGAGACGCTCCAGGGCAAGCGCGTCGTGATCGTCGAGGACGTCACCACGACCGGCGGCTCGGCGATGAAGGCGGTGGAATCCGTGCGCGAGACCGGCGCCGAGGTGGTGCTGGTGCTGACCATGGTCGACCGCGAGGAAGGCGCCACCGACACGTTCGGCGCAGCCGGCCTGCCGTTCCGCTCGCTCTACAAGGCGTCGGAATTCCTGAAGGCGTGAGGCCCTTTCGTGTCCCGGGCGCGGCGCAGCGTGTAACGCTGCGACGCTGAACCGGGACCCACGTCTTTCCGCATCGGCATGGGTCCCGGTTCAGCAGCGCATCACGCCGCGAAGGGCGGCGCGCTGCGCAGCATCCGGGGCACGAGAGTCCGCCAGGACCTGCCCCCTCAACCGCTCATTTACCATCCCGCTCTATGGTGAATCATGTGCTGAGACCTGATGGTCCCGGCCGGTTCAGTAGCGTCGGGTGGAGTAAGCATTGCGTACAGTCATGTCCCATGCGCGCCGGCGGCGTCGCGCGATGCTTGTGGCCGTCACCCTGGCAGCGCCGCTGCTTGCGGCTCCCGCCCCGGTTTCGGCCGAAGGCCTGTTCGACTTCTTCTTCGGCGGCATGCAGCAGCAACGGCCGCAGCGCGAGGTGCCGCAGCAGGCGAGCTCCTACGCCGATCCCTTCACCGGCCAGCAGAATCCCGCAACCCCGCAATATGCGCCGCCGACACGTGCGGCGGCCGCCGGCGGCTCGGGCCCGGCGTTCTGCGTGCGCAGCTGCGACGGCAAATATTTTCCGCTGATGCGCGGCCTCGCCTCGCCCGCCCAGATGTGTCAGGCGTTCTGTCCTGCCAGCGCGACAAAGGTCTATTTCGGCTCCTCGATCGACGGCGCCGCCTTGCAGACCGGCGAGCGCTACGCCGACAGCGAGAATGCGTTCGCCTATCGCAAGGCGCTGCGCGCGGACTGCACCTGCAACGGCCGCGAGCCGGTCGGTCTCGCCCCGGTCGATCTCGCGCTGGATTCTTCGCTGAAGGCCGGTGACGTGATCGCCACCACCGACGGCCTCGTCGCCTATACCGGCGTCCGCCTCGGCATGGAGCAGACCGCGGAGTTCACCCCGGTCGCCTCCTATCCCGGCCTCACCGCGCAGGTCCGTGCGCGGCTCGGCGAGATGAAGGTGGCCCCGGTACGCGCAGAGACGGTGGCAGCAGATGCGCCGGCCGAGATCGTGCGCGAGCCGCTGCCTGATGTGACCGTGCCGAAGACGCAGGCGAAGCCGGCGAAGCGGGCGGGACTGGATTAGGCCTTCGCTGCGCTCGCAATGACGGAGGTTGTTGCACTACCTTCCGATAATCACCCCGATCACGTTCGGCGCCGCCAGATATTTCTCCTCGATCGCCGCGCGTGCGGCGGCGCGGTTTTCCGGCGTCAGCAGGCCGCGCTTCTCGGCCAGGATCATCCAGCAGAAACCCCACCAGTCGGTCAGCATGCCCTGATCGCCAACGAGGTCATAACCCTGCCCGGCCGCGAAGATGCGCGCATGCGCTTCGTCCAGCGTGTCGAGAAACAGATGATCCTCGACCGAGAACAGATCGTCGCTGATGTCGTCGATGGTGTAGCCCCAGATCGACTGGCACACCGCGTTGAACTCGCGGTCGAACTGGTCGTCATCGATCCTCTGGCGCCGCGCCGCCTGATGCAGCCGCGACAGCGAGCGCGCGAAATCGGCGATCCGGGTAAGGGCAAACTGGTCGAAGGCAATGGTGGACATGTAGTCCTCGCAAAGTCAGACAGACGCTAGATATTGTGTCGGCAACACGCCGAATCACAATGATATATCAAAGACTTGCTAAAGTGTTCTTAATTTGTTCCGATGCTGAAGGATTGGTTGTTGAGATCGTCGTCCTGGCGAAAGCCAGGACCCATTACCCCGGTCAGCGTTGCTTTTGCGAGCTTGAGCTATGAGTGCAGGCGGCTATTACGTCTACATCCTGGCGAGCCGTCACCACGGCACGATCTATATCGGCATCACCAATGATCTTCGCATGCGGCTCGCACTGCATCGCTCGGGACGGGGCTCCAAGTTCGTGCAGAAGTACAAGATCTTCCGCCTTGTGCATGTCGAAGCCTTCGCAACTCCGCAAGAAGCGATCGCACGCGAGAAGCAGCTCAAATTCTGGAAGCGCGATTGGAAGATCAGGCTGATCGAACAAGAAAATCCTGATTGGAATGACCGGTCGGGCCTTCTCTAACAGTCGGGGCAATGGGTCCCCTGGCTTTCGCCAGGACGACGAGATGGTGAGAGCCTTCGCCGGGACGACGATGGGAAATCGCCGCCTCAATTCACCGCCGACATCAACTTGTCCCCGCACGCATTCGCGTAAAACTTGCCGCCGCATTGGCGCTTGATCGCGGCGCAGCGGGCGGCCGGCGTTGCGTTTTGCGGGACGGTGAAGCCGCAGCCCAAACCGTCGGCGCTGCGGCCGGATTTGCCGGCAGCAAACGCAGCGCTGGAGGCGGAGATGCAGACGACGAGCAGGGCCGCAGCGGCTATTTCGATCAGCAGTCGCGTCAGCAGTCTCATGGGGCATCTCCTCCACACTGATGGCTGAATTGGTCGCCATTCTAGCACCAAATCCACGAGTCTCCGTGCTCGTCCGGGTTCCAAAATCGGCCCGTTCCTTGCATAAATTTGCGCCAGCGCAGTGCACGCCCGCACCGGCGACAGTTCCGGTGCAAAGGCAAGACGCGTAGGGTTAGTGGTGTTTCTGTCGACCAGGAAGTGACGGCCTTGCAAGATCAATCGTTCCAGCCCAGTTTTTCCGCCCCCGGCCAGCCCATCGACGAACTCGCGCTGGCTGAGATCAAGGGCGCGATCCTGGCGAAGCTGCGTCTTGCCATCGGCAAGGACGCCGGCATGGCAACCAGGCACGACTGGTACCAGGCCGCGGCGCTCGCGCTGCGCGACCGCATCGTGCATCGCTGGCTCACGGCCGAGAAGCACAGCTACGACGCGGGGCGCAAGCGCGTCTATTATCTCTCGCTCGAATTCCTGATCGGCCGTCTCTTCTCCGACGCGCTGAACAACATGGGCCTCCTCAAGATCTTCGAGGTCGCGCTCGGCGACCTCGGCGTCTCGCTGCCTGAGTTGCGCAAATGCGAGCCGGACGCTGCGCTCGGCAATGGCGGCCTCGGGCGGCTCGCCGCCTGCTTCATGGAGAGCATGGCGACGCTCTCGATCCCCGCGATCGGCTACGGCATCCGCTACGATTACGGCCTGTTCCGCCAGATCATCAACCAGGGCTGGCAGCAGGAATATCCCGACGAATGGCTGAGCTTCGGCAATCCCTGGGAGTTGCAGCGGCCCGAAGTGATCTACGACATCAATTTCGGCGGCGGCGTCGAGCATGTCGAGGACAAGGGCCGTGACCGCGCGATCTGGCATCCGGCCGAGACCGTGCAGGCGATCGCCTATGACACGCCGATCGTCGGCTGGCGCGGCCAGCACGTCAACGCGCTGCGGCTGTGGTCGGCGCGCTCGCCCGATCCGCTGAAGCTCGATGCCTTCAACAAGGGCGACTATGTCAGCGCCAGCTCCGAGCAGGCGCGCGCGGAAGCGATCTGCAAATTCCTCTATCCGAACGACGAGAGTCCGGCGGGCCGCGAGCTGCGCCTGCGCCAGGAATATTTCTTCGTCTCGGCCTCGCTCCAGGATCTGGTCAAGCGGCATCTGTCGTCCGACGGCCAGCTCCGCAGCCTGTCGTCGAAGGTCGCGGTGCAGCTCAACGACACCCATCCGAGCCTCGCCGTCACCGAGCTGATGCGGATCCTCGTCGATCTGCACAATTTCCGCTGGGACGAGGCGTGGAAGATCACGGTCGCCACGCTCTCCTACACCAATCACACGCTGCTGCCCGAAGCGCTGGAGACCTGGCCGGTCGAGCTGTTCGAGCGCCTGTTGCCGCGACATCTGGAGATCATCTACCGCATCAACGTCCAGCATCTGGCGCTCGCCGAGGCGCGCGCGCCCGGCGACATCGACTTCCGCGCCTCGGTCTCGCTGATCGACGAGAAGAGCGGCCGCCGCGTGCGCATGGGCCAGCTCGCCTTCGTCGGCTCGCACCGCATCAACGGCGTCTCGGCGATGCATTCGGACCTGATGCGCGAGACCGTGTTCCACGATCTCAACCATCTCTATCCCGGCCGCATCACCAACAAGACCAACGGCATCACCTTCCGCCGCTGGCTGATGCTGGCAAACCCGAAGCTGACGGAGCTGTTGCGCGAGACCTGCGGCGAGGCCGTGCTCGACGATCCGACGCAGCTCTCACTGATTGAAGCGCGCGCCAGCGACGTCGAATTCCAGAAGAAATTCCGCGCCGTCAAGCATCACAACAAGACGGCCCTGGCGCGGCTGATCGGCGAGCGGCTCGGCATCAAGGTCGATCCGGGCGCGTTGTTCGACGTGCAGATCAAGCGCATCCACGAATACAAGCGCCAGCTGCTCAACGTCATCGAGACGGTCGCGCTGTACCAGTCGATCAAGGACGATCCGAACGGCAACTGGGTGCCGCGCGTCAAGATCTTCGCCGGCAAGGCGGCGGCGAGCTATCGCTACGCCAAGCTGATCATCAAGCTGATCAACGACGTCGCGGAGGTCGTCAACAACGATCCCGCGATCGGCGGCAAGCTGAAGGTCGTCTTCCTGCCCGACTACAATGTCAGCCTCGCGGAGGTGATCATTCCCGCGGCCGACCTGTCCGAGCAGATCTCGACCGCCGGCATGGAAGCGTCCGGCACCGGCAACATGAAGCTGGCGCTCAACGGCGCCATCACCATCGGCACGCTCGACGGCGCCAATATCGAGATCCGCGACCATGTCGGCAACGAGAACATCGCGATCTTCGGCATGGAGGCCGGCGACGTCATGATCCGGCGCAAGCAGGGGCTGGATGCCTCCGACGTCGTCCGCAATTCGCCGAAGCTCCAGCGCGCCATCAACGCGATCGGCACCGGCGAGTTCTCGCCCGGCGATCCCGGCCGCTTCGAATCCATCGCGCACGCGCTGCGCTATCTCGACCATTACATGGTCAGCGCCGACTTCGATTCCTACTACGAGGCGCAGCGCGCGGTCGATGCGCGCTGGCAGGTGGCGACGGCCTGGACGCGCGCCTCCATCCTCAACGTCGCGCGCATGGCGTGGTTCTCCTCCGACCGCACCATCCGCGAATATGCCGAGGAAATCTGGAACGTGCCGGTCAATCCGACCACGCCGCTGCTGCCGAACCTGCGCGACGCCGCCGGCTGATTTTCCGCAACGTGAAATCGGAGTTACCTGCGAGGTTATTGCATCTCGCGACGAGGATGATGATATGATCGTCATCATCCCCAGGGCGGCGCCAGCGATACGGGCGCCGTAACCACACCGTCATTGCGAGCGCAGCGAAGCACTCCAGACTGTCTCCGCGGAAGGACTCTGGATTGCTTCGCTGCGCTCGCAATGACGGTCGGGGAGACACCGAGGACCACCGATGCACGCCAAGCTCCCGCACTCGTTCGACGACGCCACCCGCGTCACCGCCGGTGACTCCAGCTGGCAGGGGCACACCAGCGACGATTACTGGGCCTTTGTCGGCCCGTTCGGCGGCGCCACTGCCGCGACCATCCTGCGCGCGTTGATCGAGCATCCGGAGCGCGCCGGCGATCCGCTGGCCGTCACCGTCAATTACTGCGCGCCGATCGCCAAGGGCCCGTTCGATCTCGATTTGCGGCTGGTGAAGGCCAACCGCTCCAGCCAGCACTGGAGCGTCGAACTGTCGCAGGGCGGCGGCGAGGTCGCGACGCTCGCCACCGCGGTGTTCGCCGAGCGGCGGCCGTCCTGGGAGCACAGGGTGGCGAAGGTCCCGGACGCAAAGTCGTTCGAAGAGACGCTGCCATTCCCGAAAATCTCGGCGTCGTGGGCCAACCAGTACGAATTCCGCTTCGTCGAGGGCGAGATGCGGATCGGCCCGCCGCAGGCCGCGCTCGCCAGCACCTATTCGAAAATCTGGATCAGCGACCGCACGCCGCGCAGGCTCGACATGCTGTCGCTGATGTCGATGTCGGACGCCTTCTTCGGCCGCATCTTCCACGCGCGGCGCGAGCTGGTGCCGTTCGGCACGGTGTCGCTGACGACGTATTTCCACACCGATAGCGAAGAGCTCGCAGCCGAGGACATCACCCGTGTGCTCGCGACCGCCGATTCGAAGATCATGCACAAGAGCTACGCCGACCAGAACGCCGAGCTGTGGTCGCCGAACGGAAGGCTGCTCGCGACCACGACGCAGATTGCGTATTTCAAGGCGTGACGCTCCGTCGTCCCGGACAAGCGCAGCGAAGCGGAGCGCAGATCTACCGTCTTGTCTGTCAAGGGGGCCGATCGGCTGTAAGTGTGCGGCATTGTGCTCGGCAGTCAAGGCGGCTGC
>NZ_LBKA01000031.1:0-40634 GCF_028128955.1 Bradyrhizobium sp. CCBAU 11386
GTGCAGGGCGAGGGCGGTACCTGGACGCCGGGCGCGCTGATGGGTCCGGCGTTGCGCGAGCGTCTGAAGGAGCGCGCCGGCCTTACCTTCAGCGCGCGTTGAGGTAGCGCTCAGAACCGCAGCGGCGTGCTGGATTACGTGGATCGCAACCAACGAAAAGCGCGGCTTGGCGCGAGCCTCAAATCCGGTTCGATGGCCGCTTCTGGCCCCGTAGCGACCAACCCAAAGCGTTGGTCTCCGTGTCGGCTGTAAGGGCAAGACCAGACATGGCCGAAGCGCGGCCAAATTGACGCGTTTGACCCGAAGGCGACGTTCGGCCGGCGACCGCAATGATAGCCTTCGTGAGGATCAGGGCCATGACTTCCCACAGCCGGGACAATCGTCAGAGCGCGACTGTTTCCTCGACCACATGTTTCAGCGGCGTCCCCTCAGCTGACAGGGTCATCCGCAGTTTGAGCTTGCCACCCTTCACCTCCCCGCTACGCACTAGGTTCTCAATTTCACGCTGCGATGTAACTCCGACATGCTTCAGAAATTTACGGATAGCCATATTGAAGCGGTCTTCATCGAACTCGGCGGTCATGGCTGTTCTCCCTGATCGGGCAGGCAAAGTCTAACACGAGGCGAGCAATGACGAAACATCGAGGCCCCGCTCGCGTCGCCGCCGACTTCCTCCTCAACCTGATTGCCTGCAACCTCGGCCCGAAGCTGAAGACTACACCTGGAAGCGAAAGTCTCACTCAGTGGAGTGCTTCCGCTCGTGGGCCCAAACCGGCTGTTGGAAATCGGGCAGGGCATGTCCGCTCTGCCCGGGTGTTTCAGACATCAACTTGTTCCGCTATTGCCAGGGCATCATCTACTTCGATGCCGAGATATCTGACAGTGCTTTCGATCTTGGTATGCCCGAGCAGAAGCTGGACGGCCCTGAGATTTCCGGTCCGCCGGTAGATTAGCGTGGCTTTCGTGCGTCGCAGCGAATGCGTTCCAAACATCCTTGGGTCCAGCCCAACGCCGCCGATCCACCCGGAAACGAGGCGCGCATATTGACGCGTTGTCATGCTGGTTTCGGGACCACGACGACCCGTGAACAAGAACTCGCCGGGCCTCTTGTTGGCGGCCTTTAGATAATCATCGATGGCCTGGCGGGTCTGTTCGCTCAATTCAAATCTGACCGGCCGCCCAGTTTTCTTTTGTCGGACCGTAGCGCGGTCCGCCGTGTATCCGCTGGCAGCGACGTCCTCGACCCGGATGGCGACGAGGTCACAGCCACGAAGCTTGCTGTCGATCGCCAAGTTGAACATGGCAAGGTCCCGAGCACGGCCTTCGATCTGAAGTTTCGTCCGGATCGACCAGACGTGTTTTGGGCGCAACGGGGGCTTTGCTCCGGTCAGCTTGCCCTTATTCCAGGGCACTCGTTTAAGGGGCGCCGGGGTCGCGTTCACTTGATCCTGCATGGTCATACTCCTCGGTTAGAGAGGGCGAGAAGCATGAGCCAGGGTGTTGGAATCAGGTCAGCTATCGGGCTACTACGGACTTCGCGTCCGGCCCGGCGACGAGCGACCGGTAGTGAATGATCCGAATGTATGGCCCGACCGCGCGTTGCAAGAGGTTTCGTCAACCCTGGCAGATGCGGTCTTATGGCGTTTTCGAACATCATCGCTTTCTTTGTTATTTTAACGACAGCCGCCGTGCTCAACGCTGGCGGTGTCACCTACATCCACAGCGCAGCGGAGGCGGCTGAGGCCTTGCGGCCACTTGCCGGTGATCTGACCTACGTCTAGTTTGCGCTCGGGATTGTCGGCACGGGACTGCTCGCGGTCCCGGTGCTCGCCGGCTCGGCTGCGTATTGCGTTTCCGAGGCGTTCGGCTGGCCCGCCACCCTGGAGGCGAAAGCGCCGAATGCCGTTGGATTTTACAGCATCATTGCCACCGCCACGGTCGTGGGACGCGCGCTCGGGTAGGCCACTTGTTCAATGCCGCAATCCTCCACCTCGCAGGTGCGAGGCCACTATCTTGCTGCTTCGCGGGGCGGTACGGCGCGTATCCCCGACCTTGTTCGTCTTTCCGACATCGATCTCGAAGTGATAACCCAGCGCAGTCAGAAAACGCATGAGCCGATCGAGCTGAACCTCGGTGAAGCTTCCTCCCAGGATTTTCGACAGCTCGGGTTAGGTGGTTCCAATCCGCCGCGGGGCGACACCCGCTGGCCGAGGGATGATTGGCCGACGAAATCCGCACATTGTCGCGGGCTCCCGACAAGCGTATTCTTTAGTTAAACCGCAATCGCCCGCATCGTGAGGCGACGGCGCGAGCTCCTCCCGGTGTGCGGATTGCCCATTGCAATGGAGGAACCGCCATGCCCGTCGCCCCGACCCTGCAAAAGTACCTGGATCAGACAGTCACATACGAAATGATCTCACACGACCCCACCATGTCGTCGACGCGCACTGCCGAAGCCTGCCATGTGCCGGGCGACTGCGTGGCAAAAGGCGTTGTGCTGCGCCGCGACGGCGGCTACATGCTGGCGATCCTTCCGGCCTCCCACCACATCCACCTCTCAGACTTGAGAATGCAGCTCGGCGATAAGGTCGACCTGGCGAGCGAAGACGAGATCGCGCAGCTGTTTTGCGACTGCGAACGTGGGGCCGTTCCACCGGTTGGCGAGTGCTATGGACTCGACGTCATCGTCGACGACAGCATCGACGTGCAACGCGAGATCTACATGGAGGGCGGCGATCACGCCACACTCATCCATCTGGGCCGCGGGCAGTTTGCGCAATTGACCGTGGAGGCTTGGCACGGCCACTTCACCGCGCACAATTGAGGCCGTTCAATCCGGACTGGAGCGATCACGGTGTAAGCCGCCTTTGAAACAGTTTGGTTGCTGACGATAGCAAGTCTTCACATTACATTCTTATGAGAGGTCGCTTTTCGTTCACGACTGGCACGATCGGCAATAGCGCCCCACGATCGGAATTGCGTACAGCACAATGAATTCAGTGGTCCCGAAATGATAGCCGGAAGCGCAGGTGGGAGATTGAGATGGATGATCGAACGGTGCGGGCGGCGCTGGAGCGCCATTGGGATGCTTCGTACGCGAGCGATTTCAAGGTCGAACATGAAATCTACCGCGAGGATGCTGTCCCGCAATCGGGCGAGCGGGTCCGCGGCCGGCACAACATTCAAGAGAGCCGCTTCGTCCAGCCGAACAAGAAGCGTTTTACGGTCCGACGAATTTTCCGCAGCGGCGATCCCCGGGTCACTGAATTCGTACGGTATACCATCATACGCGGTAAGCATCATGGAATTTCGCGAAGGACTGGTGGCCAACGAAACGCAATATTTCGCCGATCGGTTTGACCCTGCACCCTCGCGTGAGCATCTTGTTGAGCGAGCGGGGAAAATCGCGTCATCCTAAATACCCCGCCGGGGAGAACCCCGGATCGGCGCTGATGTAGATGAGATTTCTTTCATTAGGGCTTGTCCCGTCATTGAAGGCCCCTTGCTACGTCTAACGCGATGTGAACTTCCTGCTCTAGAAGGTGACTCCCGGTCGGACCCGAGCTCGGGTGCCTCGAAGTCAGCTCTGGCCGCTCCGAGTGCGAGCCGAGATTCCGCCGTTCGATCGAAATAGTAGCAGCGAGCCTCTGTCTTTGACGACTGCTCATGGCCCATCAGCGAAGTGGCGGCACCCTCATTGAGGTCCGTTCAATGGGGCATAGCGGACTGGATTTGCTCACGTTGAGTTCTTCGCATTTTGACCCGTTGCAGAAGTCAGAGTCAGTATTCCACGGAATCTCACTATTCTACCTTTTCCCACACCAAGCTGATGACACTCATCTTGCCATCGCCACTGAAGATGGCGGGCCGAGCCGTGTAGTACACCCGATTGCCTTCTATCTTCACGTCTCGAACGACCGTAGTGCCAGCCCACACTTCGTTCCACGCCAGGTCGATATGATGTTCGACTTTTTTGCCATCGAACGAATACGTTCCACCATAAGCGATCATCGTGCGGTGTAGGTCAGCGCGTTGCTGATCAGTCATGGCCTCGTTTGATTCAGGTTTCGGCCGTCCGTCGTTTGTGATGAGCACCAAAAATCGCCCGTCATTGCCGTAGATAATCGAGCCTTTCGCATTCTTCCCGAACGCGCTCACCTCTTCGCCGGTGTCAAGGATACGCCGCGAGGTGCTGATGAGTCGGTAGGTTCCGCTGAGCTCCAAAGGCCGCCCCCCATATGTTGAAGTGGCGATATTAGCTCTTTTCCGTCATGTCGGCCATTGGCCCAACTCGGACCTAGGGTGAGGTGCGCCAACGCGCCGCTATTAGACGCAGAGCGGACCTCGGACGAAGAGCAGCGAGGGCTTATGAGTAGACGCGATAGCCGACGATCAGGAACCAGGGCTCACCCAGGCGCTGCTGATAACCGAGAGCAGCCGCGGTCCATTGCGTTGCGCCCCAGGTCGACACCACGACGATGCCGAGCACGACGGCGATCTGACCGAGATAGATTTTTGCTGGAAACATCTGGTTCGCCCCACAACCCACGCAACGTGAGCAGCGCGATGAAAACGGCGAATGCGGCAAGCCTTCAATCGAAATAAAAAGTCGCGCCGGCAGCGAGCGCGAGGTTGATCAAGTCTGATCAGGCGCCGGACTTGAAGATCAAGGTCAGCGCAGCGTCATCGCATCCCTCAACAGCGCGTGAACGCCTGGCGCAAATAGCATCTCGTTGGCATTTCACCCACTGAACCCTAGCGATTGGCGCTCAACACCGTAGCGACCATGCGCGAGTCGGCGCGGCCACGAAGCGATTCTGCAAGACTGAGCTGGATCTAATTGTATTCAGCGCGAAGTGTCGGATGGGTCAGTGATCAACATGCCGTTTGGCAAGAAAATGCCAGCAAGGCGTGGACAGCCCGATCACTGCCACCATCATGTTGCGCAGACGTGGTGTCCAGCATGATCGGTGACGTCGACGTGATCGGCATGCCGATATCGGCATCTTCATCGGTAGCACTTGCGTGACAGAGGCAATCTTGTTGACGCAAGGCCTGTGCTGCTGCTGCTGGTCAAGGCGACGTTGGACAGGAAACGCGAGGCCGGACCTGGCCTGCCGTCCGCAACAGGTCATTCTGGCGAAGGAGCCGGCTTGTCGATGGACTTGTCTACCAGATCGTAATTGGCTGGATCGGAGCCGAACTCGGATACACCCTTCGCAAATTCGGTTCGGAGCAACGCCTGGAAATCATCGTCATAGGTTGCAATGCTGGTGCGGATCGCAGCTCTCCACTGGTCACCACGTTCCCATGCCTCCATGAAGGCGGAGGCAAGATCAGCGTGCTGCCGGTTCTCGATCATTGCTGCAATGATCGATCTGGCTTGAAGCCGATCCTTTGCGCTCTTGGCCGTCCCGTCGCGGTCTTGCTTCCGGCGGGATCCGACGATGAGCTTGTGGATGGCATATCGCTCTGGAGATGGAATGAGAACCGGCACGCCTCCACCGTGCAGCAGCACGGCACGGATGGGCTCGTAAATCAGGTAATCGAGAAAGCGCAGCGGAAATGCCGCCGCACCACCGAGCGCCGGCATCGGAACTGGCTTGCCTGCCTGATCATCGGACCACTGGTTCGGCGTCAGGAATTCCACCTTGAAGTTGTCCCTCGACACGAATTGGGTGGAGACCCTGCCGTCGGCTTGGCTCGGAACCTCGCGAAAAGTCGGATCGACATGTCGCAGTACCTCCAAGATCGGAGGCATGGAATCTTTGATCGCGACCGAGATTTCGTGGAATTGCGCAAAGTCGGCGTCACCAGTCTGCATGGCGACGGCGTCGAGGCGTCGGCCAAGCGTGGCGGAGTAACATTGGTAGGCCACAGTTCCGACGAGCACTCCCCTCATGCGGAAAAAGCCAGCCTTGGCCAGTTGCTCCACGACTTGGCCAACCATGGGTAAGGGGCGCGGTAGATAGGCCTCGCGGGTCAGCGTGGAAACAAGGCGGCGACGTCCCTTCAGGTCGGCCTTCAGATCTTTGAATGCCTCAACCCGTTTGGTGATTTCAGGATCGTCCACTGGACCGACGTAGCGGCGATCCTGGCCGCCCCCCTCTGGCTTGGGTGTGTCGAAGTACCAGTATTTCTTGTCCTTGACCTCGACAGCCACGAATCTTCCTCTCGAGGAGAATTCGGAGGTGAAGCTCTCATCGAGGCTACGCTGGGCCAATTCCGAATATAGCGTTTGATAGGTGATATCGAGGCGGGCGGACGTCATGCCGGGAACCCCAGTTATACTATTTTCGCGATAATAGTATAACCAATTCGATGCAGGGGCAAGTCCGCTATACTATTCCCGCAAAAATAGTATAACTTCTATATTTATCAGCATCTTATGTGCTCTAAAGGCCCAATCCACGCTTGATGCCGATCGACCAGGATATGCCCTCCCCGCCAACCAGGCCGGTGACCAATTGCCCGCGGGCCCGCTCCAGCACCGGCCGCCACGGCACCAGCACGAACTCGTGGGATCGCTCGATCAGGGCGAACCGCCCGCTGTTCAGCGTCAGCATGCGCCGGTAGACGCCGTCGATCTTGTCGCCGGCTTTGACGTCGACATGTTCAAGGCCGGTGCGCGCGGATATGTCGGCCGTAGTCCTTACCAGCTCGCGCGCCACGAGCGTCTCGAGCATATTCCGCGCGAAACGCACCTGGCCACCTTCCTCTCGCGCCAGCCCCTGCTCGATCAGCCATTGCCGCCTTGCTCGCAAGGCGGTCTCGACTTCCGCGCCAAAGCCTGTTGATGCGAGCTCATCGGGCTCCTTCCCAACCAGCTTGCGGTCGAGCCAGGTGGCACCTAACGCCTGCGGCAAATCCTCGAGCCTTTGCCATGACAGCACGGCGACCCGCACCGGATTGCGCTTTTGCTGGAGCTTCTCAAATCGAAGCGCCCGGTCCAGATACTCCCGCCCCGCGCTCCAACTGCCATCGGCGAGCCGGCTGACCATACCTTCGATCGCCTCCAGACGCCGCACGTGGGCTCCGACAAATTCGCCTGACGCTTGCGGGTCGAATTCCCGATGCAGACGGTCGCTGTAGATGCCGCCATGGCCGGCGGCGATCTCCGCGATCGTGCGATCGATTGCGCGCGGTTCAGCGACGCGCGACCTGAGTTCCAGAATCGTGTTCCGGACAGGCGGCTCTTCGTTGGCGCCAAGCGCACCAACCTCGGCATAGTGCGTCCGCCCGTCGACCCCGTCGATCACCACATAGCGGCGCTCCGTCAGTTCATCCGCAAACCCTTCGCCGACGACCCGCCCGACCAGACGCTGACCGTGTCGCTCCGGATCGAAGATCGTGTAGTCGCCGGCGGCTCGCGAAACTCCTGTCGCGGCCATCTCGCGATGCATGGTCTTGATGATGTCGCCGCGCTCCCCCATGCGTCTCAGCTTGGGCTCGAGCTCAGGGTCGATCCGTCAACGCCCCGGTTCAGCCTCTTCCGCCAACCCCATCCGCGCCAAGGCTCGCAGCCGTCCGATCCGCGCCGTCTGCCAGGCGGGCTCCCGTCCAGACAACGCGTCCAATTCAAGAGCTCCGCCCGGAGCATCTCGCAGGATACTCCGGTCAAGCCGCGTGAGCCGCTCGGCGGTGATCTCTTGCTGAACCTTGCGCGCGACCTCGATCTCTGTTTCAGGACCGAGCTCTCGCGTGATGAGCTCCGCTGCCCGCGACCGAAAGCCATGAGCGATATAGTCGCGTGCGATGACGAGGTCGTTTCCTTCATCATCCTTGCCGCGAAGGACGATGTGGGTATGCGGATGGCCGGTGTTGAAATGATCGACAGCGACCCAGTCGAGCCTGGTGCCGAGGTCCTGCTCCATCTGCCGCATGAGGTCGCGGACGAAGGGTTTCAGGTCCGCCAGCTCCGCGCCGTCCTCCGGCGCCACGATAAACCGGAACTGGTGGCGATCGCCGGCGCTGCGCTCCGTAAAGCTCTTGCCATCGGCGCGATCGCTGCTGGCGTCGTATAGCTCCCCCGGCTCGCCCTCGCGTGTGACGCCGTCGCGCTGGACGTATCGCAGGTGAGCTCGCACAGCACCTAGGTCACCCGACTTGATCCGCACGATCCGGGCCTTGATCACGACGCGGCGTTGATCCTGGCTTCGTCCGCGCCCGGCCAGCACCGCACCTTGCGCGCGGCCGCGGCCGATGCGACCGCCCGTAAATGACGAAGCCGCTCGCGCACTGCCGCCGGCCTTGGTCGCTTCCTGCCGAACGCGTCGAAGATAGCTGGTCGCCTTCCTGGGCCTGCGGTTGCCGATCCGCCCGAGTTTCACCTCCAATTCGTCGTCGATCTCTCGCATGGCCCGCATCCGACGTTGGGAGAAGACGCCGATATGTGAAGTCGACGAGCGCTCGCCAAGACGCAGACGCAATTGCGCAATCTCGCCATTGCATTGAGTCGAACCTGGTGACAGCGAAGATCCGGAGAGCGCTAAATCTTGGATGTGCAGACAACGGCTTGGGCGCTCCGTAGCGCCAGTGCTTTTATCTTGCCCTCCCGCTTTTCTTGCTTTCTTACCACGAGGTCAAAGTCGTGGTCTCCCGGTAGCTGATTCCCGGGACCCAACTTCGAAGCCAACAGACTCTCGGTACTCGCGGCGATTTACGACAAAATGCAGTTCGGGTCATTGCGGTCGATCATTCAATAGCGACTGCCCGAACACGTCGGCTGGTGGCCGATTCATTGCGAAAGAGCCGCCGCGACTTGGCAGTTGACTTGCAAAGCCCCCACTGTTTGCGAGCGTTTGCGATAGCGATCGTTACCCGAAGGGCCGAGACACCCGCAGGGTGGCTCGGTGAGGAGCGAAGCGACGAGTAGAGCGCGGGCCGAAGGAATCGCCCGCATGCCATCAGCACGTTATTATCGCACTCCTCCGCGATCTCTTGCCCGCGTCAGCGAGGCCCTTTAGTGCAAACCCGAAAGTCTTAGCGTCATGGTCGCGCTGCAGCGTTTCGAATGCAAACCGAATGTTCGTCACGGGGCGCCAGCGAACCTGGAAACTGACCGTTGATATCACGAGCTGCCCGATGTGAAGCCGCCGGGCGCTTGCTTATCTGCCATTTGACCACGAGGTCAAAGGTGGTCCGCGTCCGAGAGAAAATGGCTGAGGTCATCACCGGCCCTTGGCCCGCACCGACGAGCGCTAAAATTCGTCGCGCGCGGGGAGACCGACTGAGCGAAACAGGCTTGCTGCCTGCCTCGCTCAGATGGCGTTTGCGAAGCCGAATTCGCCGCAGCGACATTCCACAACTGAAAGAATGGACCAACCATATAAATGGCTTCGTCCTGAGCAACCGCCGCACCGCCGAAAAGCGAAAGATCGCGACGATAGCGATCGAAGAAGCGGACCGATACTTTCGTCAGCAATTTTCACTTCGGAGGCGTCGTCCCCAGCATGATCTGTTGACAGCTCTAATCACGGCCGAAGACCGGGGTAGTGTCCTTAGTGAGGACGAGCTAGTAGCGACGAGCATCCTTATACTGGTCGCAGGCAACGAGACGGTTACGCATTTCTTTGGAAATGGGATGCTGGCTCTCCTGAGAAACGAATCGGAGTTCAATCGATTGCGAAGCAGCCCTGGGAGCATCGACCAAGCCGTCGATGAGCTGCTTCGTTATGACCCGCCTCAGCCGATCGACAGCAGAATCGCCACTGAGGAGATTATCCTGCATGGTCGGAAGATTCAGGCTGGCGATCGAGTTACATTCTCGCTGAGCTCCGCAAACCGCGATGCTGAACAGTTCTCCAAGCCAAACGAGCTAGACCTTGCGAGGCAAAACAACCCACACCTTGCATTTGGCTATGGCGCACATTTCTGTCTGGCAGCGCCAATGGCAAGGCTGCAAGCGAGGATTGGGTTGTCGACCCTGGTTCGTCGCCTCGAAGGCGTCGAACTTCGAGGCGATCCGATCGAGTGGAAGGACGATTCATTTGGAGTGCGAGGAGTCCGTGAGCTGGGATTAAACTTCCGACCAAACTACTCTCGAGCGTTCCACGATTGGAGTACGAACAGTCAGCCTCGATAGCTTCTGTTATATTACAACGGGCACCGCACAACTTTGCTCAGTTGATCTTCGACACGTTTGACCGGCCGGGCCCCGGAGAGTTCTTCTGTGTCGTGAGTGACCACGACCCGCGTCCGTTACGCTACCTGTCCGACGTCAAGCAGCAGGGCGCGCCCCTCACCTTGGAGTATGTCGAGACGGGCCCGGACGTCTTGCATGTCTGCGTCGGCCGTGCCGCCGAGGCTGAATGACTTGCTACATCACGGATAAGCACGAGCCCAAGCGAGCGGACTAGCCAATGTGACGTCTGTTGGCCGGTCTCCCACCGAAGAGAAGCCATCGACGATGATCGTCACGCGCGCTTCTGCGATCTGTCGGCGAAAGGTCGGCGGTCGTTGCCACGAGAAGCCCATTCGAGCGACGAGCGTCTCGCTTGATGGCGACTGCCCCAAGTTTCTTCATTGTGGATTGTCTCGTACCTCCCGGTGCACACGTCGTGCACACGTCACCTTCTAATCGATTGAAATCCTTGAAGTCTCGCTCCAATCCATCATGGGCAAGTTTAAGCCAGCTCCAGCAATCGCTGTCCGATTGGAGCCAATCAGAGAAAGGTTCGTCCGTCACCCCTGCCCCATGATCCCACCGCATCGAAAAGCATGGGGCGGTGAGAGTGTCAGTCAATCCCCGTTGAAACATCAGCTGTTTTTCATTCCAGCACGGGCCAACCTACGATCTTGGCTAACCGTCCGCGACCCGGCGAACGAGCGGCGCCCCACTTCGAGCACCAAGCCGCGATAGATTACCCGTGGAGTCATCGATTGCTCCTCTGAAGTCCGAAAGGCCTCGCGACGACGCGCGGCGCAAACTGCCGACAATCGTGGCAATTCGGCATTGGTTTCATCGGAATGACCACTCAACGGCAACAAATGCGGCACAAGCGCGCAAAAATGACCGATGGCAATCGGGAGCTGAAGCATGTCCCACGCAATACACGATCGGGCCTTTCGCGACCTCCTGGGCAGCGGGGGCGTGGTGGACGATCCCGAGCGGATCTCCACCTACGTAACGGACCAACGCCAGCTCTTTACGGGGGCGCCGCTCGCTGTGCTTAAGCCGGCGACGACTGAGCAGGTCGCCGACATCGTGCGGCTGGCGGCGCACCACGAGATCGGGATCGTTCCGCAGGGCGGCAACACCAGCTACTGCGGCGGTGCAACGCCGGACGCCTCTGGGCGGCAGATCATCGTGAGCCTGGAGCGGATGGACAAGATCCGCGAAGTCGACCCCCTCTCCATGAGCATCTCTGTCGACGCCGGCGCCATCCTTAAGAATGTACAGGACGCTGCGGCGAGCGCCGGGCTTCTGTTGCCGCTCAGCCTCGGCGCGGAAGGTAGTTGCCGGATCGGCGGTAACATCGGCACGAACGCCGGCGGGCTGTCCGTCGTCCGGTACGGGATGACCCGCGATCTGCTGTTCGGGATCGAGGCGGTGCTGTCAGACGGCACGGTGGTCTCCGACATGCGCAAACTGCGGAAGAATAATACCGGCTACGACATCAAACAGTGCTTCGTCGGAAGCGAGGGGACCCTCGGCATCGTCACCGGCGCAGTGTTGCGTCTCGCGCCGTTGCCAATCCGCCGCTCGACCGCCTGGCTGAAGCTCGCGAGGGGCGTCCCGCTGGCTGAGCTCCTCGCGTTGGTGCGCCGCGAATCCGCGGAACTGCTCACCGCGTTCGAATTCATGACGGCCCGATCGATCGCGCTCGCGACCGACGCGATGACCAACCCGCCCTCGGTCTGCGCCGGCGCGGGAGGTGCTGTACTCGCCGAGATCGCCTCTTCTTCGCGGCATCTCGATGTCGATGAGCTGATGGAAGCCGTTCTAGCCGAGGCGATTGAGTCGGGATGGATCGAGGACGCGTTCCTGGCGCAGAGCGGATCACAGCGCACCGCGATGTGGCAGGTCCGCGAGACCATCCCCGAGGGCGAGAAGCGCCGAAACGGGTCGGTCAAGCACGACATCTCGGTACCGCTTTCCTCGATACAGCGCTTTCTGGAATTAGCCGACACGCAGGTGCGGTCGTATGACACCGACCTTGAGCTGTCCGTCTATGGACACGTCGGCGACGGCAATCTGCACTACAACGTGCTCGTTCCTCCCGACGCCGACCGGGTGGAATTCACCAAGCGGATCGAAAGCAGCCTGTCGCTGCAACTCTACGACACGGCCGCGGCGCTCGGCGGCACGTTCAGCGCGGAGCACGGCGTCGGTCGGTTCAAGAAGCATCTTCTGGAACGGTACGGCGACTTCGGCCGCATTGCGGCGATGCGCCGTATCAAGACCGCATTTGATCCAGCGGATATCATGAACGCCGGCGCGACGGTTCGGCCGTTGAGGAACGCGACTCTCGCTTGAACTGTCGGGCGCTCAGGTGGGGCATCCATTCCTCCAATCCCAATCGGCGGCTCTCCCGCTGAGGCAGCTCGATCACCCAAATTGGCTTGTCTATAAAAAAAGAGCCACTCCGAAGGAGTGGCCCAAGTTTGGGAGGAAACGCCCGCTAGAGCATGATCCGGAAAAGTGTGAAGCGGTTTTCCCTCGCGACAAACGCGGAACGCGTTTGCGCGGAGATCATGCTCAAACAAAGAGCTAAAGCGCGATGACGATTTCAACCTAATCTCATCGCGCTTTAGGCACGGCTGAAATCGGATCAGGCTGCAGCCTGTTCGATTGGTGAACATGGCAGGCCGAGACTTTCGGCCACAGCCTCGGAGGTTAGCCGCCCGCGATGCACATTCAGCCCTGCACGCAGATGGAGGTTTTCGAGCACGGCTGCGAAGCCCTTGTTGGCAAGAGCCAGACCAAATGGCAGCGTGGCGTGATTCAATGCCTGGCTTGACGTTAGCGGTACAGCTCCGGGCATGTTGGCGACGTAATAATGGATGACGCCATCCACCTCGTAAGTCGGATCGTCGTGCGTCGTAGGACACGATGTCTCGAAGCATCCGCCCTGGTCGATAGCGACGTCCACGATCACGGCTCTCTTACGCATCGAGCTCAACATGCCGCGACTGACAAGTTTTGGCGCGCTCGCACCCGGAACGAGCACTGCGCCGATGACGACGTCCGCGGAAAACACCTCGTTCTCGAGAGCGTCTATTGTCGAGAACCTGGTACGAACACGTCCTTCGAACAACTCATCCAGCTCACGAAGCCGCGGTATCGAGCGATCGAGAATCGTGACCTCGGCGCCTAAGCCCACCGCCATGCGTGCTGCATGCGTACCGACGACCCCGCCTCCGAGGACCACGACGCGCGCCGGTTGAACGCCGGGAACGCCGCCCATCAACAGCCCTCGCCCGCCCGCATGCCGCCTGAGGGCCGCACCCGCAGCTTCGATCGCCAGCCGACCCGCGACCTCGCTCATCGGCGCAAGCAACGGAAGTCCGCCCTGCGCATCCGTCACGGTTTCATAGGCGACCGCCGTACATCCGGAATTCAGGAGACCCTTTGCCTGTTCTGGGCCGGGCGCCAGATGGAGATAAGTGAACAGGATCTGGTTTTCTCGGAGCAGCGTCCATTCTGAAGGCTGGGGCTCCTTGACCTTTACAATCATGTCGCTTGATGCAAACACCTCGCGCGCGGACCCTAGAATAGTTGCGCCAGCCCTTCGATAGTCGTCGTCCGTCGCGCCGATGCCAGCGCCTGCATTGGTCTCGACTAGGACGGCATGCCCTGCCCCCACATACTCGCGGACGGCACCGGGCGTCAGGCCTACCCGATACTCATGCGTCTTGATTTCCCTGGGCACACCGATTTTCACTAGCAACCTCCTTGAGGCAAACTTGCGAAGCGCAACGCGTGCAGGACTTCCGCAAGACGTTATGAAACAGCGCTACATTCCAAACACTGCGAGACCATCTGACGATCTCGAAACTGACTACAGCCTATCTTGGGTCCGACGGCATTGCGCAATCAAACTGAAGCAAAGTTCGGCAGGATGTTGCTTTGAAGATGCGTCAGAACAAGTGATGTGCTGTCGGCGGCAAACGCGCCACAGCGAGACACAGTCCTGAATCCGATAACTCTGAGCGGGCATAAACCAACGATTGCAGGAAAAACCTGTGCGGCGATCCGCCGCTCGTCGCCGTTTCTTCGCCGTGCTTTCGCCGGCGCCGCAGCTTACGCTGGGCACACCCGCGCGTTTGTGGCAGAGTCGGCTGGCAACAGAGCTTAGGACAGTACCTCCTCTCCCAGCATTGGGTCACGCGGAGGCTTCAGGTTGAACCCACTGTTTCGGTTCGACGCGCATGGACAGCAGGTTCCAAGTGCTATGGGAGGACGATGCCCGCATCTTTTGCCGGACATTGCGCCCAGATTCGGAAGGCGGCTCCAGAGCTGTGTTGGCGGTGCTTCCCAAGATGAAGCACGCTTCGTCCGGCGTCTTCGATCGTCTCGCTCACGAGTTTGCACTGAAGGACCAATTGGACGGGGCGTGGGCAATGCGGCCGTTCGGGCTGGAGTCCGCCGGCGGTCACCCAATTCTGCTGCTCGAGGATCCTGGCGGCCAGCCGCTCGAGCAGTTGCTTGGGCCGCCCATGGACATCGGACGCTTCTTGCGGCTGGCGATCGGCATCGCCGCAGCTTTGAACAAGGTGCACCAGCGCGGCCTCGTTCACCAGGACGTGAAACCGTCGCATATACTGGTGAACTGCGAGGACGGACGGATCCGGTTCACCGGCTTCGGTATTGCCTCACGCCTGGTCCGGGAGCGACGCTCGCCAGGACCGCCCGAGTTTATCGTGGGCACGCTCCCCTACATGGCGCCCGAACAGACCGGGTGGATGAACCGCTCGATCGATTTCCGTAGCGACCTCTACTCGCTTGGTGTGACGCTCTATCAAATGCTGACCGGCTCGTTGCCGTTCACCGCGGCACGTTCGATGGAGTGGGTGCATTGCCACATTGCGAGGAAGCCAGTGCCGCCGAGCGAGCGGGTGAGCACTGTACCGGCCCCAATCTCAGCCATAGTCCTCAAGCTGCTCGCCAAGTCCGCCGAGCAACGCTATCAGAGCGCGTCGGGCCTCGAGCATGATCTACGCCGCTGCCTGAGTGAATGGGAAAGCAGACATCGCGTCGAAGAGTTTGCACTCGGGCGATACGATACGCCCGACCGACTGCTGATTCCCGAAAAGCTCTATGGAAGAGACCGCGAGATCCAAACCTTGCTGGCTGCCTTCGACCGCATGATTAAAAGCGGCGCGCCGGAATTGGTGCTGGTTTCCGGCTATTCCGGCGTCGGCAAGTCCTCGGTGGTCAATGAGCTCCATCATCGGCTAGTTCCGTCGCATGGACTGTTCGCTTCAGGCAAGTTTGATCAGTACAAACGCGATATTCCGTATTCCAAGCTGGTCGAGGCTTTTCAGAGCCTCGTGCGGTCTCTTCTGAGCAAGAATGACGCCGAACTAACGGGGTGGCGCCAAGCCCTTCATGATGCGCTGGGTGCAAATGGACGGCTCGTTGCCGACTTGATCCCTGAATTGCGGCTGATCATGGGAGAGCAGCCGCCCGTTCCTGAGCTGCCCCCGCGGCAGGCACAAAACCGCTTCCATCTCGTGCTCCGGCGCTTCATAGGGGTGTTCGCACGATCCGAGCATCCATTGGCGTTGTTTCTCGACGATCTGCAATGGCTCGACGCCGCTACGCTGGACCTGCTTGAGGACCTGTTGACCCGGTCCGATCTGCAATACCTGATGCTGATCGGCGCCTATCGCGACAACGAAGTCACCGCCGCTCATCCATTGCGGCGGAGGCTTGAAGCCATAAGGACCGCTGGCGCAAACGTGCAGCAGATCATCCTTGCGCCGCTCGCCGGCGAACACATTTCGCAATTGATTTCAGATGCTCTTCGCTGCGATTTGAAGCGTGCCGCGCCGCTCGCGCAGCTGATCCACGATAAAACGGCCGGCAACCCATTCTTCGTCATTCAGTTCCTGCGCGCGCTTGCCGAAGAGGGGCTGGTCCGGTTCGATTATGACGCAGGGTGCTGGTGCTGGGATTTGGATCGCATTCACCTCAAGGATCATACCGACAATGTCGTGGACCTGATGATCGAGAAGCTGAGCCGCCTGCCGGCTGGCACACTGAATACGCTGCAGCAGCTGGCCTGTCTCGGCAACATCGCCGAAAGCACGACACTCTCGATCGTCCTCGGGCGCTCCGAGCAGCAGGTTCATTCCGATCTGTGGGAGGCCGTTCGCCAGGAATTGGTCGAGCACCAGACGGGAGCCTACAGGTTTGTGCACGACCGCGTTCAGGAAGCCGCCTATTCACTGATCGCAGATGATCAACGCGCGGCGGTCCATCTGCGACTCGGCCGGCAACTTCTGGCGCAGACTATGCGGGAGGGGCGCGAGAAGACCGTCTTCGAGATCGTCAACCAGCTAAACCGTGGCGCGGCCTTGATAACCTCGCCAGATGAACGCGAGCAGCTGGCCGAGCTCAATCTGCTCGCAGGCAAACGCGCCAAACGCTCGACGGCTTACGCGCCGGCGCTGAAATATCTGGTCGACGGAGCACGCCTGCTGCAGGAAGACTGCTGGAAGCAGCAATACGAACTCGCCTTTGCGCTCAACCTGCTTCGCGCCGAATGCGAATTCCTCACCGGCGCGTTGGCGGCAGCGGAGCAGCGGCTTACGATGCTGGCCCATCGCGCCGCAAACCTGGTCGATCTCGCCGCGATCACCTGTGTGCGCGTACCGCTCTACATGACGCTGGCTCAGAGCGACCGCGCCGTCGATGTGGGCCTCGAATACCTCCAGCGCGTTGACATCTCGTGGTCGCCGCACCCGAGCGACGAGGAGGTTCGGCGGGAATTCGAAGAGATGTGGCGGCAGCTCGGGAGCCGCCCGATCGAAGCACTCATCGCTCTGCCGGCGATGAATGATGCGACATGGTGTGCAACCATGGACGTGCTCGCAGAGCTGCTGCCGCCGGCCCTGTTCACCGATACAAATCTGCACTGCCTTGTCATTGCTCGCATGGCCAACGTGAGTCTCGAACATGGCAACCGCGGTGCGTCTTGTTTCGCTTATGTCTGGCTCGGAATGCTGCTGGGGCCCCGGTTCGGTGATTATCAGTCGGGATTTCGCTTCGGCCAGCTCGGCGTGGATTTGGTGGAGAACGGTGGGCTCCTTGGCTTCAAGGCACGTGTCTACCTGGGGTTCGGGCACGTCGTTGCCTGGACGCGCCACCTCCGCACGGCCATTCCCCTGGTGCGGACAGCGCTCGGGGCGGCGCAGGAAACAGGCGATTTGAGCTTTGCGAATATTGCGCGCGGCGCTTTGATTACGCACCTTCTCGCAGGCGGTGAACCGCTGGCAGAGATCCAGAATGAAGCGGAAGCCGCGCTCGAGTTCGCGCAAAAGACGCAGTTCTGGCTCGTCGCCGATGTGATCAGGGCGCAGCTTGGGCTGATCCGCACGCTGCGCGGACTGACACCGGAGTTTGGCTGCTTCAGCGACGCCGAATTGGACGAGAGCCGATTTGAAGAGCATCTCGCGGGCGACCCGCGGTTGGCATATGCGGCTTGGCGATATTGGATCCGCAAGCTGCAAGCGCGTTACTACGCCGCCGACTATGCATCTGCCATCGAGGCAGCAGCTCAGGCAGAGCGGCTCGTATCCCCGTCTTTTCTCGCATATTTCGAGATTGCGGAGTACAATTTCTATCGCGCGCTGACTCTTGCGGTTTGCCTGGACACGGCTCCAGCCGACGAGCGCTCGCATTACCTCCAGCTGCTTTCCGAGCACAAGCAACAACTCGACAGCTGGGCGCATGGATGCCCGCAGAACTTCGAAAGCCGCGCGTTGCTTGTGCAAGCCGAATTAGTACGCATCGAAGGCCGCGATCTCGACGCCATGCGTCTTTACGATCGCGCCATCCGGTCGGCCCGAGAAAACGGTTTCGTGCAGGATGAAGCGCTCGCCAGCGAACTTGCTGCGCGCTTCTATACGGCGCGAGGATTCGAAACGATCGCGCATGCCTATTTGCGGGATGCCCGCTACGGCTATCAGCGCTGGCGAGCCGACGGCAAGGTGAGGCAGCTCGAGCGTATGTACCCGCACCTGAGGGAGGAGAGATCGGAGCCCGGCCCGATGAGCACAATCGGGGCGCCGGTCGAGCACCTTGACCTTGCCACCGTCATCAAGGTGTCGGAAGCGGTGTCGGGCGAGATCGTGCTGGAGAAGCTCGTCGACACTCTCATGCGCACGGCCATTGAACAAGCGGGTGCTGACCGAGGTCTGTTGATTCTATCGCACGACACCGGGCCGCGCATCGAGGCGGAAGCTACGACCCACGGCGACAGAGTCGTCGTCGAACTGCAAGAAGCACGCGTGACCGCGGACCTGCTTCCGGAATCCGTTCTTCACTACGTCCTGCGAGCGAGGGAATATGCCGTAGTCGACGATGCCGCCGTCGAGCCTCCGTTTGCCAAGGACCCCTACGTCAATCAGCGCAAGGCCCGTTCCATTCTCTGCCTGCCCTTGATCAACCATGGCAAGCTCATTGGCGTACTCTACCTTGAGAATACGTTGACGCCCCACGTTTTTGCACCGGCGCGAATTGCGGTGCTGAAGCTGCTCGCCTCGCAGGCTGCAATCGCGCTGGAAAATGCGACCCTGTACCGCGATGTGAGGGAGCGCGAAGCGAAAATCCGACGTCTTGTCGATGCCAACATCATCGGAATCATCATCTGGGAGCTTGAAGGTCCGATTCTGGAGGCCAACGATGCGTTTCTCAGCATCGTGGGATACGACCGTGAGGATCTCGTCTCGGGCCGCCTGCTCTGGACTGACCTGACACCGTCGGAATGGCTCGACCGCCACAAGCGATGGTGGATTCCGGAGCTAAAGAAAATGGGCCGCGTGCAGCCGTTCGAGAAAGAGTATTTCCGCAAGGACGGAAGCCGCGTGCCAGTGTTGATCGGCATGGCTGCGTTTGACGAGCAACGGGACCAGGGCGTCTCGTTTGTCGTCGACCTGACGGAGCGCAAACGGTCGGAAGAGGCTCTGCGGGAAAGCGAGGAACGTTTTCGGACTCTCGTACAATTCTCTTTCGACGTGTACTGGGAATCCGATGCGCAGCATCGCTTTATAAGGCAGGAGTTCGCCGAAGGCCTGGTGGACGCACCCGCGTCGGTCTCCGAGATCGGTAAAACGCGCTGGGAAGTGCCTTACTTGGAGCCCGACGAGGAGGCTTGGCGCAGGCATCGGGAAACGCTGGATGCCCACTTGCCATTTCGTGATTTCGAGCTCGCGCGCCCTACGCCCGACGGCGGCAAGCGCTATGTGTCCGTCTCCGGGCTGCCGGTGTTCGACAAATCCGGGCACTTCGTCGGTTATCGCGGCGTCGGGCGGCACATCACGGCACACAAACGGGCCACGGAGGCCTTGCGCGAGATGCAGAGGGAGCTGGCGCATGCGAACCGCCTTGCCACGATGGGCGAACTCACGGCCTCGATCGCCCATGAGGTAAGCCAGCCGATTGCCGCGACGTCCATGAATGCTGGTGCGGCCGTGCGGTTCTTAGACAAAAACCCGCCGGATCTTGAGAGGGTCAGGGAATCACTGGGCTGGATCATGAACGATACCGCTCGGGCCTCCGACATCATCCAGCGAATTCGCGATCTCATCAAAAAAGCACCGCCCCGGAAGGATCGCTTGGACATCAACGAGGCAATCCGGGACGTGATTGAGCTTACCCGCGGCGAAGCCCTGAAGAACGGTGTCTCGGTGCAGACGGAACTTGCAGAGCGCTTGCCGCTTGTCGAGGGCGATCGCGTCCAATTGCAACAGGTGGTCCTCAACCTGATTATCAATGCTGTCCAGGCAATGGGCACGGTGCTGGACGGAGCCAGAAAGGTGCTCATCACCACCGGTCAGGCCGCGCCTGACGGTGTTCTCGTCGAGGTGAAAGACTCGGGACCGGGATTGGCGCCGGAAAGTCTCGAGCGGGTCTTCGCCCCCTTCTACACGACGAAGCCGGGCGGTCTGGGGGTCGGACTGTCGATCTGCCGTTCGATCATCGAAGCTCATGCCGGGCGCTTGTGGGTGACCCCTAACCTGCCCCGCGGCGCAATTTTTCACTTCACAGTGCCGGCCTATCCGGCCGACGCTTCATGATCATCGCCGGGTTTCTGTTCCAGATTCGCTCAACGTAGCGTCCTGAGGAAGCCGAAGGTTGCATCGGACTCGAGATCCCCGCACCATCATTCAGCGAGAGAGTATCTGAGGCGCAGCAGCATGAAGCTACCGTGACACGCTATTCCGGTCTGCCTGAACCCGAGATTATGCAGCACGACCTCGCAGATATCGTCCAACGCGACGGGACAATGCTCGAAATTCGCCTCTACGACCACCACTTCCTCATGGTCGAAGCCGCAAAAGCGGGGTTGGGCGTTGCCCTCAGCTCGCGGCAACGGACGACATCGATAGAGGGCGGCTCATCGCACCTGCCGGTTTCGATCGCGACGAAAGCCACTATGGCCTCATCTGGACAGGAGAACCTGAGCTGCCCGGGAAAGCACACGATCTTGCTCGATGGCTGCAAGCACAGTGCAAGATGACATTTGAAGCGGAAGGGCATCAGATTTGAGAGCCCTCCGCGGCAGCTCGCACCCGGACGTCTGCGATTTAGCCTGCGATATTGATGAGCGCGCGCTCCACGGTTGCAAGGAAGAGGTCAACATGCTCGCCTTGGCAAACGAGCGGAGGGCGCACTTTAAGTGTATCCTCATTGGCCCCTGTAGTGCTGATAAGTACGCCGCCAAACCGCATTCCGTTGACCACATCCAAGGCCATCGCACGCCGGCCTGCGGCCGGCGTTCCTTCAGGCCCTATGTCGACGCCAAAGAAGAGACCGGCGTTTCGAATTGAGCGAATTCCATACGACTGCTTTGCCATTTTCTCCAACCCGGCTCGGAGGCGCTGGCTCGTCGCAAGCGCTTTTTGTGGGATTTGGTCGCGCTGCAGGATCTTTACGACGGCGTCCGCTGTCGCTATTCCGACTGTATTTCCAGCGAATGTGTTTGAGTAGCGAGAGGTGGCACCAAATTGCTCCATCGGCGCTCTGCGGCCGAGGACAGCGCCAATTGGAAATCCATTTCCCATCGGCTTGCGAGGGTAACAAGATCTGGAACGATCCCGTGCCGCTCGAAGCCCCACATATAAGCGCCGGCCGGTTGTTCCCGGCCGACTCCGCGATCGACGGCCTCGTGCGGATCAACCAGCTCGGCGCCGGCATCTGGGAGGTTGCGCATGACTGGCTCGCATTGTGGTGCCTGGTGCTCGGCTACTTCGCGCTCGCGGTGATCTCGGCATTTGCCGTCAAGCGGAGACAGGGACATGCCCGCTCGCGCTGGTCGCGGCGGGCGCGCTGCTCTACGTCATGCGCCAATCGGCTCCGCCGGCAGCCATCGTCGGCGTCGTGCTTGCGACTGAGATCAGGGTCGAGCCGGAGGTCAACGGCCAGTTGGTCTCGATCGCGGTCGAGAAGGGTGCCTCTGTGAAGGCCGGCGACGTCGTGGCGCGGCTCTCCGCGGTGGAGTTGACGGCGCAGGCGGACCAGGCGCGTGCCGCGCTCGCGTCCGCCGTCGCAAGCCGCAACAACGTCTATGCCGGCGTCCGCCGCGAGCAGGTCGACTCGCTGAAAGCCGCGATCGCCAAGGCCAGCGCCCGCCTCGACTATGTGCAGGCCCAGCTCACCAGAACCAGCACGCTAGCGCGCCAGAGCTTCGAATCCCAGCAGTCGCTCGACCAGGCCGAGAACGACGTTGCCAGCGCGCGCGCCGACGCGGCCGAGGCCCAGGCCAATTACGATGCGGCCATGGCGGGACCGACCCGGGAAGAGCGCGCGATCGCCGACACGCAGGTGCAGGCTGCGGCCGCCGCGGTCACCGTGCTCGAGCGCCGCCTCGACAAGATGGTGTTGCGCGCGCCGGCCGACGGCGTGGTCAGCGTCATCGCCGCCGAGGTGGGCGAAAATGTTCACGCGGGCCAGCCGATCCTGATGGTCGAGGCCGCGGGCCGGCAATGGCTCTCGTTCAACGTGCGTGAGGACCATCTCGATCGTCTCGCGATGGGAGCAGCCGCGAACGTGATGCGGAACGGCGCCAATAGCGCGACCAAGGCGGTCATCACAGAGCTGCGGCCGCTCGGCGTGTTTGCCACCTGGCAGGCCGAGCGGGTGATCGGCGATCATGACCGCAATACGCTGCGCTTGCGCCTCGATCCCAAAGGAGAGTCGACAGACCTTGAGCCGGGCATGAGTGTGTGGATTGAGAGGTAGCACCGAAGCGTCCAATTCCGTTTGAATTGCGGATGCGTCGTAACGTTCTCGCGGCGCGTTTCGCAGTTCTTCGTCGCTGCACTCACGCGCCTGACCAAGGCCATGGGAAAACCCAAGGATTCTAGCGTGGCTGCCCAGACGGTGCAGTTGTTCCACAGACGCATAGAACGCATCCATGTCGATATGGATGATCTTGCGGTGAGGCGCGTTCGAGTCGCCTTGCTCTGAATCGGACCGGACCATTCTTAGATTATAGAGATTCGCCGTCCACTCATCGCCGCGTTAGACTAGGCCGTAGACTCATAAGCGCGCAGCCACAGCCGCATCGAGGCGAGTTGGACCATGGTAAGGAAGTTTGCGGCGAGCTTGTCGTAGCGGGTGGCCACCCGACGGAAGTGCTTCAGCTTGGAGAAGAACCGTTCAATCAGGTTGCGTTCGCGGTAAAGCCGCTTGCTGAAGCAGGGCTTCCACTTGCGGTGTCTCCTCGGCGGAATGTTGGGGGTAGCACCCTGGCCCTGGATCAGATCGCGGATGCGGTCAGCGTCATAGGCTTTGTCGGCGAGCACGATGGTGCGCGGGCCGAGATGATCGAGCAAGCGGTCCACGACCTGCCCGTCATGGGTTTGCCCCGCCGTCAGGCTTAGCCGTATCGGGAGGCCTTGCGCGTCAACGACGACGTGGATCTTTGTCGTGAGCCCGCCTCGACTGCGACCGAGACAATGATCTGGGCCCCCTTTTTTTGCCGTCGCAGCCTGCTGATGCGCTCGGATGGAAGTGCTGTCGATCATCTGCAGCTCGCCATCATGGGCGGCTGTGATGGCATCCATCAGCCGGTCCCATACGCCTGCCTTCCGCCATCGCACGACGCGGTTGTAACAGGTGGTGCGTGGGCCATAGCGCTCAGGCAGGTCGCGCCATGGCGCACCGGATCGTAGTACCCAGAAGATGCCGTTAAGCACGCGGCGGTCATCTACGCGCGGCACGCCTCTCGGTTTGTTGGGCAAAAGCGGCTCGATCACGCACCATTCGAAGTCCGTCAGGTCATATCGGGTCATGCCCAAGCTGAATCAGTATCCGGTGCGATGTGAAAGCTTTTGCATCGCAGGGGTAAAGCGACGTTCTGCCATTAACGAGAATGCGGCGGTGGCAGATCACCCGTCCTCGGCCAATTTTTGGCTGTCGTGGTAGGACTGCAATATGCCCGAGCGTCGCTCTTCCCTAGAGACATGGATAATTATCGTTTCGCTCAGTTCGATTTCGGGGTGAACGGCGCAATTACCGGCAAACCACAGCGCTTCTGACAAAGGTTCGTCGTCATGCCACGTGGTCATCACAAGGTGGTCGTCGGGAATGTCGCTGAAGTTGAACGCTTCGCGATTCGCCCAATCAGCACTATCGTGCCACGCCTCGCAATCGACGCCCCACGCGATCACATAGAGGCACCCGCATCTTACGAGCCACGCCGCGATCCTGTTCCGCCACGCTTCGCTGACCGGCTCCTCGGCAATAATGATTGTTCGATGCGGCCTCGACGCAAATTCGGGTAGCGGTTGTTCCGGGCGAAAATGCAGGTATTCAGGCTCCATGGGTGAAGCCTATCCTTCTTGATTACAGGCAAGCGGAGATCTCTTCAACCCAGTCTCACGCATTCGGATTTATGAGTTCACGACCTAGGTCCTCGCCGGACACTCCGGGCACGTATCGCCGATCGAGTCCAGCACATCGTGAAGCTCAGCGAGGGCCACTTCCGATGATGCCCCGGATGGCGGTTCCCGACGAGCGATCTCGAAGGCGCGCTCGCGCGCGTGGGGATCGGCGCTATCCTGCACCCAACCGTGCTCCTCGCATTCGTGGATAGCGCCGGCTTCCTGCAGCACGGAGATGGCCCAGCCACGCAGCGTCGGTCTTCTCTGCTTCGTCATCAGCATCGAGATCGCTTCCGTCGGGACGAATCGTTGTGCCGCCCGCGTCGTTCCCGGCGGTTAGCACAGGGCAGGGATTCGAAATCACTGGAGCCGCCCTTGTCCACGTGTTCCGCCGCCCTATGCACAGCTGCGAACTCCGACTTGGCAGCAGCTTGCTGATAAATTGGCTCGCTCACGTGACCGGCGCCGGGTCTTCCTTGTCGCCGGTGGCGACAATCCGCAGGGAGCCGTCCGGTAGGGGGCGCTGCAGCGACCTCGCCTCGTCCCAGGGGGCTCGTAGCCAGACCTCGTACTCCTCCACCGTCGCCAGAATTACCGGCATCGCCTTGGGATGGACGCGCTTGATCTCCGCGTTCGGCTCGCAGGTGAGGAATCCGAAGACGTCGGCGGTGATTTCGCCTTCCTTCGCCTTGCGCACACTGGTCCAATTGGTCCATAGCCCGGCGAATGCGATCAGAGGCCGCGTCTCGTCCAGAGCGAACCAGACCGGCACTTTCTTGCCGTCGATCGTGTCATACTCGGAAAACGACGTGAACGGCACCAGGCAACGATGGTCCGGTCCGAGCCATCGCTTCCAGTGGGTGCTGCTGACATTCCTGATGTTCGTCGTGCCGCCGTCCGGCTCCATCCGGAGCAATTCCTTGAAATCGACGGTCTTGCCCTTGGCCTGCAGCTTGTCCGCGCGCTTCTTCGTTGCGTCCATCAGGGCCCGCTGCGAGCTCGGCATGCCCCAGCGTGCCATGACGATCTCGCGTCCCCCGGCACCGTTGCGCACGATCGGCGCGGGGTAGTCGGGAAAAATGCCTGGTATCGATGGCAGGTTGCCGACATCGCTGTTCAGTGCGCCGAACAGGTGACGGATCGCGTCGACGTTTTTTGTCATCGAGGAGAGATTGCACACGATCAAGTCTCCGGAGAGGCTAGGCGGGGGCGCGACATCAGTTGCAGCAGCGTGGCGGAGGGCCGACGACCGGCCTTAGCACATTTGCTGCAGCGTAGCCGGCTGGCCATCAAAGCGGCGCTCGAGGCCTGGGGCGTTGGCAGCACTCTCTTCCATTAGGGGTGTCTACGTGCTCGCATGGCTTGATTTCGACTTGATCAAAGCCGGCGAATTGGTCGGATTGACGGCGCTAGAATTCGCGCTGAACGACAGATATGGCGCCAAAGAATTATTGAGGCGTAGACAGTTCGTCGCCGAAAAGGCCAAGCAAGAAGCGCGCCCCGTCAGAAAGGGCGAAAAGTGGTGGGTCGAGAACGCGACTTTTGCCGACCTGCTCAAGCATATGGTCGAGCATGACGGCCTACCGCTTGATACTGATGCCTCGAACTCGCGAGCACACCACTTCCATCCACATCGATTTGGTCGGTCAGGGTATCACGTCGGAAAATGCAGTATCGCTCATCAATCGCCTGCTGAGTTTGATGGCGTGGTGCGATGACAATTTTGCAATCCTTCAAGAAGGATGGTCGGGCAACCCTATCCCGGTGCCGGTGCCAAAGCAGAATCTCGGCTTTGCGACTGCCTATCACTGGATCTTCGACAGAAGACTTCCCTCGTCGCGCGAGGCTCGCAAAGCGTTTGGCCTCTACAGGGAGGGACGTAATGCTGAGCAGAACTACTTTATCAGCTACGCGATACTGTCCTACTACAAGATCATCGAGCTCAAATTCGGAGACTTCGAGGGAGCCAAGGTACGAGACTGGATCGCCTTGAATTATGCGGCACTAAAGACCGAGCAAATGCTCGCTGACCGCGTCGCTGATTTTGAAAGAGAGCGCGGCAATGAGGAGCCGCAGAAGTATCTGAATAAGGCTTGTCGGGTTGCGGTCGCCCATTCAAGCATCACCAATCCGTCCGACCCTGACGAATTGCCTGAATTGAGGCGCCTGCACGTCGCGGCACATATTCTTCGTGCGCTGGCCCGCCGGTTTATCTCCCAGGAGTTGGCCATTTCGGAATGCCCGTATGATGGCAGTTGAGCCCTCTCCGGAGTGTCCTGGGAAAAAATCATGTCGCGTCCATGTCGCGCGGAGTTTCCGGCAACGCTTCATTGAAAACACTCGGAAATTTTTGCGACATGACGCGGCTCTGAATCAATGAGAACGCGTCGTACGCCGCACGCTAGCCTTTTGATTTTCATTGAGCATTTTCCGAAGCGACCGATGCCGGGCTCGTTCGATACGCGGAATCAAAATCAGTTTGATTATTCAATGATTTCAATCCGCGTTTGGAAAGAAGCGCAGAATTCTGCCCTAGTAATATCAATAGCTTGGCGGTTGTTTCCAAATGAAAAGGGAGCTTACGAATTTCGGACCGATATGAAATCTCCGGTTTCCGCCGCGCGTTTGACCGCGTCGATCACTGTGAGGGTTTTCAGCCCTTCGCGCCCGCTCACCACAGGCTCGGCCGTACCGCGGATGACTCCGCAGAAATTGGCGATCTGCAGAGCAAGCGGGTCTTCGTTCTCGTAGCTCAGCCGCTCGCGCTCAATCGGCGCCCACCAGCTAGCCTTGCTAGGATGATGCCATAGATCGAGTTGCGGAATAGCCAGCGATGCCCTCGTGCCGCCGATCTGGTAGCAACTCTCCTGCGTATGACTGTAGGCCGAGTTCTCACCGGTGGTGAATTCCCAGCTCCAAGGCGACTGGATGGTATCGGAGACATTGACTGTTCCCAACGCGCCGGAGGCGAAGTGCAGGAGGATCACCGCTGTCTCTTCAACCTCATTTCCACGCAGCCGATTGGATTGGGCAGCTTGTACCGCCACGATATCCCCACAGAGGTACCGTAGCAGGTCGACATCGTGGATGAGATTCAGGAAAACAGGACCCGCCCCTTTCTCGCGACGCCAGGCCACATCGAAATAGTCGTCCGGCTTGATCAGCCAGAACATGCCATGCACCGACACGATCTGGCCCAGCCGGCCCCTGTCGATCTCAGCCTTGGCGCGCTGGATCATCGGGTTATGGCGGCGATGATGGCCGGTGAGCAGCGGCACGCCCGCCCGCTCGGAAGCTTCGACCAGGGCATGTGCAGCGACGACGTCATCCGCTAACGGCTTCTCGATGAGCGCTGGGATGCCCGCAGCGATACAATCCATGCCGTTGGCCACATGCATCTGATTAGGGGTGGCGACAACCACCCCCTCCGACCGATTTTCGGAGAGCATATCCTGAAAGGACGGAAACCAGTCCACCTTCAGCGAAACCGCCAGCTCTCGTGCCGCAGGCGCCGGATCGACGATCGACGACAGCCTCGCCTCCGGCCGCGCGAGAATGTGTTCGATGTGTCGCTTGCCGATGAGACCCGCTCCCATCACCGAAAGGCGGACGGGTACACTCATCCGATGCTACTCCTTCTTGTCGTCAAGAAGCTTGGCCACGCGGCGCAAGCCGAGCAGATAGCCCTGGGTGCCGAAGCCTGCGATGACCCCATCAGCCCGTTTGGACACAAACGAATGGTGACGGAATTCCTCGCGCTTGTGCACGTTGGAAATATGCACCTCGATCACTGTCCCCTCGAACGTGTTCAGCGCATCCAGGATGGCGACTGACGTATGGGTGAAAGCCGCGGGATTCATCACGATCCCGGCAGCCGTCTCGCGCGCCTCGTGGATCCGGTCGATCAGCTCGTACTCCCTGTTCGACTGGTGAAAGCGAATCTCCAGGCCGAGCTCCCCGGCCAGCGCACGGCAATCTCGCTCCACATCCGCGAGCGTCTCGTGGCCATAGATGTGGGGCTGGCGCTTGCCGAGCAAATTGAGATTTGGTCCGTTGAGGACGTAGACAAGACGACTCATGAAAGACCTCCGTTCAGTGATGGGCAAGGATCTCGCCAAGGAACTGCCTGGTGCGGGCGTGTTGGGGATTGCGGAAGAACGCCTCGGGCGCACCGTCTTCAATGATCTGGCCTTCAGCCATGAAGATGACCCGGTCGGCAACCTGGCGGGCAAAGCCCATCTCGTGCGTGACGCAAATCATGGTCATGCCGTCGTTGGCGAGGCCGATCATCGTATCGAGCACCTCCTTGACCATCTCAGGGTCGAGAGCAGAGGTCGGTTCGTCAAACAACATCACCTTGGGCTGCATGCAGAGCGCGCGCGCGATCGCGACGCGCTGTTGCTGACCGCCCGAAAGCTGAGCCGGATACTTCTCGGCCTGGTCACCGATGCGCACGCGCTCGAGGTATTTTCGCGCAATCGCTTCCGCCTCGGCCTTGCCGATGCGGCGCGCGCGGATGGGTGCGAGCATACAGTTCTGCAAGACCGTCATATGCGGAAAGAGATTGAAGCTCTGAAAGACCATGCCGACGTCCTGACGCACGACATCAATAGCCTTGATGCTGTCGTCAAGCCGATGACCGTTCACCACGATGCTGCCCTGCTGGATCGGCTCGAGGCGGTTGATACAGCGGATCAGCGTCGATTTGCCCGACCCGGACGGACCGCAGAGCACGATCTTCTCGCCCTTGCGCACGGTGAGATCGACGTCGCGGAGAGCTTGGTACCCGCCATACCACTTCTGCACGCCCTTCATTTCGATCAGGATATTGTCCTGCATGGATTCGGCTCCGCTATCAGACGGCGGCCAACGCGGATCGTGCGTTGGCCGCTCGCAGTGGCTATTGAACTGTAAAGGGAACGCCGGGGACCGAGTCCGGGAAGATGGGCACGGGCGCCTTCATCCATTTGGCGTAGAAGCTGGCCAACTTGCCGTTCGACTTGATCTGGTCGATGAACTTATTGGCCGTCTCGTTCCACTCCTTGTCTCCGAGGCGGGTGCAGGCCCCGTTATACAGCGCGGTGAAGTGAAGCTTGGGCTCGAACCCAAGTTCGGGCTTTGCGGCGTTCAGACGCTGCGGGTAGAAGCTGTTTGCGCCGACAGCCTGCACCTGACCGGAGAGCAGCGCCTGGATCGTGGCCGCATCATCATCAAACCTGCGGATTTCGGTGCCTGCTGGAGCGCTATTGGTGACCTGGGTGTCCTGCGTGGAGGACCTCGGAACGCCAATAACGTACTTTCCCATATCGGCATTGCTGTTGATTGGCGTTGCCTGGGCTGCGACCAGTGTGATCTCGTTGGCAACATACGGCTTCGAATACTGCACCGCTTTTGCGCGCTCGGGCAGCATGGCCATGGTTGCGAACAGAATGTCGACACGGCCTGTGGTCAGCGCAGGAATACGGTTGGCCACCGCCAGCGGGACGAACTCGGCCCTCACGCCGAGATATTCAGCAAAGGCGCGCCCCATGTCGGCATCGATGCCATCCTGCTTTCCCGAGCTGTCGACATAGCCCCACGGGGGATTGTCGCCCTGAATGCCGATGACGACGACGCCCTTCTTCTTCACGTCTTCCGGAGTGCCCGCCTGCGATTTGCCTGCGATGGCGATGGCCGCCAATGCCAGCAGCGCGATGCCGAGCTGGCGACGAATAGGTGAAAACAACATGAGTATCTCCTCCTGGTGATGGCTGTTTGTGATTGAGCAGGTGCGCCGTTCCTACCTTTGACTGGCCAGGGCGAGCCTGGCCTCCATCCGGCTGCCCCACCACGACAGTGGCCAGCAGAGGATGAAATACATCGCGCCGACCACGCCGAAGACGAGCAACGGCTGGAAGGTTTGGTTCGATACGATTTGACCGGCGCGGGCGAGTTCGATGAAACCGACGATGGCGGCGAGCGACGTGCCCTTGATGAGCTGCACGAGATAGCCGATGGTCGCCGGCAGCGAGATTCGGATTGCCTGGGGCAGCACGATGTCGCGCATGCGGGACGAATAGTGTAATCCGAGCGCCATCGCCGCCTCGGTCTGCCCGCGCGGCACGGCCTGTATCGCGCCGCGCCAAATCTCACCAAGGAACGCGGAGGCATTCACGGTGAAGCCGATCGCCACCGCCGCGAAGGCGTCGAGCTTCAGCCCGGTGAGCGCCAAGCCGTAATACACGACGAAGAGCTGCAGCAGCAGCGGAGTGCCCTGGAACAACCCGATGTAAATGCGAGTGATCCATTCCACGCCCCTATGACCACAGGTGCGGAGCAACGCGACGGCCAGCCCAGCCGTGCAGCCGCCCGCAAACGCGACCAGTGTCAGCAGCACCGTCCATTGCAGCCCACGCAGCAGGAAGCCGAACTCGGCGAGACCAAAATGCGGCGTCATGATCGTCCCCCCTCAGCGTGTCGGATAGGAGAAGAAGCGGTGAGAGACGACCGCGAAGCCCAGCATCAACAGCCAGGAGATCGCAAGATAGAGAAAGGTGACGGAGAAATAGACCTCGAAGCTACGGAAGGTGTCGCTCTCGATGCGCTGCGCAACCGACGTCAACTCGTAAGCAGATACCGCAGAACAGATCGACGAGGTCAGCGTCAGCATGATGAACTGGCCCGTGAGCGAGGGGTAGATCGCGCGAAGCGCGGGCTTGAGCACGATGAACCGGAACACCTGTCCTTTGTGCAGTCCGAGCGCGTAGCCGGCCTCTATTTGTCCTTTATGAATGGACTGGACGCCGCCGCGGATGATCTCGATGGCGTAGGCGCCGCCATTGACGCCGAGTGCGATAATGGCGGTAGCGGTTGGATTGAGCTTCAACCCGAGGAGCGGCAGGGCGAAGAACAGGAAGAAAATCTGCACCAGGAAAGGTGTATTGCGCACGATCTCGACGAAGCCGATCACGATGGCGCGCAACCAGGCCGCCTTCGAGTCGCGTGCCGCGACGCCGGCGACACCGATCATCATTGCGAGCGTCATGCCGGCAAGCGCCAGACCCAATGTACCCACGCACCCCCACAGCAGTGCGGGCATAGCATGCCAAACCACCGAGAAATCGAGCGTGTAGCCCATCTTGCGTTTCCTCTCGGGCGTTGTGCGTGCCGCTCGCCCATCGGCCGGGTGTCACCCTCCCAGGGATGCAAAAGTGGCGAAGAAGACGTCCGGATCAGGTGAGATGCCCGTGAACAGGCGAAATGCTTCGGTCCCCTGGAAGATCGCCATGCCTCCGCCATCGACGGTGCGGCAGCCGAGGGCACGCGCCGCACGCAGCAGCGCGGTTTCAAGCGGGAAGTAGACGATCTCAGCGACCCACAGATCGGGACGCAGCAGAGCCGTCGGCAGCGGCGTGCCCGGATACTTGTCCATGCCGATCGGCGTCGCGTTGACAATTCCGTCGGCGGCAGCCACGGCCGCCGCGACATCCTGGCCGGCCCTCAAGCGCCCCTCTGCAAATCGAGGGGACAAGCCGTCGACCACACTCCGCGCCTTGGCCACGTCGACGTCGATGATGGTTAGTTCCCGCACGCCCAGCTTCATGAGCGCGAAAGCAACCGCCGATCCTGCGCCGCCGGCGCCGAATTGGACGACACGACCGAGCGATGCACCCTGCATGTTGCGGCGAAAGTTCTCGGCGAAGCCGAACCAGTCGGTGTTGTGGCCAGTCATTCGCCCGTTCTTGATGACCACGGTGTTCACGGCACCAAGCGCCTCCGCGTCGGGCGAAAGCTCATCCAGGAGCGGAAGGATCGCCTGCTTGCCGGGATGGGTCACGTTCAAGCCGTCAAAGCCCATCCGCCTTGCGGCCGTGAGCAATTCCGGCAAAGCCTCCACACCGAGTTTCAATTCTGCCAGATCGATCTTCTTGTAGAGATAGCGGATGCGGGCGGCGTCAGCGGCCGCTTCGTGCATGGGCGGAGTGCGGGACGCAGCGATGCCGCTGCCGATCAGGCCGACGAGAAAGCTGGACTTCGGATGCATGCTCGGCATCGCCCGTCAGCTCAAGGGGACGGTCAGCTCGGCGATGACCCGAGCCGTGCTCGGTCGAACGCCGCGCCACCAGGCAAAAGCTTCGGCCGCCTGCTCGACCAGCATGCCGACGCCGTCGGCCAGCTTGGCTACGCCTTCGCCGCGGGCCGCTCGCAGAAAGGGGGTCAGCCCTTTGCCGTAGGCGAGCTCGTACGCCAGCTCCGCACCGCGGAAGACATTGCCTGGAAGCGGCGGCATCTCACCTCGCAGGCTGGCCGATGTCGCGTTGACCACGACGTCATAACCCTCGGCAAGGTCGGCCAGTTCAGCATAGCCGCTGACGATCAGGGGGCCGCAGCCGGCAAACTCTTCGGCCAATGCCACCGCTTTCGCCAGCGTTCGGTTGACGAGAACCAGCTCGGACGGCTCCTGGCGCAGGAACGGCAGCAGCGCGCCACGCGCTGCTCCTCCAGCGCCGAGCATCAGGACGCGCCGGCCGGCCATTTTGACGCCGAGATTGACCGTGATGTCACGCACGAGGCCAATCCCGTCGAAATTCTCGGCAATGATCCGATCGCCGTCGAACTTCAGGCAGTTTGCAGCGCCTGCTCGTTTGGCGTTCTCTGAAAGCTCGTTTGCGTAGGCGAAGGCATCGAGCTTGAACGGGGCAGTGATGTTCAGCCCCTTGGCGCCCTCGGTCCGGAATTGATCAACCCGCCCGCTGAAGCCATTGAGGGGACCCTCGATCGCCTCATAGACAAGGTCCTGTCCTGTCATTCTGGCGAAAGTGCCATGGATGTGAGGTGATTTGCTGAAGCCGATCGGGTTGCCGATCACCGCATAACGGTCGCTCATCACTCACTCCTGCACTGCGGCTTCGTTGTAGAGGACCCCGTCGCGCACCATCGCCTCGACGAGCTCGGCCGACAGTCCCAGTGACCCTGCAATGCGGCGATTGTCCTGGCCGAGCAATGGCGCCGGAGTTCGCACCGTGGTGTCGCAGTCGGAGAAGCGGAAGGGCAAGTTCGGCAACGTCACCTTACCGAGGACAGGATGCTCCTGCTCGACCAGCATTCCACGCGCGTGGATCTGCGGATCGTTCACGACCTCTTCGATGGTCTGCACAGGAGCGGACGGCACACCTGCTTGCTCGAGTGCGGCAAGACAAGCATCCCGAGACGGCTGCGACAGCGTCCAGTTGCGTACAATCTCCATGGCTTCGGCATAATGGGCGTTCCGCGCGGCAGGCGTGGTGAAGCGTTCGTCGGATGACAACCTGTTTCCCCCAATCAGCGTCGCCAATCGTCGCCACGCATCATCGACTTGCGCAGCGATGACAAGATTGCCGTCTTTGGCCGGAAAGACCCCGTAAACGGTCGAGTCCGGCTGTCCGCTGCCCGTCTGCTTCGGCAGGTCGGTACCGCCGGAGAGGAAGTAGCGCTGAACCGCATAGTCGTGCATCGAGACCATGCAGTCGTACAGCGCCAGATCGATATGCTGGCCGCGCCGGGACGACGCGCGGCCGACCAGCGCTGCATTGATGGCAGCCACACCGTGAATGCCGGTATACATGTCGGCCAGCGGCATCCGCAGTAGCGGCGGCGCTTCACCGGGATTGCCCAGTTGCGCCAGAGCGCCCGACATCGCCTCTGCGATCAGGCCGAAGCCCGGACGGTCGGCATAGGGACCGGTGTGGCCATAGGCGGAGACCGAGCAGTAGATCAGTCCGGGATTGCGCGCCGACAGCGCCTTGTAACCGAGCCCGAGGCGATCGAGTGCGCCGGGGCGGTAGTTCTCGATGAAGACGTCGGCTGTGTCGACCAGCTTCATCATCAGGTCGAGGGCACGCTCGTCGCGCAGATCGATACACAGGCCCTGCTTGCCCATGTTCTGCTGCAGGAAGTAGCCGGATTGTCCGTCCTTGAAATAGCCGTGGGCGCGGCCCGCATCACCTTGCTTCGGACGCTCCACCTTGATGACTTCCGCGCCCATCGCGGCGAGGCAACGACCCATGAACGGGCCTGCCAGGAAATGGCTGTAGTCGATGACGCGAATACCGTTGAGCGGCAGATCTTTTGCGGTCATGCCCGCTCTCCCGCTGCCTTGGTCGTCGGGCGCATCGGAATCATCAGCCGGTGCTCGCCGAGCTGCACCACTTCACCGCGCTGGTTGATCAGCTCCGAGGGCAGCACCACGATGCCCCACCCTTCCCGCTTCGTGGCGCGCATTGATCCAACGCGGAACTTCACATGCACGGTGTCGCCGAGCTTGATCGGCAGCTTGAAATCCCACGTCCAGCCCAACGACATTCCGGGAAGGAAGCGGTAGTCGGCACGGGTCTTCAAACCGTCGGCCAGCGACAGACCAAACAGCCCGTGCGCGACGCGCGTGCCGAATGGCGTGGTCTTGGCGTATTCCTCGTCGACGTGGACCGGCGTGAAATCACCCGTCAGTTCGGCATAGGCATTCACCATCGCTTCGGTGACCGTCACCGCGGGGGTGACGCATTCGTCACCGACCTTGGCATCGTCCCAGTAGCGCTCATCGGTCATGTCGCGTCTTCCTTAGGCCCGTGGATTGATCGCCAGGGCGGCTTCCACAGCGCCTGCACTGGCTTGCAAGATTTCGACGTTCAGCCCGCCCGGCAGCTCGAGCCAGTTTGGTCCCGCGGGCAGCGCCTTAGCGCCCCAGGCGGCGGCACGGGCGAGCACACCTGCGTAATCGTCGACCATGATGCCGAGATGGGCGAGGCGGCCCTCAGGTCCGACAAAATCGGGATCTTCGATGAGTTGCACGCTTCCGAGCACCCATACCTGACGCGGGCGGGCACCATCGGCGGGTTGCTCGTCGCGAATGGCAAGACCAAGCACCTCACGAAAGAAGCCAACGTGACGATCAACGTCCGGCACACGGATCGCGACGTGTTCGACGTAGGCACGGGGCAGCGACATCGTCTCAGGACCTTCCAGGATAGTCGCTGCGGGCGTATTCGATGCCCTTGACCAGCGCGACAAGGGTGGAATTGACGGGGGTCGGGACGTTGAGCCTGGCGCCCCAGCGCACGACGGAGCCGTGGATGTAGTCGATCTCAGTCAAGTTGCCGGACTGCAAACTTTGCAACATCGAGGTCTTGAACTCGGGCGGTAGACCAGCGGATGCCATCGTCCAAGCGCGCCGCGGGTCGGTGATCGAGATCTTCACGCCAGCCGCCTGCGCGACCGCGATGCCCTCTGAAATCGCGGCCAGCGCGCAATCTTCCAGGATCGGCAGCGAATAGAGACCGCCATAAGTCAGGCCGGTAACGGCGGTGATTCCGCCGCCGGCAACGTTGATGAACAGCTTGTCCCACATCGTGCCCAGGATGTTGTCGCTGAGCAGCGTGAGAACGCCGGCACGATTGAACGTCTCGGAAATCCGCTGTGCGCGTTCGGTCAAGCGTCCATCGAGCTCGCCGATGATGGTTTCCTTGCCGACGACCCCGGAGCGAACATGACCGGGTCCGAGCAGCACGCCGCCGACGTAGGTCTTACCCGCCATGACCCGGTCACGACCGACTTCCTCCGAAAGGATGTCCTCGTGGCCAAGGCCATTTTGCAGCGACATCACAATCGTCTGCGGTCCGATGACCGGCGCCGCCGCCCGGATCGCGTCCCGCGTGTGGTAGGATTTGACGAGGACGATGACGAGGTCCGCCACGTTGCCGACCTGGTCCGCGGAGGTGCAGGCAGAGACCTTCACGACGGTCTCGGCGCCACCTTCGAGCATCCGCAGACCACCGACATTGATCGCGTCGACATGAGCCTGAAACGGATCGATCAACCAAACCTCGGCACCGCCGCGCGCCAGCGTGCCGCCGATGGTCGACCCCAAGGCTCCCGCTCCGACAAAGCAGATCCTCATCCGAACGCTTCTCCCTCGCCGATTTTGGCGTTGGAAGCGTGCTAGCAGGCTGCGTAGTATTTGGATATGCTATGATCCTTATAACCATTATTGCAGATCGCAATGAAGCCCTTAGACCCGTCCGAGACGAACCTGTTGGAGCCGCGACTGCTCCGGCTGTTTGACGCGTTGTTCTCCACGGGCAGCGTCACCAAGGCCGCCGAGAAGCTCGGTCAGAGCCAGCCGACCATTTCCATCTGGCTGGCGCGCCTGCGAAAGGAGTTGGACGATCCGCTCTTCATCCGGTCGGCAGAAGGAATGCTGCCGACCCCACGCGCCGAGGCTCTCATCGGCACGGCCCGGCAGGCGTTGGAGATGCTGCGACGTCTGGCGGAGCTTCGCCCAGAGTTCGATCCGGCGACTGCAAAACGCCGCTTCGTCATCTGCATGACGGATGCGAGCCACATCACGCTGCTTCCGGCCATCCTCGCCTATGTTCGTGGTGTTGCGCCGGGCATCCGCATCGAGGCGGCACAGATCGGCGCCGATACCCCGCGAATGCTGCAGTCCGGCGAGGCCGATCTGGCGCTCGGCTACATCTCGGACCTCGACGCTGGACACTTCCAACAGGCGCTCTTTCCACAGGATTGGGTCTGCTTGGCGAACGCAAGACATGCCCGGATCCGCGACCGCATCACCGCAAAGGATTTCAGGCGTGAGGCGCACGTTCTCATTCGCTCCGGCACTGGACATCAGTTGCTCGCGACCGCGCTACAGGAGCAGCGAATAGTCCTTGACGTTGCGCTTGAGCTGCCGGGCTTTTTGGGGTTACCCGCGATCATCGGGACGACCGACCTGATCGCCACCCTGCCAAGGCACATTGGCGAAACGTTGGCTCATTATTACGGACTGAGCGTGATCGATTGCCCGCTGGCGATCGCCGGCTTTACGGTGAAGCAATATTGGCACGCCCGCTTCCATCACGACCCGGCAAGCCAGTGGTTGCGTGACGTATGCGGGGAGCTTTTTCAACAGCAGAAAGTGCGGGGTCTCCATCGTTCCGGTCGGCCAAGGAAACGAAGGCCACGCGATTTGCAGTCGTAATGGTCCCCGGTAGCGGGCAACGACCGCCCCCCGAGACCGCCGGCTGGGCGGACTGCGGCACGGCTGCAATTCATCTCGACCGGTTGTCCGCTTCGTTCGCCGTGGCACCCTATTCTACGATGAGGGCAAAACAGCCCCCCAATCAGCTTCCGCGGTAATATGTTGGGATGGAAGCCTCGGAGATAAGCCAGCATGGCCACGCCGTTTAGTTCGATTCTGGACGAGCCTTAGAAACCGAGCCTTAGAATCGGTGTTTCCAAACGCGCCCAAAAGACGTGACTGGGGTAAAACTGCTTACCGAATGAACTCAACAGCTTGAGATCTGGCTGGGGCGGGAGGGTACTCAGCCAGTTCGCCGACCCTCTCAGGGGCCTGAAATCACTTCAGAAATCGGAGCGACGCGCGGAGTGTGTAGCAGCTCTGTGCGCCACCTCGCAAGCCAGTAAGAACTGGTGTTCCGACGACCTCTTATCAGCGGAAAATCCGCCCCTCTTCAAAATTAATGCCGAATGCCGGACATCGTCGTCCGAAGGCGGGGCCGCAACATTCGCCCCGCCCACTTTCTCGCAGCGCATCAGGCCAGGTAGTCGTGGTAGCAGATAAGCGTTCCCGTGTTCTTGTCTGCCTCTGTCTGGAAGCCCGCGGGGTCGTACTGGCCCAACAGGGTAACATTGGCGGTGTGGACTCCGTCGGTCACCGACAGGGTTCCTCCAGTACCGGCCTGATTTACAACATAGCTCGCGGTCGTGCCGGCCCCGAATGCCACATCGAGGAGATCCAGGTGGTCATTCCCGTTAAATCCGGACACGACGCCGCTAAAGTCGAAGGAGTCATGGAGCACGATTGTCCCGGTCGCTTGGGCGTCGAGCGCTACATTGGAAGATGAGGCCGCTCCGAACTCGAGTGTGGCCGAACCGCTAATCTGAGCCGTTCCGTTACCGCTGACATTGCCGTCGATTGTGACGTTGCCGCCATTGGCCCACAACACGCCCGTATTGATCAGGTCGCTGTGGACCAAAAGTCCACCGGTTCCGGTTGCCTCGAGCGTGCCGGTGTTGGTTACGGCGTTAGCTCCGGTATCGATGTCGAGTGCATTGGTGCCGGTGGCGATGATCGTGCCTTGATTGACCAGCACCATGACCCCATCCCCGAGGCGGCCGGCGCCGGAGATCGTGTTGTCCACGTTCGTCAGCGTGACGTCCGAAACCGTTCCGGTGATCAGGTTCTGACTGCTATCGGACAGGACGACCTGCCCATGGCCCTGGAGCGTAATGCCGTGTTCGATGAGCTCGAGGTCGGTCTCGCTTCCAGTCGAGTTCAACTCGATGGCACCGGTGTTGTCGATGATGCCGGAGAGCGGCAGGATCGCCCCGTCGCTGATCACCATGTGGCCGGCGTTCTCGGTGACCGGGGTTTGATCGAACACGAAGTCGCTTGCGGTGAGCGAAGAAGAATCGACCCCATTTAGCGTGATCGACTGGCCGTCGGCGAGCGTAATCACCGCATTGCCGGCAGCGTCGTTGGCCATGTGCGCCTGGATGTCGCTGAAGCCGGTGAAGTCGGCGTATCCGACCAGATCAATCTGATCCGAGGCGGCGTCGAAACTGTAGATCACGTCATGCCCGATTGGTTGCGAGAACACGAACATGTCGTGGCCACTGGAGCCGGTCAGGAAGTCATCACCGGACAGTGCGAAGATTGGAGAACCTTGTGCATATGCTTCAATGTTATCAATGACGACCGCGTGTCCAGTGCTGCCGTCAGCGTTGATCCAAGTCTCCTGCACATTGAGCACCAATGCACCGGTGTAAGTGCTAGGTGATGTGACCGTTAGCGCGGCAATATTGCTACTCTGGACCGTCCAGGTTCCATCGCCGTTGTTTGTGCCCTCGCTCAAGCTAAAACCCGCTGGAATCCCAGCGACCGTGACCAAGGAGGCACCGACGCGATCTGCTGGGTCGGCCAATCCTAAATTTATGGCCTCACCCGCGATGCCCGCGGGACCGGAAGCCGAAACCGTGGTCACGTTGCCAGCAATGTCCGTCAGAGTGATCGTCAAGCTGTCATTATTGCCAACCGAGGAGGTACCCGACTTTGTCCACGTCCCGTTCGCCGCTGTTCCGGAAGTAAGGTTTGCATCAAAGGAGAAACTTAGATTTGCGTTGTTTTGGACGTGGACTGACGCCACGCCCGACCCGGAATCGGTGATAGCCGAGATCGAGAAGTTACCATTGCCATTGTTTACGAGGTTAGTTGTACCGCCGGATGCAGCCGGCGCAGTGGTATCGACCTTGAAGCTGGCGTTGTCCGTGACAGCCGCAGCCGTTAAAGTTGCTGCGTTGCCCGCCGCATCGGTAATCGCGCCGCCATTTAGGCTCAAGGCGTTCGCATTGATGCTGATGCCATTGCCATCGGTCTGCCCTGCAAGAATGGCGTAGGTAAACACCAGCGTCCCACTGCCACTTCCCGAGGAATAGTTAGCCTGCACCAAGGTGCCGCCAATGTTGAGCTGCAGCTGCGGCGTGCCGGTCACCGTCACCGTTTCGTTCATCGTCACCGTGACACTCGCCACGTCACCCGCATTCGCCCAGTTGCTCTGAATTCCAGTGACGCTACTTATGGCCTCGCTACTCACCGTCGGCGCCGCTGTGTCGACCTTGTAGCTGGCGTTGTCTGTAACCGCCGCAGCCGTCAGAGTTGCAACGTTACCGGCTGCATCCTTGATCGTCCCACTGTTCAGGCTCAAGGCATTGGCATTGATGCTGATGCCGTTAGCGTCGGTCTGGCCTGCAAGGATGGTGTAGGTAAACACCAGCGCGGAACTACCGCTGCCGGAAGCATAGTTAGCCTGCACTAGTGTACCACCAATGTTGAGCTGCAGCTGCGGTGTGCCGGTCACCGTCACTGCCTCGCTGAACGTCGCCGTCACGCTCACCACGTCGCCCGCATTGAGCGTGCTGTTCTGGATACCGGTGGCGCTAGTGATGGCCTCGCTGCTAACGGTCGGGTTCGCCCGGTCAATCGTGACCGTGTCGGAGCCCGCCACCCCGGTGTTGCCGGCCGCGTCGGTATAGCCCGTCCCCACTGCTACCGTACCAGTGCCGGCAAAGCCGTCGGTCGCCGTGAACGTGGCATGATAATGGGTGGCGTCGTCCTGGGCGAAACCGCTGATCGATCCGTTGGTCGACGTGATGTCGGCGACGGTGAAGCCGACCGGCGCCTCGCTGAACGTGAAGGTCACGTTTGAGGTCGAGGTGGTGTCGCTGAGCGAGGTGGCGACGATGTCCACCGCAACCGTCGGGTTCGCCCGGTCAATCGTGACCGTGTCGGAACCGGCCACGCCGGTGTTGCCAGCCGCGTCGGTATAGCCCGTCCCCACCGCTACCGTACCGGTGCCGGCAAAGCCGTCATCGGCGGTGAAGGTGGCGTGGTAATGGGTGGCGTCGTCCATCACCAGGCCGGTGACGGTGCCGTTGGTGGCGGAAATGTCGCCGAGCGTGAAGCCGACCGGGGCCTCGCTGAAGCTGAAGGTGACGTTCGAGTTGTTGTCGGTGTCGCTCAGCGACGTATCGACGATATCGAT